>QEVD01000442.1 GCA_003576975.1 Candidatus Zhuqueibacterota bacterium
TCACTATTCTATAATCATTTCAACCCTACGGGTTTTGTTTCGGTGTCGCGAATACCAACGCCGGAGGCGTGAAATGTTTATAGACAACGCCATCATGAAAATTCAGAACGCCGGAGGCGTGGCATGTTTATCGTGCTTGTAATCGATGGCGCGGTTGAGACTCGTTTGAGCGACAACGGCGGCGGCACCTCCGATGAAGTGCGGGAGAAAATCTTCGAGCCGTTTTTCACGACCAAGCCGACGGGTTCCGGCACCGGACTGGGTTTGTCGCTTTCGTTTGACATCGTCACGCAGGGACATGGCGGCACGCTGACGGTGGAAAGCAGGGAGGGCGAAGGTGCGACGTTTATTGTGAAATTGCCTGCATAAATTGCGTATGTGGAATAAAGTGGAAAACTGAGGCTGAGAATGCAAAAACAAAGCCCGATGAAAATGAATATGCGTTTCTACAGGGCTGCACTAATAGCCCCAATCCTGTGCCTGGCAACGTGCCTTTCTGCCCAGGAGCCCCTATTTGTCATTACCAAAGACAGCCTGGAATCCGGGCGCTCGCTGCTGATTTCGGAAAGGTGGAAGTACCATCCGGGCGACAATATTGCCTGGGCTGATCCAAATTTCGATGATAGTGATTGGGAAATTGTCGACAGCCATCTGACTGAGGAAGCGATGCCGGAAAGTGGCTGGCCGGGCATTGGTTGGTTCAGATCTTACCTCGAAGTCGATAGTGCGCTTTCAATCGTACCGATGGCTATTTTTTTATCGCATAACGGTGCTTCGGAAATCTATATCAATGGTGAGCTGAAATATCGCTTTGGCAAAGTTGGCGCCTCGACTGAAGATGAAGTCCCTTTTGCCATTTCTGTGGAGCAACCGCAGAGTGCCAAATCCATTCTGCTTCGCGGCGGTGAGATCTATTTGTTTGCCGTGCGCTATTCGAATTTTGTGCTTTATGAAAAAGATATTGCGTCTGAGGTTGGCTTTACTCTTGTTTTAACAAATATCGATGAGGCCCTTGCGCGAATTTTCACCGATGCACGCCTCACCAGCAGCGGTCAGTCAATTATGGTTGCAATCCCATTCGTGTTCTCGATCTCTCATTTTCTATTATTCTTCTTTTACAGGCGTCAACGCGAGCATATTTATTTTGCCATATTTACCGCATCCTTATCGGCGATGGCCTTTTTTGCGCATGAAAACGTTTTTGGATTTGAAACCGATACCCGGTTGGGCGTAACTTATGTTCACATAACCTATACCCTGTTTATTTTTATTGGCATTTCGGGGGTAAGATTTCTGTACTCTTTGTTCTATGGGAAACCGCCAAAATGGTACTTTGCCATCCTGGCGGTTGCGGCGATTCAGTGCATTTTAGTCTGGGTGGTCCCTCTTTCTATTCCCGCCCAACTGGCTATTCTATTTTTTGTTATTATGGTTCTTGAAATGTTCAGAATTGTTATTCTGGCAATCTTGAGGAAAAAGGAAGATGCCTGGCTCATCGGGAGTGGCTTCATTGCTTTTGCTGCGGGCAGTCTGATTATCGTGCTTTTTATTAAAAATATCCTGCCCCACAGTGCGATTTACCCCCTGATATTCTGGTTTGCGGCTATTCTTGTCGTTCCGCTGACCATGTCTGCTTTTCTCGCCCGCCGGTTTGCTGCAGTCAACCTCAATCTGCAAAGTGAGATTAAAAAGTCAGCCGAGCTGGAAATACAAAACGCGCGGCAGGAAATGGAATTGCAGAAAGCCAAAGAACTCAAGGAAGCATACGAGGCATTGGAACAGGCGCATGTTGATTTAAAAGCCACGCAACAGCAGCTCATCACGCAGGAAAAGCTCGCCTCGCTCGGCCAGCTCACCGCCGGCATCGCGCATGAGATCAAGAATCCGCTGAATTTTGTGAATAACTTTGCCGCGTTGTCGGTGGATTTGGCGAGAGAGTTGAGAGAAGAGCTGGTAAAACGTAAAACGAAAAGCGTGAATGAGAAAGATTTGACGGATATTGAGGAGATTCTTGACACGCTGGAACAAAACGCGGAGAAGATCAATCACCATGGCAAGCGCGCGGATGGCATCGTGAAGAGCATGATGCAGCACGCGCGCGGCTCTTCCGGCCAGCGCGAGTTGGCGGATATCAACCATTTGCTCGATGAAGCGGTGAATCTCACGTATCACGGCTTGCGCGCGAATGACGCGTCTTTCAATATCACGATTGAAAAAGAATACGACGAGACCATTGGCAAGCTCGAAGTCGTGCCGCAGGATATTAGCCGCGTGTTTTTGAATATTGTGAATAATGCGTGTTACGCCGCGTTTCAGAAGCAAAAGGCAAACGAAAAGGAGAAAAAAGCAAGTAGCGATAGTTTTTCGCCGGCGATTTCCGTGAGCACGAAAAATTTGCGCGACCGCATCGAAATCCGCATCCGCGATAACGGCAACGGCATTCCCCCAGAGATTCGCGAGAAGATCTTCAATCCGTTTTTCACGACGAAGCCAACGGGACAGGGCACGGGGTTGGGGTTGTCGATCAGCTACGATATTATTGTGCAGGAGCATCGCGGAGAAATCAAAATGGAAACGGAAGAAGGGAAATTTACGGAGTTTGTCATTCAATTACTTTCCCCAAACAACTAAAAATGAAAAAACTAACTTTCCTGCTGCTTTTCGCCGTCAACGCCGGTTTTGCACAGACTGCCGCCGGCGATTTCCAAAACTTCAACCCTCGTTTCGAAGTCTTCGAGTTGCCCGGCGGCGCCAGCGGCAACAGCGTGCAGGGCATGGTGCAGGACAGCACAGGCTTCCTATGGTTCGCTTCGCAAGCGGGGCTGCACCGCTACGACGGGCAGAACTTCGTCACGTACCAACACGACCCGCTTGACGCCAACTCCCTCTCCAGCGACTACATCGAGTATATCTTTCTTGACAGCAAGGGCGTGCTCTGGATGACGCACTACTCTGGCGGCGGCCTGACCGCTTTCGACCCGGCGACGGAAACCTTCACCCGCTACCGCCACGATCCCAACAATCCCGAATCTTTGAGCCACAACACCAATTCCGTCGTCGTCGAAGACCGCCAGGGCTACATCTGGGTCGGCGGCGACGGCGGACTGGACCGGCTCGATCGGAAAACGGGTAGCTTCCGGCAATTCCACCATGATCCCAACGACCCTCGCAGCCTCTCCTACGACCTGGTGCGGGCGCTTTATGTGGACAAGCAAGGCACGCTTTGGGTCGGCACGGGCCTTCCATTCGCCACTTCCAACAAACTCGGCGGGCTGAACCGCTACGACCCGAAAACCGAAACTTTCACCCGCTACCTCCACGACCCGGCGGACTCCAACAGCCTCATCGACAACAAAATCCGGGGGATGCTGGAAGACAGCAAAGGCAATCTTTGGATCGGAACTGGCGGCGACGGGCTGCACCGGCTGGACCGCGAAAAAGGCACGTTCACCCGCCTGACCTTTGACCCCGCAAACCCCAACAAATTGAGCAGCCCCAGGCTTCGGGGTCTCGTGGCCCAAGCGCACTCTTGGCACATTACCTCCATCTTCGAAGACTGGGAGGGGCGCATTTGGATAACCGCCGCGTTTGGCGGGTTGAACGTCTTTGACCCCGCCTCCGGCGCTGTTCGACATTTTGAAGCTAAAAAGGGCGCATACAACCTGACCACTAATCATCTCTGGCAAACTTTTCAATCGGCTGACGGCGTTATCTGGATTGCCACCGGCTCCGGCGGCAGCACCGTTTTCAAAGTAAGAAGGCAGGACGAGCAATTCCCGTTTTTTGATTATCGAAAAGACGCAGCCATCGGCAATAGTGTAACTTCCATTGCTAAAGACCATGCAGGCAATATCTGGCTAGGATTTAGCAACGGCATCCCTCTGATTCGCTACGACCGCAAAACCGGCAGGGTGTTTCATGCTTCTACCGGCAACCCAGATGGCAAACGGGACGATGAATTGAGCGCCCGGCAGGTTTCCTGTCTTTCGGTTGACCGGGAGGGGGCGCTGTGGATCGGCACGGAGCGGGGATTGTTCCGGCGTGATCCCGCCGGTGGTGGGCGAGGCAAGTTCCGGCGCTACCTCGACCACATCGGAGATACCTGGATCGAAAGCATCGTGCACGACCGGGAAGGGTACGTCTGGGCGACCGATTGGGCAACGGGCTTGTACCGGCTCGACCCCAAAACCGGCGAACCCGAAAGCATTGGCGGCAACGCAACACAGGGCGCCTGGCTGGATGCAAATGGCAATATCTGGGTGGGCGGCGGCGACAGGGAAAACCCTGACGACGCTCCGCTCTTTCTTGACCGCTTCAATCCGGCCCGGCAAACTTTCACCCATTTTATTAAAGAAAAAGAGACAGGCGCCGTCTCGAACCTCACCGGCGACGAGCAAGGCAACATCTGGTTCGTTGACCAGGTGAGCAGCCTGCACAAGTTAAACCTGGCAGACGGGAGCCGCCAAAAGTTCAGTGACCCGATTATTAACCTGAAGAGGGCAGGCGGAGGCGGGGATATTGCACTCTCCAAAGGAAACGACGGCAGTTTATGGCTGTACGAGCGTAACGGGCTTTTTGAGTTCGACCTCGAAACGGAACGGTTTTACGCCTACGGCGAAGCCTTTGGCGTTCGGCCTCTCGGCGTGCCCAACAGCGCATTCCACGTCGCAGCCGACGGTGAGATGCTGATTGCCGGCCGGCAGGGCTTCCTGGCTTTTTATCCTGAAAAAATCGCCCGGGCAAAAAACAACCGCCCGCCCAGGGTATGCATCACCGCTCTCCGTTTGCTCGGCAAATCCGTAGTGCCGGGCAATAGCGCCGGCAACCTTTATCCGGGCATTTTGGAAAAACCCGTCTGGCAAACCTCCGCTCTCCGGTTGGCGCACGACCAAAACGTACTGGCTTTCTCGGTCGCTTGTTTTGATTTTTTCGACCCGAAATCCATCCAACTCGAGTTCATGCTCGAAGGCTACGACCGCACGGGCTGGCGCAAAGATCTCCGAGAGGGCGAGACGCCATCCTACATGAACGTGCCGCCGGGCGAGTACACTTTCCGGGTGCGGGGCGCCAACAGCCACGGCGTCTGGAACATGGAGGGCGCCAGCCTGCGCCTCACCATCCTGCCGCCCTGGTGGAAAACCTGGTGGGCGTATGGCGCCTATGCGCTGGTGTTTGCGGTCGATCGCGTACAACGCCGGCGGTTGATTCGCAAAGAACGCGAGCGCACGATGCAGCGCGAGCTGGAGCAGGCGCGAGAGATCGAGAAAGCTTATGCCGAGTTGAAGGCCACGCAACAGCAGCTCATCACGCAGGAGAAACTCGCCTCGCTCGGCCAGCTCACCGCCGGCATCGCGCATGAGATCAAGAACCCGCTGAATTTCGTGAATAACTTTGCGGCGCTGTCGGTGGATTTG
>QEVD01000443.1 GCA_003576975.1 Candidatus Zhuqueibacterota bacterium
ACAAAATTCACCGGCTGGTTTGATTGCCGGAGGCCGGCATATAAACCGCCAAGACTGTTTTTGCCGGGGAGAATGTCATGAACAATGCGCACAGGCAGAGAGGCGAAATCATGCTGCGGCGTTGTCACGAGCAACACCTCTTGACAAACGTCCTTCAAATTCGTGACCAGCGTTTCGATGAAAGTCATGCCTTGCCAGGGCAAAAAGGCTTTCGCGCGCCCCAGCCGGCTGCTATTTCCGCCCGCCAAAATGAGAGCGGCGCTGTTGGGAATCAACGACATGCTCGACGAGGGGATGATTCATTTCTGTGACTGCAACCGGACTTCTTCAAATGTCAAGAAGGCATCATCGAGAATAAAGCAAACGGCATTGGCGTTTTCGCCGAGCGTTTGCAGGAACGCAAGATCCGCCGCCTCATCGCGAATATGCCAGGCAACCGTGCCGGATTTGATGACGCTGCCGGTGTCTGATGTTTCTGTGAGATATTTTTCGCCGTTCGGAAATTCCAGCACCAGAAATGCGCGCGGCTCCGGCGCACGTTTGCCCTCCGCAGCCATCAACCCGGCCAAATGCTTGCGCCGTTCTTCCTGGGGAACAGAAAGCGGAAAATCAAACGGATTCACGCTCAGCGTTTGCCACGGTATCGAGATACTGCCGGCAGCAGTCGGCTCGTCCGCTCTCGGCAAGCGATAAGCGCCAACCTGGATGGCATTCATTTTGAGAATATATTTGCTGTGATCTTGCAGAAACTCCAAGGAATTGATGGCAACCGCGGGCGTGCGCGGCGCTGCAACGGTTGTCACAATTGCCGTTGCGGTATCCGGGGGCGCAAGACTCACGCGTTGTTTTGGTTCCAACGCCCCGCGCCCTCCCAATAGAAACCACACGATCGCCGCGCCGGCGCCCAGTTTCAACAGCGTCTCCATCTCGCCTCCTTCCGCACATGAGCGTTTGATCACCGCGTTTTTCGGATCGAACTTATTCTAACCCGAGAACGGGAGATAAGCAAGAATAATTCTCTGGAATCAATATTTTTCATGAAAATTGCGCCGGCAAAAACTCATTGACATTCCTGAATATTATGCTAGATTGACTTGCACGTCGTTCGAGGAGGTTGCGTCGATGATACATAATTCTTTCGAGAGACAGCGACAGTGAAGGCATGACGATCCGGTTGTGCCTTTTTGTTTTTGTAGGTATGTGTCATGGCTGATAGGCATAAAAAGATCGAACCGGTCGCAGCAGATGCCGTCCGTCGGGCGACCGTGGCGGGAAAATTCTATCCGGACCATCCGCAATTGCTGCGGCAACATGTGCAAGAAATGCTGGCGCAAGCGGCAGTCAAACCCGCGTCTGCGCAACTTTTGGCGGCCATTGCGCCGCACGCCGGCTATCGTTACTCCGGCAACGTGGCGGCACATACGTATGCACGCTTGCGCCATCAGCATGTTGACACCGTGATTTTCATCGCGCCGAGTCATTGGGAACGCTTTCCGTTTATCTCGATTTTCACCGGGCAAAGCTTTCGCACGCCTTTGGGGGATTTGCCGGTGGCAACGACAATTGCCGAACAATTTCTGCACAAGCACGATTATTTCATGTCAGCCTGGCATGGCCATCGCACTGAAGAATCTCGCGGAGAGCATGCGATTGAGGTGCAATTACCCTTCTTGCAGGTGGCCCTGCCGGATTGCGCGATTGTGCCGATTGTGATGGGCGAACAATCCTGGGAATTGTGCGAAGCCCTGGGCCTGGCTTTGGCGGAAATGGCCGCAAAAACGCCATTCGTGATGGTCGCGAGTTCGGATCTTTCACATTATCACGAGTATCACGAAGCGCGGCGTATTGATGCTTATTTCATGCAATTGTTGCAAACCCTCGATCCTCCACGGGTTTTTGAAGCCTTGCACTCGCGCGTTTGCGAAGCCTGCGGCGCAGGCCCGATCGTCGCCGCGATGATCGCCGCGCGTGAACTTGGCGCGGATGACGCCGAGATCCTTTGTTATCAAAACTCCGGCGACACCGGCGGTGATTACGAAGCGGTGGTGGGTTATGTCTCCGCCACGCTTGAACGGATGAACGGGACCGGCAATTCGTAGTCGGGCCCGCTGATTTGTATGAGTATCTTCTCGAGGGGGCGAGGCTTTTTTATCCCGTCTGTGCGGAGCGGAGCGTTTCATCTCGAAGCCTCGCAATTTCTGCAAAAGAGGTCGAATCATGTTGACCCGTTTGCAAAAAGATTTGTTGTTGAAATTGGCGCGCGACGCGGTCGCTGCGCATCTGCGCGGCGAACCCGCAGCCGCGGCTGCTGATGGCGTTTTGGAAGAACTGCAAAGTCTACGCGCCGGCGTTTTCATCAGCCTGCATCGCGGCGAGGACTTGCGCGGCTGCATCGGCAATATCGAACCGCAAACCCCGCTTCCCGAAACCGTGAAGGCGATGGCAGTGGCCGCGGCCTGCAGTGATCCGCGCTTCGAGCCGGTGTCGGCGGATGAGCTTGAGCAGTTACGCCTTGAAATTTCCGTGATCACGCCGTTGCGCGCACTGGTTTCGCTGGAAGAGTTCCGGCTCGGCGTGCATGGCCTGATGGTGCGGCTGGGCAAGCGGCACGGCTTGTTGTTGCCGCAAGTTGCCCGCGGCCGGCAATGGGATGTTTATACGTTTCTGCGGCATGTTTGCCGGAAGGCCAATTTGCCGGAAGATGCCTGGCAGAATCCCAAAGCCGAGCTGTTTTACTTTGATGCCGAGGTTTTTTCAGACGATTTGTCATGACGCCCGCGCGCTCGCGCCTTATGCGCGCCGCAATCGCGAGGCGCACGCCACCCGCCTGCACCCTGAACCGGAGCATGAGTATCGCGTCGCCTTTCAACGTGATCGCGACCGCCTGGTGCATGCGCGCGCATTCCGTCGCTTGAAACACAAACGCCAGGTGTTTCTCATTACCGAAGGCGATCATTTCCGCACGCGTATGACGCACACGCTCGAGGTCGCGCAGATCTCGCGCACGATTGCGCGCGCGCTGGCCTTGAATGAAGACCTGGTCGAGGCCATCGCTCTGGGCCATGATCTTGGCCACACGCCGTTTGGCCATCTCGGCGAAAAAGTTTTGGACGACCTCCTGCAAGGTCGCGACACGCTGGACGATTCGTTGCCGGGCCGTTCGTATGGCGGCTTCAAACACAATTATCAATCTCTCCGCGTTGTCGATCTCCTCGAACAAAAATATGATTTCCCCGGGCTTAATCTCACCGCCGCGGTGCGTGAGGGCATTCTCAAACACACGCGGTTGAAGCGCGGCCAATATGCTTACCCTGATTTTAACACCAACGGTTTGGCTTTCGAGCGGGAGGTTGCGACCACGCTGGAAGGCCAGGTCGTTGCGGTTGCCGATGAAGTGGCGCAACGCACGCATGATTTCGAAGACGGTTTGCGCGCCGGCCTGGTTTCACTGGAGGAAATTCAAACCCTCGAAATTGTGCGGCGCGTGGAGCATAGCGAAAACCTCGGCGAGCAGCGGCGCAACAATCATTATCTGTATGACAATCGTTTAATCAACGGTTTGATTAATCTGCTGGTCAGCGATCTCATTTCCGAAGGCCTGCGCCGCTTGCAAACCTTTGTGCGCGAACCTGCGGGCTGCCCCCGTTTTGACGAAGAAATCATTCATTTCAGCGCCGGCGTCGATGTGATGCAAAACGAATTAAACAAGTTTATTTATCAACGCATCATTTTTCGTCCGGAAGTGCGCTATGCCGATGAAGAAGCGCGCGAAATGCTGCGCGCCCTTTTCCGGCTGTATTTGCAGGATGCCAGCTTGATTCCGGCAACCGCCCAGCTTTTTGCCGCTATGCCGCACAATCATGCGCCGGCGGAGCGTGCGCGTGCCATTGCCGACTTCATTGCCGGCATGACGGATAATTTTGCCATTGCCGAATTCCATCGCTTGCGCGAACTCGGCCTGCCCGTGCCGGAAGTTGATTTGTATGCCTTGCGCCGCGGACGAAGAGGCAAGCCGCCTCTCGCGCCATCATGATCCTCCGGATTAAAGAACCCCACGGTTTTTAATTCGTTGGTTTTTTCAATCCGCTGGAGAATTTTTTAAAGTTTGACACCGTCCCGTGCGACGAATTTCGAAATTTCAACTTGTCTGAAAATTGGCGCAGACAATTGCGATTCTAGTACACGGCCGCCTTGTAAAACCTCTCAACCTTGTCATCTCAGAAGGGATCCTGTGAAGTTTTTAGCTATACTTCACAGGATCCCTGGATGACATTTCATAAGAAATCACTCCTGCAAATTAGGGTAACGCATACTGTAGTATCGTCCGGGTGCGCCGCAATTCCTGGTTTTTCTGCAGATATTCCTTCCTCGCATGCCATGTTATTTTGAATGTAACTAACAGCTAACAAAATCCGCAGCGCCTAGCGTTGGTATCTATTTACTGCTGAGCAGATTGCATGTTAAAGCAGGCGTTGATGATTTTTTCGAACCGGCATGAATGTTTGGCGATTTTACATCAATATTGCAGGGCTTTCACTTTTGTTAAGCCTGGCAGCATTTGGGTCTGTGTTTGCTCAAGCAAACACAGAGTCCGTGATTGAAATGCGAAATGCCTTTCAACAATTAAACTATGCTGCGGCAAAAAAGGCCGGTGAACAAGCGTTGCAGAGCTGGCAGCATTTGACGCCGCAGCAAGTGATTGAAGTGCATCAAGTGCTTGGCGTTATTGCTTACAGTGAAGGTGATTTTTTTGAATCCAAAGCGCAATTCGAGCAGGCGTTGTCGCTCGAACCGAATCTCAAATTGGATTCGCTGTATGTTTCGCCGAAGATTCATCAATTTTTGGCGGAGTTGAAAAACAACCTGGCGATGGGCAACGGGCATAATTATGTCAGCCAGCGTTATCTCGTCGTGCCGGATCCCCGGCCGCAAGCTGCGCTGCGCTCCCTGCTCATTCCGGGGTTGGGACAGATGTATAAAAACCAAAAATCGCAGGGCCGCATTTTGATGGCGGCGGCGGGCGCGGGCCTCGTCGCGACTGCCGCCCTGCACTTGCGCCGGGAAAAAGCGCGCGAGAATTATTTATCCGCAGCAACGATTGCAAAAGCGGAAGCCACGTATCGGCGCTATAACACGCTCAATCGTGCGCGCAATCTTTCCGCCGTGCTCACGAGCGGCATTTGGATTTATTCTTTTTTTGATGCGCTGACCTCGTTGCCGGAGCAACCTCGCCCGGCAGTGGGAGGCGTGCCGTTACCGGAAACAGGGACTGTTGCCGTCGGCTTGAGTTGGCAGATCAGTTTTTGAACTGAGAAATCTCATTACAACCACTGGGAAAATTTTTCCCACAATGTTTGGCTCAGACACACCTCGCCAACAGCAGTTCCTCCGGTAAGACAAAACAATTCAAGCAACTAACCGATTACATTATTGTCGCGTTTCGGCCAGGCCTTATGGCACCGCCTTTGCGTAAGATCGCGCTGCCGACATGCGATGAAATCATCAATGCACACGCTCTCTGCTCATGTTGTGCTTGACGATAGATGGATGGAGTCAAGAAATTCGAATAACGGACGGACTCCCATCATGATTCAGGACGAAGATGCTAGAGGAAACCACGATATGAAAATCTCGATGTTCAAGAAATTTGCTGTTATTTTGATAGTGCTCTTGTTGGCGACCGGCAGCCAGGCTGTCCCGCCTGGCGGAACGTTCGACACCAAAACCAAAATCCGCATCGAAAAACACGGCATTTGGGTGGAATCAGAAATTTCGCCGCAGGCGCTCTTGGCGGCGTTGCCGGCCATCGATCAAAATGCCGATCACCGTCTCGACGAAGCCGAGCTTTCCGATAACAGCGAAGCGATTCTGAACTATTACGCGAGCTACGTCAAACTCGAATCCGAAGCGCGCCCGCTGGCGGCGGACAGCACCTACTTTGCGTTTCGTTCGCCCGCTTCGCCGGATGCCGTGCCTGACCGTTATTTCATTTATCATTGGTATGCCGTGCTGCGCCATCCCGGACGTTTGAAAATTTCCAATCAGTTGTTCACGGAATTGCCTTCCGCCCAGGCGGCTCGGCATCACGGCGCATTAATCAGCCGTGAAAATGTTTTGAATTTTAAGTTCCCCGGCGCTGTCGAGGACGAGAAGCCGGTCGCCGCGGCAAGCGCGGCGGTGTTGTTCGAAATCTCCTCAGACGGCCGTGCGAAGCTGGTTTCGCCCGACAATAAAGTTGCACAAGCCGGTTATGTCTGGGTCGGTGTCGGCCTGGGCGGCTTGTTGTTGTTGCGTCTGGCCTCTGCCGCGCGTGCGCGTTGGGGACGCAAAGAGCAACTCGAAGTGGTTGAAGAAGAAGAGGAGGAGATGGAAGAGAGTCCCGTGTACAGTTGATGCCACCTCTCATGTGAAACTGGCAGCCGCCAGTTCATGTTTTGACTATGGGTGGAATGCGGACAATGGTCGCCGCAAATCGGCGCGCCGGCCAGGAAGGGCTTTCGCGCAGTTGTGCCGCGCCACAGTAGTGCAGTGCCGACATTCTGATTGCAATATCAAAAGCCCCGAGCATGCGGTTGATGCCCGGGGCTTTTGATTTTTGGGAACAGTTGGTTTCAGAGAGCGCCTTCTCCGGGTTTTGTTGCTGACGTTATCTCATCAAGATCATTTTTTTTTTCGCCCGGAAATTGCCAGACTGCAATTCATACAGATAAACGCCTGACGTAACCGAATTACCGGCCTCATCTTTGCCATCCCAGTTCAGCCTGAATCTCCCAGCCGCTTGCGGCGCATCGATCAACGATCGCACCAGTTGCCCGACCAAATTGTAAACCTCGATTTTGATTCGACCCGCTCTGAAATAGTCATTTGAGATTTTGAACGATCCGTTGAGTGATTGTTTTGAAAATGATGTTTCCAAAGGAAACCTTTAAGAACTCGAAGTACTCCCATTGTGGAGGCGCCAAGGTAATTCCTAATTATCCAAAGGCGCCGCAAATTTCTACACCATTGTTCCCTCAAATAAAATCTGCGATTCGAATAAATATAACGACAACAGTCTTCAATTTGTCTTCGCGCCGCATTGTAGCGCATTCAACTCGCGTTCGATTTGTCCATCATCTTCATCTTTTGCCAGCCATCGAAAGCAATCAAATCTCCAGCACCGATTACTTCCTTCTTTTTCTGATATCTCAATGTAATCCAGAAACCAGCCCGGCTTCTTTTTGGAGCTATCGTGCCGGATACGCAATTTTTCAAACTCTCCTAAATATTTTGTGCGAAATGCGAATATATCCGTATTATTTCTCTCGAAATTATTTTCCGCATTATCCAATTGAAATTCATCGCTCTTCCCATTTTTTCCCCACAGTATAACATAAACTTTCGCATCCGTTCCCGCGTCCTCTATGCTGCCAGTTTTTACCCTAATTTCATAGGCCATTGACTCTGGAGCTCTTGGACGGATAACGATGCCCAGAATTTTGCTGTTGGCTTCGTCGGTTTCGCTAACTTGTAGATTCACATCTGCAATGGCCTCGGTTTGAAATGGCCCGCTATTGTTGTAGATGAATTCAAACGCAAGTGAACTCGACTGTTGAGCATGCAGGCCGGAAACCGGCTTGGTTAACCCCGCGTGCCCAGGGTAAGGCCGCCACATAACAACGAAACTTCCAGCGGGGCCCGGGCCCGCGTTTTCAACGACAACGCTCGCTCGCATTGTTTGGTTAACTTCGGCTTCTGGTGGATCAAAAGTGATATCTCTTATCCACAAATCTGCTTTTACTGGAGGAACAACATTGATGGTAAGCGAACTCGTGTTGTTGGCTTCATTCGATTCATCCACAGCGTTTTGCGCATCAACGGTCGCTTCAGAAGCAAACGCGCCAGTGTTGGAATAGGCAAATTCAAATGCAACTGTCTTTGACTCTTCACTACTCAATTCCGAAATGTCCTGCGAGAAACCTGGATGGCTCTCGAACGGCCTCCAACGCACTGAAAATCTTGCGGCAGATTTTTTGCCTAGATTTTGCACGGTGAGATTAGCTTTCACATTCTTTTGCGGTTCAGGTGACGGAGGTGAAACGCTAAAGTTGGTGATTACCAGGTCTGGCTTCTGGTTTCCTGGTTTTATCCATGGAGGACACGCCGTTAAGCACAGCGACGCAATTACTGCAAAGGTAATTTGGGTCTTCATGTCTTTTCTCTTTAGGTTTAGGATCAGAGACTGCATTGTCTTTGAAAGCTTTGAGAGATCGATGAGAGTGAAGCGGCGAGGAATCTTATTAAAAGTCAGATTCCCCGCTGCAGTAAGGGCTGCCATCCTATTCCGACCAGCAAAACAACGAATTTTCAGGTCCCCTCGGATGGAACCGGACAAATGAATTCGAGAGCTGCAATAACTGTTTCCAATGCTTTGCACGCCTGCTTGAGCCCAGGTACAAACTTTAGCTTACAGACAATTGACTGCACAGTTTTGAGTACCGGTATAATCTTTCTGACATGCCCACAAACGTCAAGCCCCATAGCTTGGAACGATTCTTTTTCCAAAGCCTTGACCTGGTCTAGAGCTTTGTCTCCTAGGGTATCGAGTTTCTCGAATTCCGCTGCGTCAACATTAAATTGTGTGGTCATAAAAGTACCTCCGATCTTTGGGTTAATAAGATAGAAAATAGATTGATTGAACACTGGTGCGGCAAATTACCAAAAAGACCAGCGCAAAATCTTTCACGTATGTCGCAAAGTTTTTAACTTATGTTGCATTGCTGTCATTTCAAGTGTGATGCCAGCGGAAGGGAGGAATGAGATAGGCGGGATAAGTCAAAAGAAAAACTTTAGCTTAAGCCAAAGCAGCATTGCGGGCTTGTGAGACAACACACC
>QEVD01000444.1 GCA_003576975.1 Candidatus Zhuqueibacterota bacterium
ATCTCGACGACGCGGTCAGCCGCGTCATTTTCGGCGCATTCTATCAATCCGGCCAAAGCTGCATCGGCGTGCAGCGCATCATCATTCACGAAAACGTCTTTCAGTCTTTCCGCGATAAACTCGTGACCGCCACGAAGGCGCTGGTTATGGGTGATCCCAAAGACGAGTCGACGTTCATTGGCCCGATGATTTCCGCGAAGGAAGCCGAGCGTCTCGAAAATTGGGTTAAGAGCGCCGTTGCGCACGGCGCAAAATTACTTTGCGGCGGCAAACGCACCGGCGCAATGTTGGAAGCAACATTGCTCGAAAACGTGCCGAAAGGCGAGAAGATTTGCGCACAAGAAGCATTCGGACCCGTGGCAGTTCTCTCCTCATTCCGTGATTTCGAGCAAGCGCTCGATGAAGTCAACGACAGTGTTTATGGTTTGCAGGCCGGCGTTTTCACACGCGACATTTACAAGGCGCATCGCGCGTGGGATAAGCTCGAGGTCGGCGGTGTGTTGATCGGAGAGGTGCCGTCGTGGCGAGTCGATCATATGCCATACGGCGGAGTCAAAGAAAGCGGACTGGGCCGCGAAGGCATTCGCTTCGCGATGGAAGATATGACAGAAATTCGCATGATGATCTTGCGAAAAAAGTAACACACCGCGTGATGAATGACATTTGGAATGGGAAGACAGCAGCAAAAACGGAAGGAAATGGAGAGGCACAAAATAAAAAGGCGCGCTTCCGATTTATGCTTCGACAACCCGGTTCAAACTTACGAGACTGGGGGGGGATCTCGTAGTTTGTATCGAAACCAACCGTACTGCGCGCCATTATTTTCGTTTTCTAAAGCGGCATCAATATAACGCAATCACCTCGCAAAGTCAAGGTGTTTTTCAAATATTTTTGCCCTTCTACCATGCTCTCAAGTTCAACATTTTCCTAACCATACGAATCCTTCCAACCGACAGCCGATAAAAATACATTCCAGCAGGCAAATGTGCGATATTTAACACCGCTTGATGTTCGCCGGCCGCTAGTTTTCCCTCGACCAACACCATGATTGTTTCACCTTTTAAATTAATAATGTCAAGCGTTACCTCTGAGGCTTGTTTTAGATAAAAGGGAATGGTAACGCGGCTCTGAAGCGCTGTTCGCGTAACACGGGAAGCGGAAATGGGGTTGGGATAACTTTGCTCAAGCTCGAATCCGGCAGGCGCCAGCGAATTTGTTGCAGCATGATGCACAACTGTTCCGGCGCCGGGATTGTCAAACAAAAAAATTAAATCATCCTGCTCGTCAATCCCGGTCACATCAAGGTCGCCGTCGCGATCGCGATCATGCAACACGGCGCAAGAGCCGGCGCTTTGCGCGCGCAAGCGGCGAGGATTTGCAAACACGCCGTTGCCATTGTTTTCAAAAATCATAAAATCGGCGGAGGAAAAATTGCCGGTTGCCAAATCCAGGTCGCCGTCGCCGTCAAGATCACCGAGATCGATGGAAAGCGGAAATGATCCGGTGTTGAACGTTTGCACCAGACTCAGTTGTCCTGTGCCGTCGCCGCGCAGGACGGCAACTTGATTTTGCGTAGCGTTGGCAGAAACCACGTCCACGTTGCCATCGTTATCGACATCACCGGCTGCAATCATCCACGCCACGCCCTGACAATTCACCTTGGTGGAGAAATTCAGATTACCGTCACCATCGCCCAGCAAAAGCGCAATCTCGCGTGAATTGAAGCCGCCAATAAAAACGTCCATAAGTCCGTCGCCATTGGCATCTGCGACGGCACATGACGTTTCTCCGCTCACGCCGGTTTCCATTGGCACACTAGCCAAGAACGTGCCATTGCCTTGGTTGATTGAAAGGGCAATCGTGTTGGCAACGCGACAGGCGGTCACGATATCGGGCGCACCGTCGCCGTTCAAATCTATTACACCAAGCCCGCGTGTTCCGGCGCCAACGGGATAGGATTGCAGCGAGGTCAGCGCGCCGTCGCCGTCACCGAGAAACACGCTGACCGTGCCGCCGCTGATGTTGCCCACGGCGAAATCGAGCAAACCATCGCCATTGAAATCCGCGCCTTCATTGGTGCTGGGCGTCGAATTGGCGGGCAGATCGAAATCGGCAAAGGAACCGTAGTCGCCGGCGCCGTTGTTCAAAAAAACGCGAATATCATCACTTTCTTCATTCGGCAGCGTGATGTCATGAAAGCCATCGCCGTTGAGATCGCCGGCATAAGCGCCATAGGTTCGAATGCGACCCTCGCCCTGACGCCGCACGTTAATGCGACGAATCTCCTGCAACTCGAGTGAGCCCGGCCTTGTCCTCGTCCAGAAATTCCAGGCATAACCTTTTGTCATGTTCTCGCCGCTTGCGCTTTTGATGCTTTTGGAAAGTGATACCGTAATCCACTCGCCCGCCGAGAAAGTCTTAGCCGGCTTGAAGCGAATTTGCCGGTTTTCTTCCTCGAAAATATACTCACCGGGACAAACGCCCGTCCAGCGGCCAAAAACAGACAGTGAGCGTGTGTCGACGCTGGCGGGATCAACCGCAACGTCGAATTGCACCACGATTTCCAAATTGTCGGGAGATACCATCGCCTGCGCGGCTGGTTGAATGGCAATGACTTTGGGAGCAGCGTTCGCTTCGAGCAAAGAAAAAGATAAAAGGAGAAAAAAGACGGCGGACTTGATGGGGAAATTGCGGGAAACCGGCATGTCATCTTCCTTGAAATTGATGCGAGTTGTCGCTGGTCACAGCGCGGGAATCATCGTTTTCAAAGACAGGATAACCGGCAAGTATGTTGCATGCGCGAGGGCGGGAATCGGCAGGCGCAGAGATATTCAAGTTGGAATCTTGGCGGGCATTCAGACGAATCTCAGATCTCCGGGCCGCATTGTTTATCATCGGCGCTAAGAACGGCACACTGGTGCAGTGTTATGCTGATTTGTATGAGAATCTCACCTTGTCATCCTGGAAGGATCTTGTGAAGTTGCAGGCATTATGCCGAGTACTTCACAAGATTCACCTGAATGACATTTCGAGGAGGTACTTCTACAAATTAAAGTAAAAGCTCACAAGTCTACTGAGCCGCCTTTTCATGCAACCACCCCACCAGCTTTTGCACCGCGAGATCGAGCTGCTTCAAATCGCCGTTGTTTTCGACGACGTAGTCCGCGCGTTTGACTTTTTCTTCGAGCGGAAGCTGGTTGCCCATGCGCTTGGTGGCGCCTGCTTCATCGACGCTGTCGCGCTGCATGATGCGTTTGATGCGATTTTCCATCGAGGCGCTCACCACCACCATGGCATCCATGGCCTCGTGCCAATTGACTTCGTAATGCAGCGCGGCCTCGACCACGGCAATGGTCTTGCCTTCTTCCTGCCACCCTTCCAGCATGCGCTCGACCGTGGCGATCACGCGCGGATGCACGATGCCGTTGAGAATTTCGAGTTTCTTGCGGTCGTTGAACACGATGGCGGCCAGGGCTTTGCGCTGCAAACGCCCGCCCTGGTCGTACATGTTCTCGCCGAATTCTTCCTTGATCGCGCGCATGATCAGCTCATTGGTATCCAGCAGCACTTTGGCGAGGGTATCCGCGTCAATCGCATCAATTCCGGCTGCTGTCAGCCGGCGCCGCACTTCCGATTTGCCGCAACCGATACCACCGGTCAATCCCACGACGAGCATAAGACACCGCCTTACTTGGACAGATTTTGGAACGGTCAGATTTTAGAATCGCGGTGAATATAAGCAGGAAACGGATTCATTCCAAAATCTATTCCTCCGGCTGGTTATCTTATCAGAGCCATTTTAGTGACTTGCCTGCGACCGGCGGCGATCAGCTCGGCGAAATATGCGCCGCTGGCAACCTGCCGGCCGTTTTCATCATTCCCTTCCCATAGAATCACGTGCTCACCGGCAGCGCGTTGCTCAAGGTTCCACGTGCGAATCAACCGGCCATTTACATCAAAAATGCACAATGATGCCGAACTCGCTGTAGGAATGCTGAAGCGAACCTGCGTCGAGGGATTGAAGGGATTGGGATAAGCGGCCAACGCAAAACCTTCCGGCGCTTCCGTTGCCTGCGCTTGCGGCAGCGCTTTGGGCAGAGGCTCCTCGACAAATTCATAGATGTGCCCCAGGCTGGCAATGAGGGAAGATTTGTTTGCCAGACCCTTTACT
>QEVD01000445.1 GCA_003576975.1 Candidatus Zhuqueibacterota bacterium
TCGCACCCAGGCGAGATCAAGTTCGGTGGATAACGTAAATGAGAGTGTGCGCGGCTTGGTTTGCGGAAGCGCGATGTTGACTCCGAGGTCGGCTTCCATTTTACCGTTGCCGTCCAATTCGACCCAGCCGGTATATCTCATCAATTGCGGCGCCGGTTGCCGGGGAGGTGGATCATGCGTTGGCTTATAGCTGCACACCGTGTAAAACGGGCGTCCGATGCGCTTGGGGAAGTATTGCAATAACGTTATTGGCTCCTCGGCAGCAGAATCAAAGAAGTAGAGATAGAGCGGAGGAAAAGGATTGAGATCGCGATCAGGATAAAACGCGCAGAGGACAAAGGCGGAGGGGGTTTCTTCAACGCGCCGGCGCAAAAGCTGCGCCGCTAAATTGTAGCCCCGGTGCTCGAGCAGCGCCTCGGAAATCTCGCTCAGCCAATCCTGAGCCTTGCGGTGCAATGGCGCATGAATGCGCGGGAATTGAGCGGCATTTAAAATTGATCTGCTTGCGCCGGACATGGAGAGAGCTTCAAGACGCGAAAATCGCCAGAGGATTTGTGAAGCCGTGCACGAGAGCAGAGAATCCTTGGCAAACCGGGAAAACTGAAACTGCTCGAGCGCATGCGGCGGCCGAAATTCGAGGTGGGCTTGACCCTCGAACAGCAGCCCGGTGACGGTTTGCGTACTGTCGAGCAGAACCGTAATTTTTCCTGAATGCAGTGTTGCCTTGAAATCAGGCAGTTGAACGAGCAGGGTATCGCGTATCGCCCAGGCAGAATCGGCGGGGATGGGTTTTTGCAAAGATTGATAGAGTCTACGCAACTCGCGGTCGCGCAAGCCATTTTTTTGCGTTGCGCCCAGTGTTTGTGCAAACAACGCAATCATCGCGGCGGCAAAAAGACACGTAAACACGCGCGCGTCCGGCAGCATCGTTTTCCTTGTTGAGAAATTCATTACCGGGCAAACAGCGAACGCCAGTAGAGGTTTTCAGCGTTGTTCGTCGAGCCGAATATCATCCTCCAAACGCCAGGGCGGACTGACCAGCGCAGCGAATACGAGAACATTTTGACCGATATTCTCGATCCATTGCTCTTTTTCCGGCGGGATATAAACCGCGTCGCCGGATTGCACTTCTTTGGTCTCCTCGCCAACGTGCATGTTGCCAATCCCCTCGATAATATAATAAACTTCGGATTGGCGCAGATAGTGGCGATAAGTCGCTTTGCCCGGTTCGACGTAGGCAATCGCGAAGGAGTACGAAATTTTTGCCTCCGGATCCCGCTCGGGATGCAGCAATTCGCGCAAGCGGCAACCGTCATTGGCGATGATTTCTTCACAATCCTTTTCATGTTTGACTAACATAATGCCCTTGTCCTTTTGTAAACGGATTTTCCTCGTTACACCGAAACCGGCCTGCCGGTTTTGAGCAAGCCGGAGTGCTCGAGTAAACGTTCGGCCCATCTCGTGCAGGCGGCGCTGATGTCCGCGCGCTGCGTGTCATCTGCAACGCCGTTTTCAAGATCATTTTGCCAACCCGCCAAATCAACCTGCAAAGCTTCCAAATCCGCCCGGGTTTCTGGATTGGCGTCGGAGATTGTCCACGCGGCGAAGAGTTGGCATTCTTGAAAAAGCTGCTCAGTAATACCCCGGGGTTTTTGGGAATGAACCAAGAATCCCAAACGCTTGACACTTGACGCCAGATTCCCTAATTGAATCGGAATCGCGTCGCGCAGATGGAGTTCTCTAAGCCTTGTTTCGTTAATCATGGCCGCTCCAGCAATCGCCGGGCAATTTCTTCAACCCGGTCTCGAATCGCGCGATCAAGAATAATCATTGCAGGGTTATTCTGATTCGGGCGTATGTTTATTAGCGCTTCAAACTTGACTTCTGAGCTATCCGGATACCAATCTGCGCCCCAGATATCTTTTTGTTTACTGCCATCCTCCAGCAGAACTTCCTCGCAATCGGCGTGGCGCGCGCCGCCTCCAGCAAGAATTTCCCGGTCAATATCAACGGCTAATTTGATAAAGAATTCAAAAACCGGAAGCATCTCGGCAATCTGTTCCGGTGTAGCGCGTGTACGAATAATGTGAATCATGGTACCCCCGTTTTTTAGGCCTTCTAAAAATTTAGACTAGTGCACTGTTACCTTAATTTTTTGTAGTCCCACCCTCTTGTGGGGTGCTGCTGCAGCCAATAAATTCGCGGGTTGGGACAATGCCCACAAGGGGAGGGCTACGAAATCATCGTAACAGTGTACTAGACACGTTTGTAGCTTGCCATCTTCTCCATCAGAAAAGGCGCCAGCGCGTCCATGCTCACGCGCGTCTGCACGAGGGTATCGCGTTCGCGCACGGTCACGGTTTGATCCTGCAACGTTTGGCCGTCCACGGTGATGCCGAAGGGCGTGCCGGCTTCATCCATGCGGCGATAACGCCGGCCGATGGCGCCGCCGTCATCATAGAAAACATTGAACTGCTTTTTGAGATCGTGATAAATCTTTTGCGCCACTTCCGGCATGCCGTCTTTTTTCACCAACGGAAAAACGCCGGCTTTGATGGGCGCAATCACCGGCGCGAGGCGCAACACCGTGCGCGCCTCGCCCTCAATCACGTCTTCGTCATAAGCATCGATAAGCGTTGTGAGCACGGTGCGGTCGCAGCCCGCGGAAGTTTCGATGATGTAGGGAATGTATTTCTCGCGCGTGGCATCGTCAAAATATTGCAGATCCTTGCCGCTGTATTCCGCATGGCGCTTGAGATCGAAATCCGTGCGGTTGTGAATGCCTTCCAATTCCTTCCAGCCAAAGGGGAATTCATATTCGATGTCGAAGGCGGCGGCGGCGTAGTGCGCCAATTCCGTAGGCCCATGTTGATGGAATTGCAGCTTCGCGGGGCGGATGCCCAGGCCGTCGTACCACGCAATGCGTTGCGCTTTCCAATATTCGAACCATTCCATATCCGTGCCGGGCTTGACGAAGAATTGCATTTCCATCTGCTCGAATTCGCGCGTGCGGAAGGTGAAATTGCCGGGCGTGATCTCGTTGCGAAACGCTTTGCCGATTTGCGCGATGCCAAACGGAATTTTTTGGCGCGAGGCCTGCATGACGTTATACACATTCACGTAGATGCCCTGCGCCGTTTCGGGGCGCAAGTAAATGACGTTGGCCGCATCCTCCACCGGACCCATGAATGTTTTGAACATGAGATTGAACAGTCGCGCTTCGGTGAACTTGCCTTCCTCCGCGCATTTGCTGGCTTTGCGGCCCTTATAGCCGGGCGAGGCGCACATCGCGCCCTCGATCTGATCGGCGCGAAACCGTGCTTTGCATTCTTTGCAGTCCACCATGGGGTCGGTGAAATTTGCCACATGGCCGCTGGCTTCCCACACGCGCGGGTGCATGAGAATCGAGGCGTCAAGCCCTTCGATATCGTCGCGCGTCTGCACCATCGCCTTCCACCAAAAGTCTTTGACGTTGCGCTTCAGCTCGACGCCCAGCGGGCCGTAATCATAGCAACTGTTCAAGCCGCGTAAATTTCACTGGATTGAAAAATAAAACCGCGGCGCTTGCACAGCCCCACGAGTTTATCCATGAGTTTTTTGTTGTCAGTCATGTTCGGTTTTTGCTTTGCCTTTATTGAAGTAATCGTTGTGTAATTTTTGTCTGCTCAAAAATATACTCAGTTTCTCGCCAAAAACCAATCAACTCTTTTGCCGGGTTTGCAAGTCTTGTTTGATCTCTTTAACAAATTTTAATGATGAAAGTGCGCCGGCTTCCTCCAGATGATGCGAGAGGTAGGCGCGAAAGAAAGCGGCCATCTCCGCGGTTGCTGCCGGAGAAATTTTGAATCGCGTCAGTTTGGCCGGCGGCCACGTTTGAAAATTCGAGAGCACGCGCAGGCTCTCGCCGCTGAGCGGCAAAGCGCCGGTGTGCCCGGCGCAGTTGGGGCAAATGAAACCGCCGCGCGTCACGTGAAAATGCCAGACAGCAGCATCGCCGTGCTCACCCGAGGCCGTGCTGGGCGTTTTGCAATTCAAACAATACTGCAAATTGGGGGCAAGGCCGAGCATGCCCAGCAACTTCATCTGAAATCCCCAAAAGAGCAGGCGCGGCTCCTGCGCTGTGTTCATCGCGCGCAGCGTTTCCAGCAAAACGGGATACAAGCGCGGTTTCGCCTCGACGCCGGCTTGCGTCCGCCGGATCAATTCGCAACAAGCGGAGGCATAGCCCAGCTTTTCCAAATCCGTCTGCAATTCCGGAAAGCCTTCGAGACGCTCTGCTTGACTCATGAATTGCAGCTCGCGATTCTCCTTCTCGTAATATACCAGATGAACGACGGAGAACAATTCCAGGTTTCCGCGCAGCCGGCTTTTGCTGGTGCGCGCGGCTTTGGCGTCGAGCTTGAGCAGGCCATGCTCGCGCGTGAACAGCGTCACCAGTTTGCTCGATTCGCGCACGTTCATCGTGTGAATGACAATGCCTTCAGCTTTAACGATGCTCATAATCAACAAAAAGTCTGAAACCTCGAAGTTTTGAGGCAAGCACCCTGAGATGGAAAAAACACGCAAAGGCGCGAAGCCGCAAAGATACCGCAAAGAAGAGTTTTGATGCGTCTTTGCGAAATGATATTTGTCCTTTTTCTGCAGCGATTGAATCAATCATCTGCAATCTGATTGCCGGCGAGCGCAGGTTGTTGTTGCGTCAAGCAATGCAGCGTGCCAAAGCCCCACACCAAATCCACGGCATGTATGCCGATCACCGGCCGATCGGTAATCAATTCTGCCAGGATGCCAAGCGCATGGCGATCATTGACATCATTGAACGTGGGGACGAGCACTGCGGCATTCGCGATGTAGAAATTCGCATAGCTCGCGGGTAAACGTATGCCTTTGAAGTAAAGCGGCGCCGGCATGGGCAGCGTGACGACGTTGATTTTTGCGCCGTTTTCCAGGCGCATATCCTGCAGCCGCTCGCGGTTTTCCTGCAACGGTTTATAGTTTTCGTCGTGAGGATTTTTTTCCTTCACGAGAACGACCGTGTCTGGTGTCACAAAACGGCAGAGATCATCAACATGGCCGTGGGTGTCGTCACCGGCGATGCCTTTGCCCAGCCAGAGGATATTCGTAACGCCGAGATACTCGCGCATCATCGTTTCGATTTCCGCGCGGCTCATGCCCGGATTGCGCACTTGCGTTACGGGGTCAAGCAGGCATTCTTCCGTGGTGAGCAGCGTGCCGCGACCGTTCACGTCGATGCTGCCACCCTCTAGCACGAAATCCCTGCCGTTATATTGCGCGCGAAAAATTTTGCAGCCGAGAACCTGCGCCGCGCGCAGCGGCACGGCGTTGTCTTTTTGCCAATCCGAATAGCGCGCCCAGGCATTGAAACCGAAATTGACAATGGCCAATTCAGATGCGGGTCGTTTGCGGGTAACGAACATCGGGCCGAAGTCGCGCGTCCAGCCGCGGTTGGTAGGAAAGCGAACGAACGCGATGCGCTTCAAATCAACGCCGGCTTGAGTCAGCAGTTTATGAGCTTTGGCTTCATGCTCCCGGGTTGCGACGATAATGCGCACCATTTCTCCGGGGGCGAGCTTGCGCACGATTTCGCCGTAAACCCATTGAATCGGAGCGAATTTGCCCGGCCAATCCGTGCGATTGTGCGGCCAGCCCAGCCAGGTGGCCTGATGTTTTTCCCATTCCGCGGGCATGCGAAAGCCCAGGCTTGCCGGCGTGGAAGCCCTCTGCGCTAAGATTTTTTTTGCCACGGCTCCTCATTCAGAAAGCGCGCTTTGATGTCACCATACGCATCGATGCGCCGGTCGCGCAGAAACGGCCAATTGCGTCGAATCTCTTCGAGATGCCCAAGATCGATCTCACCGAGTAAAACTTCTTCTTTGTCCTCACTGCCTTCGGCCAGCAACACGCCTTGCGGATCACAGATAAACGATGATCCCCAAAATTGAATGCCGGGCCCTCCGGAGGCGGGAATCTCATGGCCAACACGATTGACAGCCGCGAGGTAAATGCCGTTGGCAATCGCGTGTCCGCGTTGCACGGTGCGCCAGGCGTCGCGCTGCGCTGCGCCGTATTGCGCTTTCTCATGCGGATGCCAGCCGATGGCCGTGGGATAAAACAAGATGCTCGCGCCGCGCAAGGCCGTCAGCCGCGCGCCTTCGGGATACCATTGATCCCAGCAGATCAGCGTGCCGATGCGCCCGACTTTCGTATCAAATGCCTGAAAGCCAAGATCGCCGGGCGTGAAATAAAATTTTTCATAATACGCCGGATCATCCGGAATGTGCATCTTGCGATAAAGCCCGATGATCTCGCCGTTGGCATCGATGATGGCAGCGCTGTTGTGATAAACTCCCGGGCCGCGGCGCTCGAACACGGGCGCCACCAGCACGACCTTTTGTTCGTGCGCGACAACTTGCAAGGCTTTGGTCGTCGGTCCCGGCACCGGTTCTGCAAGATCGAACAAGGCCACATTTTCCGTTTGGCAAAAATACTGCGAGCGAAACAGTTCGGGCAGGCAAATGACTTGCGCGCCTTGCCGCGCCGCTTCTTTGATCCAGTGAGTGGCGACGGCAACGTTCGCCTCGCCGTCTTTGCTCATGGCCATTTGCACGAGGCCGACGGTGAATTTTTGGGGAGTGGGCATCTCATCTTTCCTAATTTATAGTGTGCAGCGTGACGATTTTTTAACCAAAAAGTCAGCGAATGTCAAGCAAAAACTCGCCGCTTGCTGTGGCACAAGGCTTGTAATCAAAGTGCGCCGCCAAGCTGGTGAGCGTATTTTTTTTCGAATTTTGGGAGAATAACTCCAATAAAACGCAGGCCACCAGCGGGGCTTGCCTGATTTGGTTTGTGAGATCTGAGGCATGCAATCACGAAGCTGTAAATTCAGTTTCGGATTTGTATGAGCTGCAATCCGACCTCTTTCACCTGGCCGCACGGACGCGGAGATTTTGACGTGTTCACACGCCGGCTATGCCATTTTCCCTGATCAGGGCGATCCTCTAACGATACACGACAATGAAGCGCATGCATTCCTATTTGCGGATAATTTTGTGCCTGGCAATCATCGTCGCGGTGCTCGGTACGGCGACGATGAGTTTCACCGACGACCGGGTGGCGTTGCGCACGCATTTCTTCACGGATAGCGGCGGCTTGTTGGTGCGCTCACCTTCATTGCAATTCGTTAAAGATTTGGCACGGAACACGGCGCTCACGCTGCAATACAGTCTTGATCAAGTCACCATTCCACCGTATCGCGGCATCTCGGCAAAACCGTTGCCGACGGACGGCATTACCGGCGCCTCGAAACCCGTGGACGCCGCGAATCCCAATGCGAATTACATCAAAAACAGAAATGAAGTTGTTGGCAGTTTAAGCGCCGATCGCTGGGCCGCAACGATTTATTATTCCGGTGAGAATGATTATGTCGGTCGTTTGCTCGGCGTCGGCTATAATCAAGATTTCAATCAAAAAAACACCAATCTGGCGCTGTCCGCCAGTTTCGGTTGGGATACTATAAAACCTTTGGGCCGCGACACCGCGTTTACGAAACGAAATTTTATTTTTGATGCGACGAT
>QEVD01000446.1 GCA_003576975.1 Candidatus Zhuqueibacterota bacterium
CGACTGCGCTAATTTTGTAAAAGGCTTTCTTGTTCTGCGCGCCAATGAAATCAACAAAGCGGGTGAGATGGCCCTTCTGTGTCCCGATAGCTGAATAGTTTTGACCGTCCCATGAACGATAAATTTTGTAATAGAATGGCGCCTCGGAGTTGCGTCGCCACGTTAAATCGATGTGGCTATCGTAGCCCTTCGCATTCAGGCCAGCAGGAGTCGCCGGCGTTTGATTGACATTCGGAATATCATCACCCACGCGCACGTCGTCAATATAAAGCGTGTGCTCCTTGCCGTCATCGAGACCCTGCACGAAAAAAATCCGCGCCAGATGCGCCGGATTGAACTTGTTTTCGTCTGTCGAATTGAAGAGGGGTGTGAACGCGGCGAAGGGCAATTTGATGTGCACCCACTGCCCGGCAGGAAGCTTTTTGATTAACGCAAGCAGCTTGATATCCGGCACACCAGCTCCGTTCGCATCTTGCAAGCCGATCAGCGGCGATTCCTCAAGCGATAACTCCGTTTCGGAATAGCAACGCAAAAAAAGCGTGTTGCCTTCAAATTCAAAACGGCGGCCGTAACGATTCGCGACGTCGAGCGTCATGCGCCAGTCGCCGCCGGTTTGTGAGCGCCATTGCAAACACAGCGCATTCGGCGGGCTGAAATAATTTTGCTCTTCGATTGGAAATTTTCCTTCGACAATCTCGAGTGTGCTCGGCGCGACCGCATAGCCGCGACTAAAATAATACGAACGGTCAGTGAGGCTGTTATCGAAGACGACGTGGCGGTCGTATTCAGACTGAGCGAGGATAGATTGAGCCACGAGAAGCATGGGTATTGTTAATATCGGTGAGCAGTTCATTTTCGTGTGCTCAAAATGTGCTTGAGAATGTTAGCCCCAACGGATAGATTAAGGCCAACAGATAAAGCAAAAACTTCCAACTTTTGAGTGAGGGGCGTCATGGAACTCTTACACCAAGCTTTGACTTATGAGCTGCGCAAATGCATGATCGCTGTGCATAATGAAATCGGCGTTGGGTTTGACGAAGAAACCTATCATCAGGGGTTGATTCGAAAACTCATGAGGTCGGGAATCGCTTTTGTATCAAAGCAGCAGCGAGAGCTTATCCATCGCGAGGAGAAAATCAGAACCTTTGAACTGGATTTTTTGGCGGAGGATAAAGTCATCGTCGAGCTTAAATGCTTGCGTTGTGGTTTTCTACGGTCAAACTATATTCAAATTCTCTCTCATCTCAAGCTTTGGCAAAAAGATTTAGGGCTGTTGGTCAACACTGGATTTCCTCGGATCATCTGCAAACGTCTACCCTTCACAGAGAAGCCCAAGCAAATACACGAAGATTACAGCTTCATCAAGGACAGGCTTACTGAAGCAGAACGAAACACGTTGGCACAATTGAGAGGCGCGTTGCTCTTTGTGTTTGAAACACATGGTTTGGGGTTCGGCAAATCTGTCTGCCGACGCTTGGTGGAAAGTGAAATACGTTACCGTCAGATTGCCATCGAAAAACGCAAGCTTGTTGACGTCGTGTATGATGGCAAAGTCATTCGTTCTTTTCCCATGCGATTTTGGCTCATCGAAAATCGGATACTTTGCGATGTCACTGCATTGCAAGACAGTATTCTGCCTGAGCATATCGTTCGCATGCAAACTTTCCTGAAACAGCTCGGACTTTCAACGGGAATCATCGCAAACTTCGGCAAGCACCGACTGGAAATCCGAGGAGTACACTATTGATCATTGCAATGAGAGTACCTTTCCGTAGTTCTCGCCAATGAATAAACTATCAGGCAAGCTGAAAACTGCAGCCTTTCGAGCGGCGCCCACGCATCGAGCAACACCAACCGATGGAAAGCAAAAGGCTTTATCCGCTGGACTTAATCTATCCGATGGGGGTAATGTTCAGAAGCGCTGTCAAAACCTGAAGCCCAGTGTAAACCTCTGCGTATTCTCCAGCCGGCCGTGATCGGCCCAGGCATAATCGAAACGAAAACCGTATTCATCAAGATCGAACTGCAGGCCTGCGCCCAGGGTAAGGCCGACTTCGGTATCTTCCAAAAAGAGGTTTTGATAACCGCCGCGCAATGCCAGCGATTTGAGCAGCAGCCATTCCGCGCCCACACTCATACTCTCCGTGTTATCGCTGGGATGAAAAGCATTCACGGCTACGTGCACAACGTTGTTCTCGTTGAAGCGCATGGGATAGGTTACGCCCACGCGAAAGAGAACGGGCAGGGGATAATCCTCCGTGAACACTTCGCCCGGGAGGCTGCTGTTATCGCCAAACTTGTCCGGATCGCGATCAAAAACGATGCGCAAATCACGGCCATCATAACTCGCGGGCAGGCCAAAATTCGAAATACTGGCGCCCAGTCGTAATCCGTTCTCCGAAAGGCGATAGACGGTGCCCACATTCAATGCAAAAGTCGACAACGAGCTGTGCCAGATGGTTTCTTGAATGTAGTTCAATTGCACGCCGACGGAAAAGCGGTCAGAGATTTGTTTGCCGAAGCCAAGACCGAGCGCGAGATTCGATACCGTGTAGCGCTCGCCCGTGCCTAGCGGTTGTTCGACCGTGCGCACATCGATTTCGCCGGAGCTGAGCGAGGTGACGCTAATAAAAATATTGCCCACCTCTCCGGCTTGCAGCGACGCGGCCGCGTAATTGTACGAAATATCCGCGAGCCAGGTGCTGTGCGAGAACTGCGCGCTGTAGCCGTTTTGATGCCCGATCGCGCCGGCATTGTAATAGGCCGCCGCAACTTCATCATACATGGCAACGCCGGCATTGCCCATGGCCGCCAAACGCGCGCTCGGCTCGATCAACAAAAACTGCGCAACGGTGGTGCCGGTTTTGCTTTGACTGAAAAGCACGCTACTCATCAGGAGAACAGCGGCAAGTGAGAGTTTTGATTTCATATTCAAATTCCTCTGACGGATTTTGCTTCACGAATAGCCCCCAGCCTTGTGAGACAACCGACTCGTGGGCTGAGGTTCTGTTATCCGCAATGATCTGCGTTGATGCTCATTTGATGATTGCGAACTTTCCGATATGCTTGCCCAGCGGGCCGGCATCCACATGATAGAGATACAACCCCGGCGCAATTTCGAGATTGTCTTTTGAACGCAAATCCCACGGCACCATGCCAAAGTCGGAGCCGTCATGATGCAGCGCTTGCACCAACTCGCCGCGCACGGTGAAAATGCGAATCGTGCAATTTTGCGGAAGATTGCGGAATTCCATTCTGCGCTCGCCGCGGCCGGAGATGGCGAAACGTTCCGCTTCAAAACTCGCCAACCCGACATAAGGATTCGGCACGACGTAAGGCTCTTGCGCGGCCAGGCTCTGCGCCGCTGCCGGGTTGATAAATTCGCCAGTGGTAGTAAACGAGTAAACTTCGCCGTTTTCAAAGGGGTAAATCAACTTCATTTCATAAACATCGCCCAGCGTGGGCGCCTTGAGTGTGCCGCGTTGCGCCTGGCCGGTGGTGTCCAATTCCACGCGCCAGGTTTCATAGGCGATGGGATTGTTGGGGAGATAGGTTACCACGTCGATAAACTCATCCGGGAAAGGCAGGCTCAGCGTGCCGTCGTTGTCTTTATCCAAAAAATAAAACTTCATGCGCAGATCGCCGTCTGCCGTATGCGCTGTGACACGGAATTTTGTCGGGCGCGAGCGCAGCAAGCCAAAGCCGCGCAGTGAAGTATCAATCGGCACGTCGCTGAAGGTGATGGTCATGTCCTCCGGGAAGCCGGGCCGTTTCAGATTGATGGGCAACGGATTGCGATACGCCATTTTCAGGCGGCCGTTCGTGAGGCTCGAGGCGGTAAAACCGCTGGCGGAATCTACCGAGACGGTATTGGGAGTACTCACCACCGGCAGCAAGCCCGTGCCCACCAAGCCGCTTCCTGCGCCCTCCAAATCATAGCCATTTGTAAATAGTGTATCGTCGCTGGTGAGGTCAACCAGATCAAAAACATTTGCGCGGATACTGTCCGCGAACAGGGTTCTGAATCTCAACTCGAACGTGTGATTGTCCGGCACCAGCGCGGAGTTGACAACTTCAACCTGAACGCTGCCGGTGCCGCGTCCCGCTACGCGTGTGGTATTCGAGGCTTCGGCACGCGTGAA
>QEVD01000447.1 GCA_003576975.1 Candidatus Zhuqueibacterota bacterium
GCTCGCGGCAGCGAGTGCGGTCGTCAGGACGATCAACAATCTGATCCAAGGACTCTTGAATACCGCCAATGGCCTACTGAGCGATATCAGCGCGGTGATGGGCGCGTTTCGCGACCTGATGGAAACAGTTGTATATCCGCAGAATCTGATCGACCGGGCTCGAGGATTAGTCGCATCGATGATCGCGACATTTCGTGGATTATTGTCGAGCATCTTCAATGTCAACGGCGCGCCCAAGCATGAAATCGTTTTTGTCTATGACGGCCGCTTTGTGGAGGAATCCGTCTACGCCCTGCCGGCATTGCATGGCCGTGAAGCGAACGGCGACCCGTTGCGCGCCACCTGGCGAGCGCTCGAGGCATTCGATGAAAATCATCGTCTGGCGCCGGAGGGGTTGCGGGTGTTGCTTTCATCAACTCAATAAGTTATCTTTTGCGTGCCGTGCAAAGATATCTTGTTGAAACGATCTCCAATACGCATGAGGCTATACGATGAAAGACTGGAGAAATTCTGAGGCAGCCGAACGCCATCCCGAGCGCGTCAGCGGTGCATGGGTGTTTCGCGGCACCCGGGTGCCCGTGTCTGCCCTTTTTGAAAATCTCAAGGATGGAGCCTCGATCGATCAATTTCTAACCTGGTTTCCCGGCGTTCAGCGTGCGCAAGTGGAAGCGATCTTGGATTATGAAATTGCGCAGCTAACCGAACCCCTCGACCAATGAGAATCTTATTCGATCAGGGCACACCAGCACCACTACGCCGATATCTTGCAGAACACGACGTCGATCTAGCTTATGAGCGGGGGTGGTCAAAGTTGTCGAATGGCGAGTTACTCTTCGCCGCCGAGAATGAGGGTTATCAACTCTTGATAACGACGGACCAGAACTTGCGCTACCAACAAGATATTTCCGGCCGGCGGCTCGCCGTTCTCATTCTTCTTTCAACTTCTTGGCCACGTATTCAACTTCGAGTTGATGCTATTCAGGCTGCAGCCGAAACAGTCGCCCCCGGCAGCTACAAAGAAATTCCAATCTAAAACAAATTCGTCAACCATTTGCATCTTTCCGGCCATTGAACGGGGATCAACCGTGACCACTGAACAAGCTCCTGACGCCATCCTCGACCTCCTCGCGCGCTTTGAGCGCAATCGCGAAACCTATCAAGCCAACGCCTACAACGAAACCCAGCTCCGCCGCGAGTTCATCGATCCCTTCTTTGCCGCGCTGGGCTGGGACGTGGACAACAAACAGGGTTTTGCCGAAGCCTACAAAGATGTGATTCACGAAGACGCCATCAAAATCGGCGGGGCCACCAAAGCGCCGGATTATTGCTTTCGCATCGGCGGCACGCGCAAATTCTTCGTGGAAGCCAAAAAGCCCGCCGTCAATCTCAAAGACGAAGTCAGTCCCGCGTTTCAATTGCGGCGCTATGCCTGGTCCGCCAAACTGCCGCTCAGCATTCTCACCGACTTTGAAGAATTCGCGGTGTATGATTGCCGCGTGCGGCCCGCGAAAAACGACAAGCCGGCGGTGGGTCGCATACTTTTTCTCAATTATCAAGACTATGCCGCGCGCTGGGAAGAGATCAGCCGCGTTTTTTCCAAACAGGCTGTGCTCGAAGGCGCGTTCGATAAATATGCGGAAACCACCAAAGCCAAAAAAGGCACGGCCGAAGTTGATGCCGCTTTTCTCAAGGAAATCGAAAGCTGGCGTGAGGCGCTGGCCAGAAATATTGCCTTGCGCAATCCCAAGCTCACGCAGCGCGAATTGAATTTCAGCGTGCAGCGCACCATTGACCGCCTCATCTTTTTGCGCATTTGCGAAGATCGCGGCATCGAAGATTACGGCGCGCTGCAAGCCCTGCTCAACGGCGAGCGCGTGTATCCGCGTTTGCGCGATTTGTTTCATCGCGCTGACGAACGCTACAACTCCGGCATTTTTCATTTTCAAAAGGAAAAAGACCGCCGCGAAGAGCCTGACGAGCTGACGCTGCGTTTGCAAATCGATGACAAGCCGCTCAAAGACATCATTCGCAGCCTGTATTATCCCGACAGTCCCTATGAATTCTCCGTGCTGCCCGCGGATATTCTCGGCCAGGTGTATGAACAGTTTCTCGGCAAAGTGATTCGCCTTACCTCCGGCCATCAAGCCAAAGTGGAAGACAAGCCCGAGGTGAAGAAAGCCGGAGGGGTTTATTACACGCCCACCTACATCGTCGATTACATTGTCAAGAACACGGTGGGAAAATTATTGGAAGGCAAAATCCCGAAACAGGTTGCCGGGGTTGGGGCGCACGGCCGTGCGCCGCTACGAATTTTAGATCCCGCGTGCGGCTCGGGCTCGTTTCTGATCGGCGCATATCAATATTTGCTCGATTGGCACCGCGATTGGTACGTGAACGACGGGCCGGAGAAACACGCTGCCGGCAAGCGCCCGGAATTGTATCAAGCCGGCAAGGGCGATTGGCGTTTGACCACCGCCGAGCGCAAGCGCATTTTGCTCAACAATATTTTCGGGGTGGATATTGACCCGCAAGCCGTGGAAGTGACCAAGCTGTCGCTGTTGTTGAAAGTTTTGGAAGGCGAGAACGAACAAACCATTTCCCAGCAGCTCAAATTCTTTCACGAGCGCGCCCTGCCCGATCTCAGCAGCAACATCAAATGCGGCAACTCGCTGATTGGCCCGGATTTTTACGAGCAGCAGTTGAATCTAATCGATGACGAAGAACGCCTGCGCATCAATGCGTTTGATTGGCAAGCCGAGTTTGCGGAGATCATGAATGCGGGCGGATTTGATGCGGTGATTGGGAATCCGCCGTATATTCGTATTCAAACCATGAAAGAATGGGCGCCGGTGGAGGTTGAAGTTTATAAACAAAGCTACCAAGCTGCCAGTGCCGGCAACTACGATATCTATGTTGTGTTTGTCGAAAAGGGATTGGGATTATTGAACAAGAGCGGACGATTGGGCTTTATTCTCCCGCACAAATTCTTTAATGCCAAATATGGTGAAGCACTGCGTGCGTTGATTGCCAAAGGCAAGCATCTCTCGCATGTCGTTCATTTTGGTGATCAACAAATTTTCGCCGGCGCGACGACTTACACATGCTTGTTGTTTTTGGATAAAGCCGGACGTGACGAGTGTCACTTTGTGAAAATTGATGATGTTGAAAGTTGGCGAATCGAAAACAAAGCTGTCGAAGGTAAAATCGCTGCGTCCAGCATTGCTTCGGCGGAATGGAATTTTGCGGTGGGAAGAGGTGCAGATTTATTTGAAAAGTTTGGCCGCATGCCTGTAAAGCTGGGTGATGTGGCTCAAAGAATATTTCAGGGTTTCAAAACTGGTGCGGATTCAGTCTTCATTTTAGAAGAACACTCTAACGGGAAATATTACTCCAAAGCTCTGGAGTCAGTGATTCATATCGAAACAAAGTACCTTCGGCCCTTATATAAATCGGGCGAAATGAAACGTTACTATTTACATAAAAATTCGCGTTTCGTGATCTTTCCTTATCGAGATGGCACTTTAATTGGATGGAGAGAAATCTCTGCAAAAGCGCCAAAGACTGCTGAGTACCTAAGATCGTGCAAGGAAATTTTGGCTAAACGTGAAAAGGGGCGTTGGGCCGGAGAACAATGGTATTGTTATAGTCGCAATCAAGCGCTTGAGGTTGTCTCAAATGCCAAAATACTGACGGCTGATTTGAATCCATCTGCAAATTACTGTTTTGATGAATTGGGAAAAGCTTGTTTCCCAGGCGGAGCGGCGGGCGGCTATGGGATTATTCTTAACCAGAGCGAGTATTTGTATATCCTTGGTTTGCTAAATTCAAAGGCTGTTGATTACTACCATAAACAAATATCAACGAATTTTCGCGGTGGATGGTATGGTTATGACGCTAAAGTGATTCGTAACATTCCAATCCGCACGATCAACTTCTCTGACCCCGCCGACAAAACCCGCCACGACCGCATGGTGGCCTTGGTCGAACGCATGCTCGCCCTGCACCAACAACTTGCCGCCGCCAAAGTCGGCCACGACAAAACCGCCCTGCAGCGCCAAATCGAAGCCACAGACAAACAAATCGATCAACTCGTTTACGAATTGTACGGCCTGAGCGAAGAAGAAATCAAAATCATCG
>QEVD01000448.1 GCA_003576975.1 Candidatus Zhuqueibacterota bacterium
GCTTTTTCCCATTTCCTGATGATAGAAGACCAGCAGGTCGCGGCTTTTTCTGGTCAACGCATAAATTTCAGCGGCATATTCCTCGCGGCTCGCCTGCGTGCGGAGATAAAACTTCAGTGAATCCATGTCGCTTTGCCGCTTTTCAGACGAATTAAAATTGGTGATGATGCCGAATTGTGACTTTGCTCTCTGATAAGCCTCGTTCAAACTTTGCCGAATCCCACTGCCGAAAGACATAGAATAGGACGAAATCAAACCGTCGCAGATGATATATTCCTTGAATGGCAACAATACGGTATTGACCGCCAACGGCAGGTTTGCTCCGATCATTTCTTCAAATGAGGTATAAAGCGCTCGCACACCATAGGCTTTTGCCGGCGCCTCACTGGTGAGAAAGACGGCGCAGTCTTTCTGGTAGCGTATGATGTAAAACATCCCTCTCATAAAATTTTTCCACCCCGCCACTATTTCCAACTCCGTTGCTGATGCGCCGGCAGGATTTTGCGCCATAAAAGAATCGAATAACTGAGTCTGATCGTAAAGCGCGTTGCGAATCTCGATAATTTGCTCGAGGGTAAGCTTACGCAAGTCTTGTGGTGAAGCAAGATGAGGCGCAAGCTTGGTTTGTTGGCCGGCATAGACCAACAGCGGGTTGAACAGTTTATAGAACAACTCGACTTCGGCTTCAGGCAGTTTCATAAGGCAGGCAATCCCTTGTGATTGTGTAAATTTTTGTTCAACAATCTCTCAACCCGGAGGGGCGATTAAGATTTCGTATACCAATCAAGCGTGCGCCGCAAGCCGTCGTCAAAATTCACTTGCGGGGTGAAGCCCAAGATTTTTTGCGCGCGCTGAATGTCGCCGCGATGGCGGCGCACGTCGGCCGGGCGCGCTTCGCGATATTCGATAAGGCCGTCATAGTTGAAATAAGCGCAAATGCCGCGCACAACTTCCGCGATGCTGATTTCTTTGCCGGAGGCGAGATTGATCACTTGCCCGCGTGCGGCCGGTTTTTCATAAGCCAAAAGCAAGCCGTTGACCGTATCGGCGACATAAATAAAATCGCGTGTCTGTTCGCCGTCGCCGTAAATCACCGGCATTTCGCCGCGCATCAGGCGCGCGGCGGTCAAGGGGATGACGGCCTCGAGTCCGCGCTCTTTGTTTTGGCGCGGACCGTAATTGTTGAAGGGCCGGATCACGGCAACCTCAGCGCCGAAGGTATGCGCGTAACTCAACGCCATCAAATCCGCCGCCGCTTTGCCGGCAGCATAGGGCGTGGCCGGCACGTAAGGATGATTCTCATCCATCGGAAACGTTTGCGCCGTGCCGTAGGCCTCCGAAGAGGAGCAATGAATCAGCGTCTTGAACGCACCCTTGCGTTGCAGATAAAGCAGCGCGCGCATGATCTCGACATTCACCATGAACGCGCCTTCGGGATTGGTGAAACTGTAGAGCAGGGCCTTGGTGGCAAGGTTGAATACAATCTCGACGCGATGCTTGGCCATGAGATGATCCATGATCGAGAGATCGACCGCATCTTCACGATAAAAATGAAAGCGCTCCGATTGTTGCGCTGCCGCCAGATTATCCAGGCTTCCCAGAAATAGATTATCAACCACCACCACCGCGCCGGCGCCGCGCGCCAGCAACGCATCGACGAGATGGCTGCCGATGAAGCCGGCGCCTCCGGTGACGAGAATGGCTTTCTCTTTTATCATGTTCATGGAATATCTCTTTTTTGAAATCGCCACATCGCAAATCCAACCCCGGCCAAAAACACGCTCGCCAGAATCGCCACAGAACTTTTTGAGAAGTGGTTATGCACCAGAATATCTTGAGATGAATAGTAGTTGTACAACGAGAAGGGCAGCAAGCCGGCCATCACCGGCCAGATTTTGCCAAGGACCTGAACGATATACGAAACCAACGCCAAAAAAAACGCCGTGCCCACCACATGCCCGCTTTCACGCCCGAAGACCGAGAACAGAAGCGTGAGGCCGAACCAGGCACTCTGCAAAAGAAAAAAGTTGAACACCACCTGCACGAGCGGGCGCAGCTCCAACAAACCGAGCGCAAATGTCCGTTGACCGGCCAGTGTGCCAATCATGCCCGCAGCACTCAACGCGGCGATGGCAAAAAGTGCAAAGGCAACTTGCGCGTTCAAGTATTGCCAGCGCGCCAGCGGCTGGCTGAGCAGGAGTTCCATCCCTCCGCTTTCAATTTCTCCCGCGATTGCACGAGTGGCAGGCACGATGGCGACAGCGGCGCCCAACGCCAGCGTCACAGGATGATTCCATCCAAAGGCCAGCAGGCCGCGCGTTGTCATACCCGCCAGCACTTGTTCGCTGATGAAATTCTGCGCGGCGGGTGGCAGGGATTTCATCACTTCGGTGAGAATCGCCGGGATATTGAACGTTGATACCAGAGCACACAACATGAATTCGAAGCCGCAAAGCAGCAAACTTGCGGCGGTGAGGAAAAGCAAATGGCGCCGGATCAGGCGATTGAGCAAGTTAAACATTGAGCGAGCGATCGGGTTTGTTGTAGAAACTCAGAAAAATGTCTTCCAACTCCGGCTCCGGGAAAACGAGATGTTCAATCTCGACTTGCGCCAGTTGACGCAGGAGGGCATTGATTTCACCCTGCACCCATAATACAACCTCTCTTCCCTGAACGTGTGTGCGCGCAACCCCTGGACACGTGAGCACGCTTTGCGGCGCCTCCGCGCGAAAGCGCACCTGCAACCGCCGCAGCATCTTGCCACGCAATGCTGCCATGGTTTCAATCGCGACAATTTCACCGGCGCGCAAAATCGCGATGCTGTTGCATACGGCTTCTACTTCGGAAAGCACGTGTGAAGAAAAGAGCACAGCCCGGCCGCGAGCGGCAAAATCAAATATAATTTCGCGAAACGCCTGTTGCATCAACGGATCAAGGCCGATGGTGGGTTCATCCAGCAGCAATAGCTCTGGATCATGCTGCATGGCAATGAGCAATCCGATTTTTTGCCGAGTGCCGTGCGAGAGAAACTTGATTTTGCGGGAAAGGACCTCCTGCCCCGCCGCGAATGCGTCAAGAAGCTTTTTCCGCAGAAGCGGCGGACGCTGCGGACGAAACCGTGCAAAGTAATCCAACAACCGCGCAGCGCTCATATCGGCATACAAATGCAACTCGCCCGGAAGATAGCCGATTGCATCGCGCATGCGCGGCAGCGGTTTTTTCTCTCCAAAGAGGCGAATCTCGCCGTTATCGGCATGCACCAACCCGGCAATCGCACGCAACGTCGTGGTCTTGCCCGCACCGTTCGGGCCGAGATACCCAAAAATTTCGCCGGCGGCCACATTGAAGCTGACGTCATGCAATGCGCGAATCTGGCCGTAGGATTTTGTGAGCTGTTCGATTTGCAATATGTCCACGTGCATCAACTCTCCGATTCAAAACGGATATGCACCGCGTTCGCGCGGCAATTCTGTGGCTTGGCATGCCAAATCAGTGCAACCTTCTAATCCAATTGACCATCGGATTACTGATCAAACTCGACTTCTTCCTTTTCAAAAATGGAGAGGGCCGGACGAATCGTCTCATCATCGTCGCATAGAATTCTTTCCAAACCCAGCCAACCGCCATCGCCCGCGCGAACCCGCACATGCACGCCGGATTGTGGTTGCACTGTCGCGCTCACGATTCGAATGCGTTGCCCGCGATAATTCGAAAAGGCGCAGGGATAAGGCAGCGTCTGTGCGCGAATAAAATTGTAAATGCGTCTGGCCGGCCAGCGCCAATCGATCAAACCATCTTCCGGCAAGCGCGGGCGATAGTACGTGGCCAAAGCTTCATCTTGCTGCCGTGAAGCAGCCGTGCCCTGCAAGATTTTGGGCACATGTTCCACTACAATTTTGCCGGAGGCCGCGTTGAGCTTTTCAATCAAGTGCGCAACATTTTCATGTTCGGCAATCGATACGGGCGTTTGTGCGAGGACTCTTCCCGTATCAACTTTGTCCTCGAGGTAAAACAAAGAAGCACCGGTTTCGCTTTCGCCATTGAGGATGGCCCACACCAGCGGCGAACCGCCGCGATACTTCGGCAACAGCGACCAGTGAATGCCAACCGTCCCCAGCGGCGCCAACGCCCGCACCAATTGCGTGATCAAACTTGCGAGTAAAGGTCAATACCGGCACACCGAAACGTTCCTGGAACAAGTGAAAATCGCGGTGGCGCCGGTTCGAGACTCTGCCTTTGGCATAGGAAATTTCGAACTCCGGCAAACCGGTTACAATACCGGCGACCGGCAATCCGGCCAGCAACATTTGTTCAAGACAGTGATAGCCGGTATCCGTCGTGCCGAAAAAAACGATGCTCATGATTTCACAAAATCCTTGAGGAGCCCCGTGACAAGCTTCTCCTTTTTGATATGCCTGACCAGATCCAGAAAATAGCTGCGCGCGCCATAACCCTTGCCAACGTGATTTGCCAGCGTTTCCGGCTGGTGTTGCAGCGGTTTGCATTCTTGATAATGCGCTACTGATTCGGTATTGAGGTAAAGATGTAGGGGATGAAAGTTGAAATTGCAGCGAAAACGCTCAAGCGCCAGCAGACTCTCATCAAACGCAACGCCGGGTTCGACCGTGAACCAGATATCGTCCTCCCAGAAAATCGGCACACGCCACAGACCATTGTAATGCTGAAAGGCCGGGGCTTGGGGAATTTTATAACACAAGAGATTGCGGTCGTAAGTGCAACCGTATTGTTTGAAGAGATTGAGAATCGGTGTGCTGCTCGTCATGGCATGGCTAGACACGCCTTCGGCTTGCGGATAGAGCCGGCGCAAGGCGCGCAACATACTCTCGTAACCGGAAATCGTGGTTTCATTGAAATTGGGATGAAGGCCGATTTCGAATTCGGCGCCGGTGAGACGCCAGAGGTCGGCATAATGCCCGGTTGCAAAAACGGTACAGGAAAGACTATTCTCGCGAAACAGCTCGAGGGCGTATTGCAGGACTTCTTCATGGCACCAGTCGGTGTCCATCGAGAAGTAGATGATACGAGGTTTTGAAGTTGAAGCGGGCAAATTTTAATGTCACCCAATGGCTGCTCGCACACGCCGGGAGCATGGCATTATACCCGTACTCCCGGCTCACTCGATTCTTGACAATTCAAAGAGACTGCTACTACTTTTATTCTGAAGCAATGCAACGACCAAACGGGTAGCCGCGACTCTTTTATTGCGCCGTGGCTGATCTTCATTGCATACACAGATCAAAATTCATCAGAAGTATAAGACGCGCTCATTTCAAAGTCAAGCTGGAGGATAAAAACAAAACCGTCCTGGTTTATTGCTTATTCGACACCCAATCCTGGCAAAACCGGGTGAGCAAGCGCACGCCCCAACCTGTTCCCTTGGTGGGGCAAAGCGGCGAGGTTTCCTGTGGAACTGCGACCGCAGCAATGTCGAGATGCGCCCATTTGTACCCATTGACGAAGGCTGCCAGAAACGCCGCACCGTGACTTGCGCCGGCGCCAACTTTCTTGGCGGAAATATTGCGCAAATCGGCAATTTCGCTGGCAAGGTTCTTGGTGAATTCCGGGAACAGCGGCAATTCCCACACACGTTCGCCGCTTGTTTGCGCTGCTTGCTTGATGTTATCGCTCAGATCCGAGTCATTTGAGAACAATCCGGCAGCAGCTTCACCAAGCGCATAAAATACGGATCCGGTCAAGGTGGCAAGATCGATAACGGCCGCGGGGGCGAAACGGCTGGCGTACGCCAGTGCATCTGCCAAAATCAACCGGCCTTCGGCATCGGTATCTGCGACTTCGATGGTTTTGCCATTCGAGGCGCGCACAATGTCTCCGGGCCGCAACGCTTGCCCGCTGGGCATGTTTTCAACCAACGGAAGCAGGCAAACAAGATGGAGCGGCGTGCGCAACTGCGCCAGGCAGCATGTCGCGGACAGCGCGGTCGCCGCGCCGGACATGTCGAATTTCATTTCCTCCATGGCCTCCGACGATTTGATCGAAAGGCCGCCGCTGTCAAACGTCACGCCTTTGCCAATCAAAACAATTGTATCCGCGGAATCGGGTTGGTGATTTTCGAGCACGACGAAGCGCGGCGGGTTGTTGCTGCCCTGCGCCACGGCCAGCAACGCGCCCATGCGCAGCTCGCGGATCATGTTTTCATCAAATACGCGACATGAGATTCCGGCTTCCGCGGCCTTCATTTGTGCAATCTGTGCAAACAACTCGGGCGTGAGGTCGTTGGACGGCATGTTCTGCAAATCTCTGGCGCAACACGTCCATGTTGCGAACACCCGGCCGTGTTCAACTCCCGCTGTTGCTTCCGTCTGCTGCCGCGAATTCTCCACGGCAATAGTCAAGCGTTGCAAGGGCTGATCACGAGGCCCGGCTTTTGATTTGTATTTGACGAATTGATAATTCGCCAAAAGCGCGGCTTCGGCGAGCAAGCGCGCCGCCTCGCCTGGTCCGAACTGATCGGTGAGTGCACCGCCCAGCGGCACACAAATTTCCTGCACGCCGAGCTTACGCGCAGCAGCCACGGCATTGGCGATGACACGCTGCAGGTGTGGCCCGTCCTTCAGCTTTTCGACTTCACCTTCTCTCCTGCCCAAACCGGCAAGCAAAACGCGTTGTGCAGGAGCCTCTTCCGGATGAAACCATACAATTTCATCGGCGTTGTCGTGAAAATCACCAAGCCGGTGCAATTTGTTAATGGCGGGCAGGTGTTTCGATTTTCCAGCAAGGTTGAAAATTTGCAAATCGGATTTCGCGGTTGCCGGCGGGATGAGCAGAAGCAATGCGGCGCAGGAAATTGTGTCCGGGTGAGCGGTTTTGATGGTGATTTCCATGGTTCCTCCGTTGTGGTTGCGTGAGATGTACGTGCTGTTGATTGATCGCTATGTTGTTGGGAAATCGTGTGGCGTTTTTCCTCGCTTGGAGAAATGGATCTCTCAAAGAACGGGACGGTTGAATGAAGACCTTATCCAACTGATAAAAGCTGCCAACGGGTTTTGTCTGAAGCTTGGAATGGTTTTATCCAAAATGGTTTTGCCTATTCCGCCGTGCTGCTCACAACGTTTGAGGTTTCGGCCCGCTGCAAATTGGTTTGAACAATTTATGCTCGGTGCATCCAGAATTTTGCCGGAACGAAATTTTTGAAGTATGCCGCGAGGGCAGCAGGCGTTAGGAGGCCGTTTTCGGTCAATATGCCGATCCCCGGCGCGAGCGCGATTTCTTCAAAATAAAAATTGTGAAGCAACACGTTTGCCGGCGCGTGCGGCCAGATTTC
>QEVD01000449.1 GCA_003576975.1 Candidatus Zhuqueibacterota bacterium
CGCTCAAATTCAAATCCGCGATGCTGTACGAGCTGGGCTTGATGTATCATGAGAAAGGCTGGGTGCAACAGTATCACCTGGGCGCGCTGCGCAACAACAACAGCCGCATGTTTCGCACGCTCGGCCCGGACACGGGTTTCGATTCGATCGGCGATTTTGAAATCGCGCGGCCACTGGCAAAGCTGCTGAATCGTTTGGATGACGATAACAGACTGCCCAAAACCATTTTGTATAACCTCAACCCGCGCGACAACGAATTGATGGCGACCATGATCGGCAATTTCCAGGACGGCAGCGTCGCCGGTAAAATGCAATACGGCAGCGCCTGGTGGTTTCTTGATCAACTGGACGGCATAAAGAAACAGCTCGAAGCGCTGTCAAACATGGGATTATTGAGCCGTTTCATCGGCATGCTCACCGATTCCCGCAGTTTCCTTTCCTATCCCCGCCACGACTACTTCCGCCGCCTGCTGTGCAATCTGCTTGGTGAAGATATGGAAAAAGGATTGATTCCCAATGACAAGGCGCTTATTGGGAATATGATTACGGATATATGCTTCAACAATGCAAACGACTATTTTGGATTTGGTCTCAATCGATGACATGCTTGTAGTGGCGCCCTCAGGCGCTGCCCCTCAAAAGCTTTCCACAAAATGCAATATTTTGGAGCATGTGTTACCATGAGCCTGACACCGATTATTGAAAAGCTAAAGAATGCCCCCAGAAGCGGCAATCAACCCTTGCTGGTCGAGCTTTCCAAAAATGAAACCCTGCAAATCTACCCGAAATCAATTCATCAAATTAACGGCGCCTATTTCTTTATTGCCCGCCGGAACGAAAAGAAATATTTGTTTATCTCACACGCGCGAGACTCCCGCACGGCGTTTTCTCAATTCGAGGGCAAAGAACTCCCGGCGGTTTCGGCGCTCAGTTGTTGTCCGCTGCATCATCAAAATGCGGCGGCTTTGCGCGAGTTTTTCGATTTTACCCGGCCGGTTTTGATCGGTTTGGAGAATTCCTTCGGCCTGGGCGACCGGCTCGGCCTGGCCAATCCCGCTCATCTGCGCGCGATTGCAGATACGCCGTGGCGCGCTATTCTCGCGCAGCAATCCATTCGCGAGCTTGAACGCACCGAGCGCACCGCCGACGAGGTGATGGATGCCGCCACCTGGGCGGCCTTTCAGGAAGATTACCAAAAAGGTTTTGGCGCAGATGCCGATCATGTGAAAAACACCGGGCACATTGATCGCATGATGCAGGCGGGATTCACATTTTTTACACTCGATCCCAGCGCCTTTGTCGTGAATGAAGCTGCGCAACTGCCGGACGGGGAGTTGTCTGATCGCATGAACGCGCTGCCGTGGAACACGCTGACGGATACGCCGGATGGCCTCCTGGCTCGCTATGAAGGCCGGACGTTTCGCCTCTCGGAAGATTTCGAGATTCATCCAACTGCCGACGAAGTTCGTCGCGCTTTGGTGAAGTACGGCGCAGTCATTGCGCATGCCGCCACGCTCTACCGCCATCTCGAAAACAAATATCGCAGCCGGCCTCACGAAGTCGAGCTTTCCGTCGATGAAACGGATTCACCCACCACGCCCTTCGAACATTTCCTAGTCGCAAATGAATTGAAGCGCCTGGGCGTCAAGCTCGTGAGCCTCGCGCCGCGCTTCGTTGGCGATTTCGAGAAAGGCATTGACTTTAAAGGCGATCTTGATTTATTCCAAAAAGAATATGTCAAGCATGTTAAAATTGCGGAGGCGCTCGGACCGTACAAAATCAGCATTCATTCGGGCAGCGACAAATTCAGCGTCTATCAGGCAATCGGCGCGTTGCGAGCCGGCCGTGTGCATGTAAAAACCGCAGGCACGAGTTACCTTGAAGCGTTGCGCACGATTGCGGCAAAGGATCCGGAGCTGTTCGGCGAAATCCTCGATTTTGCGCGCCGCCGTTACGATATTGACAAGGCGACCTATCATGTCTCCGCCCAACTCGATCAAGTTCCCGCGGCACAAGACTGTGCGGTGGAGGATTTTCTTCGACTCTTCGATGACACCAATGCGCGGCAGGTGTTGCATGTGACGTTCGGCTCTGTTCTCACGCACAAGGACATAACCCTTAAGCCGGTTCTCAAGAATCGCATTTTGCAGACTCTGGAAAAGCACGAGGAGGCGCACTACGAAAACCTGGTACGCCACTTCCGCCGGCACATTGAGCCATTTCTAAAATAGGCAAGGAACGCCATTAAAATAACTTACTCGTTTGGCGAACCGCCAATAAACGCGAATATCCGCTAATTTTAAAATTCGCGTTTATTGGCGTGCATTCGCGGTTTGAGATTTGGGCAAGTTATTTAATCGACAATCTTCGTGTTGATCGTCAACAAATATTCAATCGGTTTTCACTCATTTTGCCCCAAATAATTTTGCCTTCATTCTTTTTTGACTGAAACTCGAAGAAAGTCTCCATGAATCTAGAAGAACTCAAAGGGCAGTACGATTTCTCTGGACGCTCAATTGTGATCACCGGCGGCGCCGGCGTCTTGGGCGGCGAAATGGCGTGCGCATTGGTGGGATGCCATGCCAGCGTTGCAATTATGGATCGCGACCCCTCCCTGGCCGAACGACTCATTCATCGTCTTGACACGAGTATTGGCCGCGCCATCATTGTCTACGGCGACGTTTGCAAACCGGAAACACTCGAAACCTGCGCCGCCGAAGTCATCAAAGCATTTGGTCGAATTGATTGTTTGATCAATGCCGCCGGCGGCAACAATCCCCGCGCCACCACCAATCCGGAGCAAACCTTTTTTCAATTATCACCGGAGGCGTTGGAATGGGTCGCGAAGCTGAATTTGGTCGGAACAATTCTGCCGAGTCAAATTTTTGGAAAGTACATGGCGGAGCAAAAATCCGGAGTGATTTTGAATGTGAGTTCAATGAATGCCTTTCGGCCCTTGACACGCATTCCCGCGTATTCCGCCGCCAAAGCTGCGGTCAGCAATTTCACGCAATGGCTGGCGGTGCACATGGCGCAAGAATATTCGCCCGACATTCGCGTGAATGCCATTGCGCCAGGTTTCTTTTTGACTGAGCAGAATCGCTTTTTGCTCACTGACAAAACCACCGGCGAATTGACACCGCGTGGGAAGAAGATCATCGAACATACACCCATGAACCGCTTTGGCGAGCCGGAAGATTTGCTCGGTACTGTGCTGTGGCTGCTCTCGCCGGCCTCGAAGTTTGTCACCGGCATCGTGGTACCGGTGGATGGCGGATTCTCGGCGTATAGCGGCGTTTGAATCAAAATGACGATTTCCGCACAAGAACGGCCCGAACTAAGAAAAAATCAAAGCGCACGCCACGAAACCCGCAGAGCCTTTCTTTGCGTTCCCTTTGCGGCTCTGCCCTTTGCGTGAGAGTTTTTTTGCAGTGACCACACTCATGGTGAGTGCAGTTCTGTAAAACTACCGGGCAGATTTCAATGAACTTTTTTTAGGAGAATTCCCAGTATGAGTGCAAAAGCCGATATAGGCTTGATTGGTTTGGCAGTGATGGGCCAGAATCTGGTTTTGAACATGAATGATCACGGTTTCACTGTCGTCGTTTATAATCGGACGACTGCCAAAGTTGATGAATTTTTACAAAGCAGCGCCAAGGGCACCAAAGTGATCGGCGCGCACACGATTGAGGAATTGATTGGCACATTAAAAAAACCGCGCCGCGTGATGCTGATGGTCAAAGCCGGGCAGCCCGTGGACGATTTCATCGAGCTGCTTCTCCCCCATCTTGAAGCGGGCGACATCATTATCGACGGCGGCAATTCGAATTATGAAGACTCCATTCGCCGCACGCAATATGTGGAAAGCAAAGGCTTGCTGTTCATCGGCACCGGCGTTTCCGGCGGCGAAGAAGGCGCGCGCCACGGCCCTTCGATCATGCCGGGCGGCAGTCCCAAAGCCTGGGATGCGGTGAAACCAATTTTTCAAGCCATCGCTGCGAAAGTAAACAATGAGCCGTGCTGCGATTGGGTCGGCGAGAACGGCGCCGGCCATTACGTAAAAATGGTGCACAACGGCATCGAATACGGCGACATGCAGCTCATTTGCGAAGCCTATGATCTCATGAAACGGGGCCTGGGTATGAGCAACGAGGAAATGCACCACGCCTTCGCGCGCTTCAATAAAGGCAAACTGGATTCCTATCTCGTCGAAATCACGCGTGACATTTTGGGTTATCACGACGAGAAGGGCGCGGCCGTGGTCGATCTCATACTCGATGCTGCCGGGCAAAAGGGCACGGGCAAGTGGACGGTCATTTCTTCGATGGATTTGGGCATTCCCATCACATTGGTCAGTGAGGCAGTTTATGCACGCTCACTTTCTGCGATGAAAGATGAACGCGTGCAAGCCGCGAAACTTCTCAAAGGACCCTCGACGACGTTCGCCGGCGACAAGGAAAAATTCATCAATGATATTGAAGAAGCGATGTACGCGGCCAAGATCATATCTTATGCGCAAGGCTACATGCTGCTGCGCGCCGCTGCCAAAGAATACAAATGGAATCTGAACTACGGCGGCATCGCCTTGATGTGGCGCGGCGGCTGCATCATCCGCTCGGCTTTTCTGGGAGATATCCGCAATGCGTTTCAGCGCAATCCCAACCTCACCAATTTGTTGATGGATTCTTTCTTTAGCGAGCAAGTGATGGCGGCGCAGGCGGCATGGCGCCGCGTGGTGATGCAAGCAACTGAGTTGGGAATTCCTATTCCAGCCATGGCCTCGGCATTGAACTTTTTCGACGGCTACCGTCAGGAACGCCTGCCGGCGAATTTACTGCAGGCGCAGCGCGATTATTTCGGTGCGCATACGTATGAACGCATCGACCAACCGCGCGGCCAATTTTTCCATACCAATTGGACCGGTCGAGGCGGCGACGTGACCGCCGGCAAATACAACAATTGAGGCGGCCATGATCATCGGCAAAGGTTCTCCGCAAGAGACGCTAGGCGCCGCGCAAGTTTTGGAATTGTGCGGCCAAGCGTTCGAAAACAGCAATCTCACCGGCAAGCGCATTTTGGCGATCATTCCCGATAACACGCGCAGCGCGCCAATTGACCTGATGTTTCGCAGCGTTTATCAATTGCTCGCGGAACGCGCCGCGCGTTTGGATTTCCTGATCGCGCTCGGCACGCATCCGCCGTTGCACGAAGCCGGCATCACGCAGCGACTCGGCGCCACCGCGAAGGAATTGCGCAGCAAATATTCCAAAGCGCGCATCTTCAACCACGCCTGGAATGATCCGCAGCAACTTCGCCGCCTCGGCGTGATTTCCGCCGCAGAAGTCGCGGAAATCTCCAACGGCATGATGCGCGAACCCGTTCCGGTAACCATCAACAAAATGATTTTTGATTATGATCTGCTCATGATCATCGGCCCCACCTTCCCGCACGAAGTGGTGGGATTCTCCGGCGGCAACAAATACCTCTTCCCCGGCATCGCGGGCGGGGAAATCATCGACATGTTTCACTGGCTGGGCGCACTCCTCACCAGTCCGGTAATCATCGGCACTAAGCATACACCGGTGCGCCGGGTCGTTGATCGTGCGGCGTCGTTCGTGCCAGTCGAGCGCATGTGCCTGAGCTTGGTGGTAAAGGGCAAAAATCTCGCTGGTTTGTACATCGGCACGCCCGAAGAAGCCTGGAGTGCTGCGGCTGACCTCTCCGAGAAAATTCACCTGATTTACAAAGATCGTCCGTTCAAAAAGGTTTTATCTTGCGCGCCGCCGATGTATAATGATTTGTGGGTGGGCGGCAAATGCACGTACAAACTGGAGCCGGTAGTGGCCGAGAATGGCGAGCTGATCATTTATGCGCCGCACATCAAGGAAGTCTCGGTATCGCACGGCAAAGAAATCCGGCGCATCGGCTATCATGTGCGCGATTACTTTCTCAAACAGATGGACAAATTCAACGATGTGCCCGGCGGCATCATGGCGCACTCCACACATGTGAAAGGGGTGGGAACGTTTGAGAACGGTGTGGAAAAACCGCGCATGAACGTCGTGCTTGCCACGCAGATTCCCGAAGACGTATGCCGCAGCATCAATCTCGGTTATCGCGATCCTAATTCAATCAACGTCGATGAATGGCAAGATCGCGAAGACGAGGGCATTCTCTTTGTTCCCAAAGCGGGCGAAATACTCTATCGGTTGAAGAACGATCCTTTTAAGTTGGCAAAATAATTTAATGGCAGAATGATTCCAATTACTCTTCGTTCGCTTATTTTTACCGGGCAAATTTGATTTTTTGCCGGAATCTGCGTTTCTTCTCCTGAACCCATTTGGAGGATACGACCGCAAAAAC
>QEVD01000450.1 GCA_003576975.1 Candidatus Zhuqueibacterota bacterium
GAAAATCGCGCCCACGCCCACGATGGAGTGCACCACGGTTTCCAAAGACTTCTGAATTTCGCGGGAGAAGATCGCCTGGTCGGGTTGAAACGATTTCGATTCAAGGCCGGCGCCGCAACTGTACAGCGCGACTGACAAGAGGCCAATCGCAATGCAACACCCAATTTGCCGGAAGTTCATTTTATTTGGTACACGGATATTCGCATTTCTGCTTTTTCGCCGCAAAACAAGATTTTCGTGCCTGATTTCACTTACAAGACACGGCACCGGTGAATATGTTGAAATGCCGGTGAAATGTCAATCGCAAACTTACTGAAGTAACTGCAGTAACCGCCCGGGCGCTGTGAGCGCCCGGGCGGTGAGCATGCTGAGATATGACAAGAAAGAATCGATAATCGTCTTAATCAAACCGCGAAGCGGTGGAATGCTTATAGTGAAATCCGCCCCACCACCCTTCAAAACTCCGTAAGGAGTGACATGTAGATTTTATCGACGTGGCGCCAGCTTTATCATGAAAACCCAATATGCCACTCCTAGCGGAGTTTGTAGAAACGGTGTGCGGGCATGACTATAACCATTTCACTCCTCCGGAGTTGCCGGCAAGTTCTCGTGCAAAATTTATTGTGCCTCACGCAATTGGTGGATTGGCATCTTGATCAAACCCGTGCTCATCGCGGATTCGGTCAGACTTGGTGCAAAATTCAGGTAGTATCCAACGGGGCTCGCTAGCGCATGCTTTGTAACAACAACAGCAACAGCCAGAGTACAGAGATTCAGAGTCCAGAGTGTCAAAAGCTAGGGGGACAGCACAACACGAAAACCAACGTTGACGTACCTGTGGCTTGGGGCGTTCCTGATGCGAAAGGAGCAGCGCACGCCCTTCCAACTGCTGTCGAACGAGCCGCCCCGCAAAACACGGGATTCGGAATCAGGCGCTTTCAAGTTCTCCCGGCCATCGGCTAAAAAGTACGGATAAGGTTTGTAAAGGCTGCGAGTCCACTCCCAAAAATTGCCTGACATCTCCTCGCAACCATAAGGCGATTGCCCACCAGGGAAACAGCCCACTGCGCTAGTGTCTTTGATCTTGGTGTCGTCATAGTTGGCGCGATTGGCATCATCTTTATCTCCCCATGGGTAACGGCGCTTCAGGTTCTCATTGGCGATGAGTGTTGAGTCGCGCACCGTGTTCAACTCACGAATGGATTGGATGATCACCGAATTCGGTACATAAAGGCCGCCGCGGGCTGCTTTCTCCCACTCCATCTCCGAGGGCAATTGCACCCGCCACTTATCCGGTAACACCCTCTGCTCATGCCAGTTTCGCATTAACCAGTCGCAAAATTTGATGGCCTCATGCCACGTCACATAGCGCACGGGGCGGTTGGCAGGGTCCCCAAGACAGCGGGAGTCTGCGGGTTTATGGTTTATCGCGTTCACAAAAAGCTGGTATTGCGCAACTGTGATAGGAAAACGAGAAATCCAGAAGTCGTTTGAAAGATTCTTGTTTAAGTGTGGCGGCTTCTCATCATCATATTCGTTGCTTCCCATCCAAAACTCACCGCCGGGCACAGGCACCCCCGGCACAAAGCAAAATTTCATGTGATCAAGGGTCGTAACTTCCATCCGGTGATCCCCACGTTTTGCCAAAGTGTTGCCGGCTTGTGCGCGCACCCGGGGATCAACCTTTTCCATCAACACACGATGGGTGAAAAGCAACCGGCAACCAACGCCTGTGAAGAATTTTTTAAGAGTTCCCGGCTGGATTTTTTGGTCAAGAAAGTCGTCCAGAAATTTTTCCATTTGGTCGGTAAGCGTGTCGTCCACCGCTTCAACCGGTGAATCACTTACAAGAGACTTGACCACAAAATACTCCATGATTGAGCGGTGGGCAAATTTGTAGTTGCCCTCGGCGTCGCGGTTGAGCAGAGAACGGCTGCGCAACTGCCAGTCCTGCAACTTGATTCGCCATTTCTGCGCCAGTGGCTCTAATTCCGGTCCTGGTATGCGTTCGGACTGGCGCGTTACGCGATTCCGGTAGAGATTCACTGCCAGGTGTTCCGAAAAGGAGCGCAGATCATTGGGATCGGCCCAGCCCTTCTCGCGTTGCAGCCATTTCTCGACCAAAAGCTCATAGAGTTCAAACGAGGTGTTTATGTTGCTGCCGGTTTTCAGCAAGTCCGGAATAAAAGCAAGCATCATGGGCCGTGCGCTGAGCAAAGGAATTTTGGCAATGGCTTGGCGTGCTTTCTTACGTTTGCTTAGCTGCCAAACCGAATAGCGCTTGTGCACAAACTGCTCCACCTGCTCGTCGCTCAGGGGTGAGAGATAGAGCTTCCAAAATTCATAGAAACGACTGCTGCTGCTTCGCGGCCCAATGCGTAAGATGCCGGTTTCTTTGGGTATTTCTTCGTCTCTGGGGAAAAACTGCGTGCGGCAGGTGATCAGCACACGCTTAAAGTGCTGACACAGTTGCATCAATTCAAACAGCCGGTCGCGGTGGTTGCGAATGGCCTTGGTGTCTTCGTCGAAAGCGTCAAGAAAGATCACCGTGTCGCGTTGCTTTTCAATTTTAGCAATGTGCTCATCGGCATTGGCAATGCCCAAAGGTACCACTGCCAGGCGATGGCACTTGCGTCGCGGCTGGCGCTGATTGCGGGCGTAATAATTGAGCACGAAAGATGATTTGCCCATTCCGCTGTCTGCCAACAGCAGTAAATGCCGGCCAGACTCATCTTTGCTCAGGTACTTGTCGATCTTCTGGAAAAGTCTCTCTTGGGTCGGTAGAATCCGCCGAATCTCGGCCTCTTGTGCGGGGTCAATGCTGGAGCAGTCCGGTGGAACGTAGTAACGCGTGGCGCGTTTGATGGTTTCTGTGTCGTAAAGCCGTTCGCCAAAATCACGTTCAAGTAACCATTGCTTGCGCCGGCGCAGCCACTCTTGCGCAGCCAGCGTGATAAAAGGGCTAAGCAGAGCTACAACAATCGTCAGGTACGCAGCAATCGTGGCGGGATTCCATTCTCTCGGGTCGGCTAAAACTTGCATGAAGCTCAGCGAATCTGGCGGCATAAATTCCCCTGTACTGCACGAGATCAACTCCATCAACGAGGAGATAAATTGCGGCCTTGGGTGGCCGATCGGACAGATACAAAATAGAATATTATTCGTGAGACGCAAAAGCAAAAAATGATGGGTGGGTAGAGCCCCCCTTTTCTCCTCTACAAAATAAAAAATCCCAGATTGCTCTGGGATTTTTGGTGGCTCCCGAGGTAGGATTTGAACCTACGACCTAGTGGTTAACAGCCACCCGCTCTGCCGGTTGAGCTACTCGGGAGTATTTTGCGACACCCAATATAGAAATTTTTTCTCAAAAGTCAATATTGGGAGCTACCTGCCCCCGCCGCAAGCCTGCCAGCGTTTCCCGAAAACCCGCCATGTCATAAACCAGACTCGCGCCGATTTCCTCCAGCACATTCTTATAGTTTTCAACCGCGCGGCCGCCGACAATGAGCGCGACTTCCCGGGGCAAATAGCGCCGCAGCTTGCGCAGCTCGTTCTCCAGCAAAGGGTCATCCTCGGGATAAACGATGCTCAGGGCCACCGCCAGCGCCGGATTGAATTCCAGCGCCGCAGCAATCTCTTCTGCGGGCAGATTGGGGCCGAGATAGGTTATTTTCCAGCCCATTGCCGCTGCGGTTGCCGCCGCCATGACAGCGCCCAGCTCGTGCAGTTGGCCGGCGGGCGTGGTGATCACCAGGTTCGGAGCATTACCCGGCGTCTCCTGACCGCTGCGCAGGCTTCCCCAAAATGATCGGATCACCGCTGTGACCAAATGCTCGTGAATCACACGCAGCCTGCCGTCGTGCCACATATCTCCCACCCGATGAATCAAATGAACCAGCACCTCGTCGATCAAAACCGGTTGACTCAGGGCCACGGCTGCGCGGCCAATCGCGCGTTCCAATTCACTGCCGTCCAAGCGCTTCACGGCTGCCATGCAGGCTTCCAGATAGAATCTCGACGTGGCCGGTTCTTTTGGCGAGGGCGCTGTCACGCGCTCCGCCTCTGGCTCAGGCGTACGGTCCATAGACAAAATCTGGCGCAAGCGCTCCGCGGAAAGCTCGGCAATGTTTCCAATGCCGTGCCCGGACTTAACCGCCTTGCCCAGGAGCATGAGTTTTTCAATATCTGCGTCGGAATAAAGTCTCCGGTTCGTTGCCGTGCGTTCCGGCACAACCGCACCATATCGTCTCTCCCAAACACGAATCACATGCGACGATAATCCGGTTTTTTGGGAAACAATGTTGATGGGGTATTTATGATTTGTTTCCATGCCCGAATATAGCATTTTGTCTAATTTTTGTCAATATAAATGTTCACATAATTCGTTAATTTTTCTAATTTGTCAAAAATAATATTCAATAATAAGCACAAAAAACTTGACATTTATTAGACAATTTATATATTATTAGACATAAATTAGACATCAGAAATCACGAAGTCAAAATCTCAAATTCACTCTGGAGCTTGTGAAACAGTCGAAGTTAACAACCTTGCTTGTTCAACAAAACCAAGGAGAACCCCAACATGAAAAAGTTTTTGAAGCTTTCGCTTCTATCCTTAGCCGTGATGCTCGGCGGCTCTGCTTTCGCGCAGAATAAAGCGCTGGTGCGCGTCGCACATTTGTCACCGGATGCGCCGAACGTTGATGTGTGGGTGGGCGGCAATCGCGTGCTCGAAGATGTGCCGTTCAAAGCGGTCAGCCGCTTTCTTGAAGTCGATGCCGGGCAGTATCGCGTGCAAGTTACCCCGGCAGGCGCTGAAACGCCGGTGGTGATCGATGCCAACGTCAATGTTGAAGCGAACAAGGCCTATACCATTGCTGCCACCGGCTTGTTGAGCGCGAACGACCTGAAGCCGATCGTGTTGGTGGATGATCGCACGGGCGAGGCACAGAAAGCCAAAATTCGCTTTGCGCACACCTCACCGGATGCTCCGGCGGTTGACATCGCCGTCAAAAACGGCCCGGTGATTTTTAGCAACGTTTCGTTTCGTGAATCCGCCGGTTACGTCAGCGTCGACCCTGGTGTTTATGATCTCGAGGTTCGCCTTGCCGGCACAAGCACCGTTGCCCTGGCCGTGAATGGAGTGAAGGTTCAAGCGAACACGAACTACACGATCTATGCCGGTGGACTTGCCGGCGACGCTACGCTGAGCGCGCTGCCGGTCATTGATTTTGGCATGACTCAAGTTCGCGCGGCGCATCTTTCACCCGATGCGCCGAATGTCGACATCTGGGTCAATGGCGCGCGCACGCTTGAAAACGTTCCTTATCAGGCGATTAGCGATTATCTCAAGTTGACGGCCGGTGCATACCGCATACAAGTCTCGCCCGCCGGCGCGAGTTCTCCCATCGTCATCGACGCAACCGTTGATTTCGAGGCGAACAAGGCCTACACCGTTGCCGCGACCGGCTTGTTGAGCGCAGGTGATTTGCAGCCAATAGTTTTGCTTGATGATCGCAGCCCCGAAGCGCAGAAAGCCAAAATCCGTTTTGTTCACACCAGCGCCGACGCGCCTGCGGTTGACATCGCCGTGAAAAACGGCCCGGTTCTCTTCAGCAACATTTCTTTCCGTCAAGCGAGCAACTACCTCAGCGTTGACGCGGGCAGCTACGACCTGGAAGTTCGCGTTGCCGGAACGGCAACAGTCGCGCTCAGTTTGGATGATGTCGCCTTGGCGGCCAACACAAACTACAGTGTTTTCGCCATCGGACAGTTGAGCAACAACACGTTGGGCGCGCTACCTGCGGTGGATTATGGCATGACGCAAATCCGTGTTGGCCATCTCTCGCCCGATGCGCCGGCAGTAGATGTTTGGGTTAACGGCGAACGCGCATTGCAGAATGTGGCGTATCCGGCGATTAGTGACTACCTTGATTTGGTTGCCGGCAGTTATCGTATTCAAGTCACGCCCGCCGGCGCGAATTCACCGATTGTGATTGACGCGACCGTTGCTTTTGAAGCGAATCGCGCCTACACTGTTGCTGCCACTGGCTTGCTGGGCGCGAATGATCTGAAACCGCTGGTGTTGGTGGATGATCGCGACAGCGAAAATGGCAAGGCGAAAGTTCGCTTCGTGCACACCTCGCCGGATGCGCCAGCCGTTGACATTGCCGTCAAGAATGGCCCGGTTTTGTTCAGTAATGTTCCCTTCCGGCAATCTTCGGATTATCTCAGCGTCAACCCCGGCGCATACGATATTGAAGTGCGCGTGGCGGGAACGAGTACGGTCGCATTGACAGTGCCGAATGTCACGCTGGGAAGCAATACCAACCTGAGCGTCTTTGCCATCGGCCTGGCCGGCAATGGTTCTTTGGATGCCCTCCCGGCAGTAGATTCGCGCGGCGGCAACCCGGCAACATTTCAATTGCGTGTTGCCCACCTCTCGCCGGATGCGCCGAATGTCGATATCTGGATTGACGGCAATCGCGTGTTGACGGATGTGCCTTACCTGGCGGTGAGCGATTACCTCAATCTGCCTGAAGGCGAACATCGCATTCAAGTTTCTCCCGCCGGCGCAACACAGCCGATTGTGATCGACGCCACAGTGAATTTCACGGGCGGCAAGGCCTACACCGTTGCTGCCACCGGCTTGCTGGGTGCAAACGATTTGCATCCGGTTGTTTTGGAAGATGATCGCGTGCCGGATGCGCAAAACGCAAAGCTGCGCTTCGTTCACACCGGCGCGGATGCTCCGGCAGTTGACATTGCCGTGAAGAATGGCCCGGTGTTGTTCAGCAATATCGCGTTTCGCTCTTTTGGAAATTATGCTGCGGCGCCGGCCGGCAGTTATGATCTCGAAGTGCGCGTCGCCGGAACCAACACGGTTGCGCTCGAACTCACCGGTGTTGCATTGCAAAATGGCAAGAACTATACGGTCTTTGCCACCGGTCTGTTGAGCAACGGCACGCTCGGCGCTTTGCCGGTCAATGATCAATTCGTGACAACCGGCCTCAATGACCGGCTGACAGCCGTACCGGAGCAATTCGAGCTGCTGCAGAATTACCCGAACCCCTTCAATCCCGAGACGAAGATTTCATACGTGTTGCCCAACCAGAGCCGGGTGAAGCTCACGGTTTACGACATCCTCGGCAAGGAGATCGCCCGCCTCGTGGATGGCGTGCAGCCTCAGGGAAGTTATGCCGTGTTGTGGAACGGTCGTGACGCCAATGGCATGCCGGCGAAAACCGGCGTTTATTTCTATAGATTGGAAGCTGAGAACTTCAAACAGACGCGAAAAATGACATTGATCAAGTAATTT
>QEVD01000451.1 GCA_003576975.1 Candidatus Zhuqueibacterota bacterium
GCCAATGCCAGCATCTCGGCGCTGCCGTATAATTCGTGCCACCGCCGCAGAAGCCATTCCGGATAACTCAATGCCTGCGCCAATCGCTGAAAATCACCTGCAGCAAGCAAGCGTTCAGGCGCGGGCCAGTCATACGGCTCGCGCAGAGCGCTGCGCAACACGGCATTACAAAGCCGCGCCAGCCCCTCGCCAAACTGCGCGCGCGTTAAGCCAACGGCCTCATTCACCACGGCATACGATGGAACACGGTCGAGATAGCGAAGCTGAAACAAGGCGCTGCGCAGGATATTTTTAAGCAAGGGCCGCGCGCCGGTAAAATTTTTCTGAAAATGTTGCGACAATTCCGCGTCAAGACGGCTGCGCCGGCGCGTCACGCCGTTGGCAATCGCGGTGACCAAGGCTTTGTCCCGTTCCGGCAGGCGCGTGCGCGACAAATGTTTTTCCAAAATCTGATCAAGATAAGCCTGGCCGGTTTCGGCCTCTGTTAGAATTTTACAAACCAGGCCCCGCGCGGTTAAACGGCGGCTTCCTGCAGAGGGCTTGGGTGTGATCGCATCCGGCATGGGCAATTTATTCAACCACCTTTACATCCGTGATGAAGTGGCTGGTCTCTCCGAACCAGTCAACCGGCAAACCGATATGCTCCTCGTATTCGAGCGAAACGCGCTTGCCCATGGTTTTGTTGATTTTCTCCGCGACTGCGTCGTCGCGCACGCTGAAATAAAACTTCTCCGGCATGACGCCGGGCACGTTGGCCATCGCCATTTCGCCTTCCCAGGTTTTGAAAACCCAGCCTTTTTTCGAAAGCTTCTGCACAAAGCCGTTGCGCTCACCGCTCGAATAACTCCAACTCAGCATAATCCAGGTGTATAAACACACGAGAGCCAACGGGACGACAATCAGCCGGAATAACCAGCGACCAAGATGTGATTTTTTCTGTTGCATACTTCGTCTCGAGGGGTAAAACGTTAACGCCCTAATTGTTCCATCACTGAAATTTTATGTCCTTGTAAAAAGTTTGAAACGTTGACGATACGCTTGCCCGGCAATTGTAACTCCTCGAGAGCGAGCAAACCCTTGCCCGTGCCCACGAAGAGGTTGCCCGGCTTCGCCTCGACGCGATGGATCACGCCCGGCGCGAGGTTGCCGTCTTCGGTTTCGATTGCACGCGCTCGAAAAATTTTGAGCATTTTGCCTTGCCAATACGTGAATGCGCCCGGCGCCGGGTTCAAGCCGCGAATGAGATTGCGTATCTCGCGCGCCGGCTTGTGCCAGTCGATTTCAGCAACGGCGTTTGTGATTTTGGGCGCCAGCGTTACTGCGCCCTGTTGCGGCTGCGGCCGTAATCCGCCGTGTTGCATTTGCTCCAGCGTGGTGAGCAACAATTCCGCGCCGAGAAGGGATAACCGATCGTGCAACTCGCCGAGAGTTTCATCCGGGCCAATGGGCGTACGCGCCTGCAGCAATATATTGCCGGTGTCAACTTTATCCGTAATCAAAAAAGTTGTGACGCCGGTTTCACTTTCGCCGTTGATAATTGCCCATTGAATGGGCGCTGCGCCGCGGTATTTCGGCAACAGCGAGGCGTGAATGTTGATCGTTCCGTGCGGGGGAATGGTAAACACTTCCCGCGGCAGAATGCGGAATGCCACGACGATGAAAGCATTCGCGTTCAGCGCTTGCAAACTCTGCACAAAATCCGGATCATTCAACTTCTCAGGCTGCAAAATCTTCAGGCCGTGTTGCTGCGCGATTTTCTTGACCGCGCTCGATGCCAATTGCAGGCCGCGGCCCGCAGGCTTATCCGCGCCCGTGACCACTGCTGCCACCTGCACGCCGCATTCGAGCATTTTTTGCAGTGGCGGCACGGCAAAATCAGGCGTGCCCATGAAAACAACTTTTAGATTTTGCAGCGCAGACCTCGCATGAAAGCCAAAATTAAAATAAAAGCGAAACTCTTTTATAGGTTGTAACTATTCTTCGTTGGGAATCCGTGCAGCGAACAATCACAAAAACGTCAGACGGCTTTGCCAACCGCCCCTCGTTGGGATACGATCTCCATTCGCGTCTCATCCGCCAATGCTTGCAGCTTTTTTTTCAATAGCCTTCTCTTCAAAGCGCTCAAACGATCGACAAAAAAAATTCCGTTGAGATGGTCGATTTCGTGCTGCAGCACACGCGCATACACGCCTTCGAATTCTTCTTCATGCGGATTGCCTTCCAAATCATGAAACCGAACCCGGATGCGCACATTGCGCTCCACGTCTTCATTGATGTCGGGAATGCTGAGGCAGCCTTCTTCCATCGTGACCAGTTCGCTGGAAGTTTGCACGATTTCGGGATTGACAAAAGCCCGAGGTGCGGCGCCCTCTTCAATCAAACTGACCTCCACCACACACAGTGCGTGCGGCAGACCGACTTGATTGGCGGCCAAACCAATGCCGCTGGCGGCTTGCATAGTCTCGATCATATCGGCCGCAATCGCGCGCAGGGCCTCGTCAAACACCGTTTGCGGTTTGGTTTTCTGGCGCAGAATCGGATCACCATATTTTCGTATGGGCAAAACCGCCATTCATCAAGACTCCGTTTTTTCCGTTTTCTCGATTTTGCGGCCAATGTGGCTGCGCGCGATTTCAATATCGACGCTTTTGGCAATCTGCAACACGATAACTTGTTCTTTCTCTTTGATGCCGACGATTTTGCCGTAGATGCCGCTGTTGGTGAGCACTTGATCGCCTTTTTGCAGGCTGTTCAACATTTGTTGATGTTGTTTCTTGAGCTTCATTTGCGGCCGGATCATCAAGAAATACATCACCAGCAACATCAAGCCGAACATCAGCCCCATATCCAGCATCGGATTGCGGCTGCCGGCCGGGGCAGTGGTTTGCAATAAAAGAACCAACGGGACCATGAATCCTCCTCACAGGGTGTAATCGTTTTTTGATTGGATGAAATAGTCGTTTTCAAATTTCTTCTGCCAGGAGGCGAACTCGCCGGCAGTAATTGCCTCTCGTATGGCTTGCAGCAGGCGATGATAGAAACGCAGGTTGTGCAAACTCGCCATGCGCATCGCCAGAATTTCCTGCGCTTGAAACAGATGGCGCAAATACGCGCGCGTGTACGTTTGGCACGCGTAACAATCACAACCCTCTTCCAACGGGCTGAAATCGTCTTTGAAGCGCGCGTTGTTGAGATTGAGCGGGCCGCGCGCCGTAAAGACTTGACCGCGCCGGCCGCTGCGTGTGGGAATCACGCAATCGAACATATCGACGCCCAAATTTACCGCGTTCACGATGTCTTCAGGCTTGCCCACGCCCATCAAATAGCGCGGCTTGTTCTGCGGCAACAACGCGGTGGAGAGATCGAGCATCTCCGCCATCGCGGCTTTAGGCTCGCCGACCGCCAAACCACCGACGGCATATCCGGGAAAATTCAGGGCGAGCAATTCTTCCGTACTTTGGCGGCGTAAGTCCGCGTAGACGCCGCCTTGCGTAATGGCAAACAATGTTTGCGCATGTCCATAAAGCGGCTCAGTGTTTTTCCACGCGTGCAGACAGCGCTCAGCCCAGCGCGTGGTCAGCATCAGGGATTTTTTGACATAACCATACTCTGCGGGATAGGGCGGACACTCATCCAGCACCATCATGATATCCGAGCCGAGTGCTAGCTGCGTGCGCATCACGCTTTCCGGCGTGAATTCATGAGAAGATCCGTCGATATGCGATTGAAAGCGCACACCGTTTTCGTGAATCTTGCGCAATCCCGCGAGACTGAAAACCTGATAGCCGCCGCTATCGGTTAAAATTGGCCACGGCCAATGCGCAAATTTGTGCAAGCCGCCGGCGCGCTGCATCAGCTCTTCACCCGGCCGCAAATATAAATGATACGTATTGCCGAGAATAATCTGGCTGCCGACGGCGCGAATTTCTTCTTGGCTGAGTGTTTTTACCGTTCCCTGCGTGCCCACCGGCATGAACACCGGCGTGAGAATTTCGCCGTGCGCCGTGACGAGTTTGCCGCAACGCGCGCGCGTTGCGCGATCTTGAGAAAGAACTTCGAACGAAAAAGAATGCGCCATCTCGAATTATTTCATTCTGAGTTCGACCGTCCTGAGGCTT
>QEVD01000452.1 GCA_003576975.1 Candidatus Zhuqueibacterota bacterium
CATCTTCGTTCGCGATCTCTCATCAATGCGTGCGTCGCGCATGAATCTGCCGCACATGATGCGCGTTGTGATAAAGTGTGAAGAAAAACATTTCGCGCAGTGTCAGTTTACCCAAAGCCGGATGCGGCAAACGATAGCGATCCAACGCTGCTTCCGGCCAGGCGGCGATTGCCTGCACAAGTTTGCGATGCGCGTCATGCCAATACTGCATAATTTCTGCGCGGCGTGCGCGCGGATCTTCCGGCGCGGACTGCAGCGAAGGCGCAAATCTTCCCGCGGTCACGCCGGTTTTTAATTTGTTTTGATAAAAAGTCTCGACTTCAGTAAACGACCGCGAAGCAGTACGCCGACAACCGAACAACAACGCGAGTGCAATGCGCGGCAGGCGCAACGCCTGCGCCACGGGCCGCACGGATTTTGTGAGATGCCGCACTTGCTCCGCTGGCGACCATTTCTCGCCTTGCGGCATGAAGAACTCGGCATCGGTCAATGTGACAAGGAACTGTTGCGATTCGTCGTACAGCCGTTGCAAGCTCGCGAGGATTTCGCTGCGTGTTTGAGGAGCGCCGGTGGAGAACATATTCTCTCTTTCATATGTTTGTTCGTAGTCGCGCCTTCAGGAGCACTTCATAAATAAACCTTCGGCTCCTAAAGGAGCTACTACGAGCACTCATTCCTTCCCAAGCACCACCACCACGCGGTGCGTCTCGCCTTTCTCAAAAACCGGCAGGCACTTGCCATCGTGCCGCGCGCCGTCAATCCAAACTTCTTTAACCCCGCGATTCACATGCTCGGGGTTCTTCACCTCGATCATATACATCGCGCCACGAAATGTGCGTCGCACCGTGAAGCCATTCCACTCGGAGGGAATGCACGGATCAATGAATAGTCCCTCAAAGCTCGCGCGAATGCCGAGAATCCATTCGAGTCCCACTTTGAACAGCCATGCAGCAGAGCCGGAATACCACGTCCATCCGCCGCGACCGTAGAAGCGCGAGCCGGGACCGTCGATGTTGCCGGGCGTGACGTATGGCTCGGCAACATATTCATCGGGCTTCTTGCCGCGATGCACGGGATTGATCTTTGAAAACATCCTAAACGCATTTTCGCCGCGACCGAGCAACGCTTCGGCAATGACCGCCCACGTGGCGGCGTGGGTGTACACACCGCCATTCTCGCGCATGCCTGTGGCATAACGCGAAAGATAGCCGATGTATTTGTCCGGCGTTTTATAGCCGGGATAGAGAAGCAATGGGCCGGCCTTATGCTCAAGATGCTGCTCGACCATATTCATCACCTGCTCCGCGCGTTCGCCTTCCGCAACGCCGGAAATCACGGCCCACGTTTGCGCATTGAGATAGATTCGGCCTTCGACATTTTCTTTACTGCCGATTTTCTCGCCGTTGTCTTTCGTAGCGCGATAGTACCACTCGCCGTCCCATGCGAGATCGTTGATCTTCTCTTTTAATTGCACTGCACGCTCGCGATAGTTTTGCGCACGGGAGTGATCGTTACGCTTCTCTGCAATCACCGCAAAATTGTTCAGAATGAAATGAAGAAAATGCCCGAGCCACACCGATTCTCCCTTCATCTCCAAACCGACCGCGCTTAAGCCGTCGTTCCAATCGCACGCGCCGATGAGCGGCAATCCGCGAACGCTGAAACGTTCGAGAGATTTATCCAAGGCGCGGCAGCAATGATCATAAAGCGTCGCCGATTCTTTATCATCCACAAACGGCTCACGGTTTTCCAATAACGCAAGATCATTCGTCTCGTGCAAATAATTCGCAAGCACGAACGGTAGCCACAACAGATTGTCGCTGATCGTCGTGTGCAAACCGAGTTCGGAAATCGGATGCCACCAATGATACACCGTGCCATCTTTGAATTGATGGCGCGCGTGCAGCAGAATTTGCTTCTTCGTGCGCTCGGCGTCAACCGGCAGGAAAATTTGGCTGTCTTGCAATTGATCGCGAAAGCCGAACGCGCCTCCGGTTTGATAATAGGCCGTTCGTCCCCACAATCTGCCCGAAATGGCTTGATACTTCAGCCAGGTGTTGAGCTTGATAATAGGCCGTTCGTCCCCACAATCTGCCCGAAATGGCTTGATACTTCAGCCAGGTGTTGAGCATGACATTCATCGCGTCGTCGGGCGTTTCAACCGTCACCGTGCCGAGCAAATCATCCCAGCCTTGCTTCACATTCGCGAGAGCCGTGTCGACTTCCTCGCCCGCGCGATATTTTTGAATCAAACTCGCAGCTTCCTCGCGCGATTGCGTTGCGCCGAGGGTAAACACAATCGTCTTCTCTTCACCGGCAGTGAGCGTGACATTCACCTGCAAGCTTGCAATGGCATCGAGCCAATTGCCTACACGCTTATGCAGCTTACCTTCGCGCACGGCCTGTGGCGCGCGTTGATTGCCGTACATGCCGAGGAAGCTTTCTTTATCGGCATCAAAGGCACTCGGCTTTACGTTTACGGAATGAAAAGCGACGTAGCCCCATTCCGTGTTCCAATGGCCGCGATCGGTCGGCACTTCCCACAAACGCTTCGTGGCGAACAGCGCATGCAAGTTCGCATCATGGCTCGTCTCAATGAACGACTTGTGAAACTCGCGATGCCAGTCCGGCGAATTGCCGAGGCCCCATTCAAAAAAAGAAAAGAGACTCAGCTTCTTCGGCTTGCGGCTGCGATTGCGCAACGTGACCTTCCAAATTTCGAGCGGTTCGTCATTGGGCACGAATAAAAGCAAAGTCGAATCCACACCGAAGTTCGATGATGAAATAATGCTGTAGCCGAGGCCGTGACGGCACTCATAATGCTCCGGCTCGTGACACACAGGCTTCCAGCCGGCGGACCATACGTTGCCTTTTTCATCGCGAAGATAGAGATACTTGCCCCATTCATCTTTAATGAGATCTTGTTCCCAGCGCGTGAGGCGATTGAGCTGCGCGTGCGTGCGCCAACTGTAGCCGCTGCCGGTTTGCGAAACCGTCATGCCGTAATCGCCGTTGCTGATGACATTGATCCACGGCCGCGGGGTTTGCGGTGTGGTGATGACATACTCTTTGCCGTCTTTGGAAAAACAGCCATACTTATTTTTGAAGCTTTTCAAGGGTTCCGTCCTCTTCATAATCAATCAGGAAAGTCGAGCTTGCGCATAAAGGTTTCGATGTTATCAAGCTTGTTTATGCGCAAGCCCGACTTTGCCCGCGCTCATTCGAAACTGTCTTTGCGCAAGTTCGCCTTCGCGCATTTCAATTTGAGCGAAAACCTGACGAACTAGCCGGCCTCGCTTACTCTTTCTCCAGATGTTTTTCCCGCGCCACTGTCGCCACAAAAGGCACAGGCCTGGGCACCTGCGGCAGCCCAAGAATCGTGCGCGCGCGATTCAACGCATCATCGATGTTGGCACACACGTTTTCCTCGCCGAGCTTTTCCAGCAGTCCTGCTTGTTTCATGGCAAAGAGCGGTTGCGCATGCACACCGGAAAGCACAATGACATTGCCATGCTTCTTGGCGTTCTCAACTTCCACTTCCAGGACTTGCAATGCCGTGGCATCCACCGCCAGGACGTTGCGAATACGCAAAATGAGCACGCGGGGAAATTTTTCCAGCAAGCGCATCGTATCCTTGAACTGGTCAATGGCGCCGAAAAACAAGGGGCCATGAATTTCAAAAACCTCGACGCCTGCTGGAACCTCCCGGCGCGAGATCGCGTTGGGATCATCTTCCAGCTCCTCGTCGTCGCTCTGAAGTTCTTTGGTGATGAGACTGGCTTGCGTCACGTTCGACATGCGATTCAAGAACAGAAAAGCCGCCAGCACAACGCCCACCTGAATCGCAACGGTCAAGTCGATCAAAACCGTGAGTAGAAACGTGGCGAACAAGACCACGATGTCGCTGCGCGGGCTGCGCATGAGCTTGACGAACATGTGCCATTCACTCATGTTGTAAGCCACGTAAATCAAAATCGCCGCGAGCACGGGCATGGGAATCAGCGCCGCATATTGCCCGAAGAACAACATGATGAGCAGCAACACCAGCGCATGCACGATGCCCGCCACCGGTGTGCGGCCGCCATTCTTGATATTGGTCGCCGTGCGCGCGATGGCGCCGGTCGCGGGAATGCCGCCAAAGAGTGGCGAAAAAATGTTACCGACACCTTGCGCGATCAATTCCATGTTCGAGCGGTGGCGTGTGCCCAACATGCCGTCTGCCACCACCGCGGAGAGCAGCGACTCGATGGCGGCCAACAAGGCAATTGTCACGGCAGGTGAAAACATTTCCGTAATGAGTTTCCAACTGAAGTTCGGAATCTGCGGCGCCGGCAGACTGTTCGGCACGCTGCCGAAACGGCTGCCGATGGTGTCCACGGGCACGTCAAAAAAATGCACGATCGCCGTCATCACGATGATGGCAACAAATGAACCGGGAATGCGGTGTGTGACACGCGGCCAAAGCACGATCACCGCGAGCGCCAGCACGCCAATGCCGAGCGCATGTGGACTAAAGGTGTGCATGTTTTCCAAATAAACCGCCCACTTCTCCACAAAGTCCGCTGGCACATTTTCAATCTGCAAGCCGAGGAAGTCTCGCGTTTGCGAAGAAAAGATAATGAGTGCAATGCCGCTGGTAAAACCGACGGTCACCGGATAGGGTATGAACTTGAGCAACACTCCCATGCGCATAACCCCCATGATGATGAGAAAAATGCCGGCCAGCATGGTGGCTACCGCCAAACCTTCATAGCCGTGTTCATGCACGATTCCATAGATGATCACGATAAACGCGCCGGTCGGGCCGCTCACCTGCGCGCGGCTGCCCCCCAACGCGGCGATGAGGAATCCCGCAATGACGGCGGTATAAAGGCCCTGTTCCGGTTTTACGCCGGAGCCGATTGCAAATGCAATCGCCAACGGTAATGCAACAATGCCAACGATGATGCCGGCAACCAAATCAGCCGAAAATTGTTTTTTGGAATACCCTTCACGAAATATCGCAATCAATTTCGGCTCTAAAATCCGGTGCATCAATATTCTCCTTGAGGCCGCTGCCGTCTGGTCTGTCAGATGGCGTACGCCTCATTCTCTAAATCGGAAAAATCGCAACTGTTATCAGTAAAGCGACTGCTGTTCAATCGCGCACAACGGACTTGCCCAGCTTCAATTATCGTCATCAAATCCAATCGCTGCGAGCATGGGCTTGATCTCGGCGTTCGACATGAACAATCTCCAAATCAAGCCGCTGCGATAATTTTCGATCATTACCACGATGGGCGCCTGATTCAAGGCCATGTTTACATCTTCAAACCAATTCTCCGTGAGATTGAAGCCGTCGCGGAAGCCGTAAATGCCCCAGAGCTTGTTGCCGTGTTCGTGATAAAAATGTTTGAGCGCAGCCATGGACTCTTGCGGGGTATACGGAAACGAGGCGAGACTCGCCATGCAATTAATCGTGCCATTCTCCTCGCGCGGATTCGGCTTGCCGCCGCCGGAGTTGATACCCGCCGAGAGTCCCCAACAATTTTCACTGAAGCCGAGGCGCTTATTCGGGTTCGCAATGCAATAGGCGCGATTGATGAGCGCGAGGTTGCGATTATTGTTGAAGTAATTCGTGTAGCGATCCTTTTTCCCGCGTGGATCGAAGCCCATGAACGAAAAATGCGTGAAGAAAAGATCGCCGCCGGTGCCCACGCCCACGTCGAGTTTGATGCCGAAGTATGTGTTGCCGTTGGTGTAATGATCGCCATGTGTAGTGCGGCCCCAGCCTTGACGATAGCGCACCGCGAGTTCGGATTGTCCCGCCCAGCCGGTGTGATACAAACTCGCGGGCACGCCATGTGTGGGTGAGGCGATGGCAAGCAGATAAACGATCATGGTTTCATTCCAACCGACGAGCGGATGGCTGATGTGCCATGCGTGATTCGGAGACCAATGCCAATAGAGGAAATCACTCGTCGGCTCTTTGCGATACCAGTCCCACTCAACACTCTGCCACAATGCAGTGATCGTGTCGAGCAGCTCGCGTTCGTCTTTCGTGTTACGATTGAAATACTGCCGCGCCACGAGCAGCCCCTGCACGAGAAATGCGGCTTCGACGAGATCGCCGCCGTCATCATATTTGCCGAAATA
>QEVD01000453.1 GCA_003576975.1 Candidatus Zhuqueibacterota bacterium
CGCAGGCAAGATCGGTGCAGCGCGCGCTCACGATCTGCCTGGAGCAACTGCGCCGATTGCATGAGGAAGGCATCGATGCGGAGACGTTGCAATCCACGAAAAATTTTATCCGGGGACAATATCCCACCACGCTGGAAACGCTTGATCAAATTGCCGGTCTTGCTTGCGATTTGGAATTCTACGGCGCCGGGCCGCAGATGATCAATACTTATCTCGATAAACTCGATGCGCTTACTGTTGCTGAGGTGAACCGGGTGGCGCAAGCGTATTTTCCTCATGATAAGCTTGCCTTTGTGTTTGCTGGACCTGCAAAAAAATTGCGGAAACTGGTCGAAGTATACGGCCCGCTCGAAGAGCTAAAAATGAATTCTCCCGGGTTCTATCGCCGCGCATGAAAACCATATCAAAAAATTATTTCGTCTATTTGTTGCGATGCCGTGATGGCACCCTGTATACCGGAACGACAAACGATTTACGTCGCCGCGTGCAACAACATAATGCCGGTAAAGGCGCGCGCTACACCGCGGGACGCCGTCCGGTCGCGTTGGTTTACGTAGAGAATTGTGCTTCCCGGAGTGAGGCGCTGCGGCGAGAGGCGGCACTGCGCAAGTTATCTCACCGCCAGAAGCTGAGTTTGTCCGAGTCCACCGCCTCTGAGTTCTTGCTGCCCGCCGAGCAATAATTCATTGCAAAATATGCGCGCAACCGCGGGCAAATGCGCTAATCCCGCACCACAACTTCTTCCTTGCCTTGCTGATCTAAAATTTATATCATTGTTCCCACGCATTAGACAGACTTCTCCTGCGCGCTGATTCTGGTTGTGACTATTTGATGTCGTTTAACATTTCTAAACGGGAGCAACCCTCGCATGGGCATTCTCGTGGCGAGTTGGATCGTGAGGATCACTGGCATTTATCTGGCGCTTGGTATTTTGTTCGCCGTTTTATTTGTCTGGCGCGGCGCCGGCAAAATTGATCCGTCGGCCAAGCAGGCCACGGCCGGTTTTCGTTTGATGATTTTTCCCGGCGCGGCTGCGCTTTGGCCGCTGCTGTTATGGCGGTGGTTGCGCCGCTCTTCGCATCCGCCGCAAGAACGCAACGCGCATCGCCTTGCTGCAGGCAAGCGCGGCCAGGAGGTGGGCGCATGATTCAACGCCTGCGGCAGCGCCATCGCAATTTCTTCGTTATTCTCGTCGTAATCTTGCCCCTTCTGTTTCTTGCAGCATTAGCAACACGATCTTCAGCGCCGCGCACGCAAGAAATTCCGCCATTCCTGGTGAATGAAACGCCGGCCTTTCCTCGAGTTCTATTCGAAAAAAACAATCTCTGGGCCGGTCACGATATTCTGACGCGTGTTTGCGCCGATCAAATTCCTCCGCAACGGTTGGCGGTGGAATTGCAGCCGCGGCAGATCTTCACCAAGCCGGACATTTTGGTTTATTGGCATGAACCGGCGGCCGCCACAGGAAATCAGTTGCCGGAAAATGCTTATCTGCTGGGCGCGCTTGCCGGAAAACAGTTGCGCCGTTTCGTTTTGCCGGAAGCCGCCCGTCTGGTCGAAGGTAACTTGGTTCTTTATAGTCTCGCCCATCACCAAATCGTGGCAACCACGATGTTGCCGACCTCTTCTCTCATAAGCTCAGGGAGTGTGAAGTGAGCGTAGGCTATCGCGCCGTGTTGTGGAATCGCCAAAAGCGGATTTACGATACGATTGTGCTCACCGGCGTCGTGCTTTATCTCGCCGTTTTTATCGTTGCCGGCTTGCAATGGCATCCTCAAGCCACCATCGAAACCTTGTTGATTCGCGGTCTCGGCACGGCCGCGCTGCTGCTGCTTCACGTGATTTTGTCGATTGGGCCATTGTGCCGCTTGCATCCGCGCTTTTTGCCGTTGCTCTACAATCGCCGGCATCTGGGAGTAACAATGTTTGTGCTGGCATTCGCACACGCGGTTTTTTCCGTAATTCAGTATCATGCTCTGGGCAATTTGAATCCATTCGTCAGCTTGTTGGTGGGGAATACGCGCTATACGAGTCTCAGCAATTTTCCATTTGAGATTCTCGGGCTGCTTGCGCTCATCCTACTTTTCTTGATGGCTGCCACCAGTCACGATTTCTGGCTGGCAAATCTCACAGCGCCGGTGTGGAAGGTGCTGCATATGATGGTCTATGTCGCGTATGCTTTGATCGTGATGCATGTCGCGCTGGGCTTATTGCAAGCTGAAACCAATCTCATTCTCACGGGTTTAATGGCGTTCGGCATGATTTGGGTTTTGAGTTTGCATCTAATCGCCGGCCGCAAAGAAGCGAAAGTTGACGCAAAAGAATTTGCGGGGCGCGCCGATGGCTTTGTTGACGTTTGTGAGGTCGCCGACATTCCGGAGAAACGCGCCTTGATCTTCAACATTGCCGGCGAACGCGTGGCGGTGTTCAAATATGACGGCAAAATTTCGGCCGTTTCAAACGTCTGCCAACATCAAAACGGCCCGCTGGGCGAAGGCCGCATCATCGATGGCTGCATCACCTGTCCCTGGCACGGTTATCAATACTTGCCTGATTCCGGAGCTTCGCCGCCGCCCTTTTCCGAAAAAATCCCGACTTTCAATGTCAAGCTGCAAAATGGACGGGTCTTGGTGCATGCTAAACCCAATCTACCAGGCGCCTATGTTGAGCCGGCGGCGATTGGGATGAGATGATGCTAAACAACCAAGCATGAATGCAAAATAATACTGCGGGCGCTATCGCAGTTTACTTTGGGGCAATTGACTTTTCAAAGTTAGAATAATCCCGCAGCACGGGACTGAGAGTGTTTCGCCCACTGAAAAGGTTTTTTTCTTTCTGTGGCAGTTCTACTTCTGGGGGCGAAGTTTTCAAACCTGCTGGAAGAGTTTCGATTTTCAGCTTGTCTGAAAATTGGTGTAGTCCCGTTAAAATGAACTCTTTGCAAAAAAACAAAGAATTCACGCAATGACGCGGAGTCGCCAAGTTACGCAAAGAAAAGCTTTGCGAGTTCTTTGCGTCTTCGCGCCTCGTGAGTTCTGTTCTCTTTGGTTCCGGCTCGTACGAATGAGGAGATTCACGTGAGAATTAGCGGTCACTTGCTCAACAGCGAAGGCAAACATCGAGTAACGTTGAAAACTGACAGCAACTCACATGCAATAACACGAGTGTAAAATGTCAGCTCCCGATAAAATAAACGAGTTTTATGTTGGTTACCTGCCGAAAGCGCCGAAATATATTGGCCGTTTCACTATCAAAACGACGCTTGCGCTTTTGCTCTTAACGGCATTGCTTGCCGCAGCTTTCGTGCGCGGCCAAAATTCATTTTACCCGAGTGTTTTTGAGTTTTTGCAGCCGCGCTCATTTACCGGCGTCATCAGCATGCAGCCGGTTCCCATGTTGCTCGCCATGCGGCCCGGCAAAAGCGGAGAAGCCGCGCATTTCTCGCGCTATTATTTAGTGGCAGAAGGCAAACATGGCGCGCAGGAGGCGTTGCAAGATTGGGAGGGGAAACCGGTAACCCTGCAAGGCAAATTGATCTATCGCGATGATCAAACCATGCTCGAACTTGTGTCCGGATCACTCAAGCCCTGGGCTACTCCGCAAGCGCATGCGTTCATGCCGGCTGATTCCATGCCGGAGTTTGCGCTGGGCACGTTCACGCTGGAAGGCGAAATTGTTGATAGTAAATGTTATCTCGGCGTGATGAATCCCGGCAATCTTAAAACACATCGCGCGTGCGCCGTGCGCTGCATCAGCGGCGGCATTCCGCCGATTTTTGTGGTGCGCGATCAAAACGGCAATGCCATTCACCTTTTGCTCGTTTCGCCCGACGGCCGAACCCTCAACAATGAGGTGTTGCACATGGTCGCAGAACCGCTGGTGATCAGCGGACAGATTTTTCAGCAAGGCGATCTGCTGCTGCTCAAAGCCGATCCCAAAACGTATCGTCCCCGTTAGTTCTCAAGTGCCAAGACATCGTTGACAAGTTTTAGTGCCAGGACATCGTGGACACTCTCCCCCAGCGGGGGTAACGGAAGGAGCCCGTAGGGCGAC
>QEVD01000454.1 GCA_003576975.1 Candidatus Zhuqueibacterota bacterium
GATCCTCGCGAGAGAAAACATGGTATCGATTTTTTGGATTGCGATGGCGGTGATTGTCGCCGGCAACATCATTTATCACATCGCGCAGAAATCCATTCCGCAAAACGCCAACCCGCTGGCTTCTGTGATCGTGTCGTATGTCGTCGCCATTGCCGTGAGCCTGTTTTTATTGCCAAAATACTTGTCGGGCACGACTTTTCTCTCCGCTCTGCGCACGCTCAACTGGAGCAGTATCATCGTGGGCATTGGGATTGTCGGCATTGAGTTCGGATTTTTGCTGGCTTATCGCGCCGGCTGGCAGATCAATGTCGCGGCGCTTATTGCCAGCGTGCTGCTGGCGCTGATTCTTTTGCCGATTGGAACGTTCGCGTTTCAAGAAAGCTGGTCCTGGCCCAAAACGGTTGGACTGGTTTTGTGCATGATCGGGCTGGTGTTGCTGCAGCGGGGATGAGTGGTTAGCGGAAATTTCATTACCGGATACTTTTTCTTTGGCCACAGATGAACACGGATTTTCACGGATTTGTTGACGGTTAAAAATAGTTCTTTCAGAAAAAAAATCCGTGCAGATCCGTGTCAATCAGTGGCTAAAAGCTTTGCTTCTGACCTCAAATGTGCCGTTCGCATAATCTTGATTGACTCAACGTGATTCTCCGACGCACAAAAATTATTTGCACCCTTGGACCGGCAACGGAATCGCCCGAAATGATTGCGGCGCTGATCGACGCTGGCATGAACGTCGCGCGCTTGAATTTTTCGCATGGCGATCATGAAGGCCATCAAACCCGCATCAACTTGATTCGCGCAGCCGCGGAAAAGAAACAGCAACCCATCGCGATTTTGCAGGATCTTTCCGGCCCGAAAATTCGCATCGGCGCAATGGCAGCGCCCGTTGAATTGAAAGACGGCGCGATCTTCACACTCACCAATCGTCCGGTTATTGGCAATGAACAGGAAGTGTCGATTTCGGTTGCAGACTTGCCCGAACAAGTGCAGGTGGGCGACGTGATCCTGCTCGCCGACGGCGCGCTGGAATTGCGTGTGTTGCAAGCCGACTACCACGACATCAAGTGCCGGGTGATCAACGGCGGTTTGCTGGATTCGCACAAGGGCATCAATCTTCCCAGACGCTCGCTGCGCATGAGCGGCTTGACGCAAAAGGATAAAGATGATTTGCGTTTCGGTTTGCAGGCCGGCGTCGATTGCGTTGCCATGTCGTTCGTGCGGCAAGCCGAAGATATCTCTGAGTTGCGCGAGCTGATGCGCCAAATCGGCCGGGTCGTGCCCATCATCGCCAAAATTGAAAAGCATGAGGCGCTGGAAAAAATTGACGGCATCATTGCGCTCACCGACGGGCTGATGGTGGCGCGCGGCGATCTTGCGGTGGAGACGGCGCTGGAACGCGTGCCGCTGGTACAGAAGATGTTGATTGAAAAATGCAATCAGCTCGGCAAGCCGGTGATCACGGCAACACAGATGCTCAAGTCCATGGTCGACGAGCCGCGGCCCACACGCGCCGAAGCCACGGACGTTGCCAATGCCGTGCTCGACGGCACCGATGCCGTCATGCTTTCGGAAGAAACCGCGGTGGGCAAGCATCCGGTGGAAACGGTGAGTGTCATGGATCGCATCCTGCGCGCGGCCGAAACGCGGCTCTCGGCAAAAAACTGGCTGCCAGTGGAGCGCACCAAGGGCGAGGTCACAATCCCGGCGGCCATCAGCCACGCCGTTGCAGCGATTGCGGCTGAGCTGAAGGTCAAGGCCATTATCACGCCCACGCAAAGCGGCGCAACCGCGGGTATGATTGCGCGGTATCGCCCGGCCGTGCCGATCGTGGCCATCAGTCCGGTGGTGGCAACCACGCGGCAAATGGCGCTGGTGTGGGGCGTGTATTCGGTTTTCATTGAGCGAGAGCATGAACAAACGGATGAGTTGATTGCCGAATGCAAAAAGATTGCGCTCCGCCACGGCATTGTCGAGGTCGGCGACCGAGTGATCATCGCCGCCGGCCTGCCGCCCGGGGCTGCCAGCAAAACCAACTTGCTGAAGGTGGAGGTGGTGGATTAAGTTAAGCAGTGCGGAGTTGTTGCAGGCGCTTTCATGTCGCCCCGGCATTTGCCTTGATTTTCATCGGTACAATTTTAGATTGAGCAACACGCTTTGCAGGCGCTCGTTTCGATGTCGAGCACTTTTTCTTTAGCCACGGATTCACACGGATTTTCACTGATTATTTTCCGTGTGTTAAAAGGGGTTCTCTCAAAATGAAAACTCTGAAATCCGTGTAGATCAGTGTCAATCAGTGGCTAAAAGCTTACAGCAGATTTTCAGGCAAGCTGATAACCGCAGCCCTTCGGGTTGGTGAAAACTTAGAATTTTATTCTAACTTTGAAAAGTTAACTGCTTTATTTCAGAAAAGCGTTTGTTAGCAAAATTTCGTCAAATGAGCTGGCCAAGTCCAGTAAATGAAAAAAGAATGGCTTTACCTTTTGCAAGGAGATCGTATGACGACTATTGTTGAAGTTCATGGCCGTGAAATTTTGGATTCGCGCGGCAACCCCACGGTTGAAGTCGATGTGATTTTGGAGAATGGTATTGTCGGCCGCGCGGCCGTTCCCAGCGGCGCTTCCACCGGCGAGCATGAAGCCATCGAGTTGCGCGACAAAGAACCGAAGCGTTACAACGGCAAGGGCGTGTTGCAAGCCGTCCAAAATGTGAACGAAGTGATTGCCCCGGAGATTGTGGGATTGGAAGCGACGCAACAGCTTCAGATCGACCGCGCCATGATTGCGCTGGACGGCACGGAGAACAAAAGCAAACTCGGCGCGAATGCGATTCTGGGCGTGTCGCTGGCCGCCGCCAAAGCCGCCGCGAGCGCGAGTGATTTGCCGCTGTTTCAATATCTCGGCGGGGTGAGCGCGTGCACGTTGCCCGTGCCCATGATGAACATCATCAACGGCGGCGCGCATGCGGATAACAACGTCGATTTGCAGGAATTCATGATCATGCCGGTGGGCGCGAAGAATTTCGCCGAAGCGCTGCGCATGGGCGCGGAAGTTTTTCACAGCCTGAAATCCGTGTTAAAAAAGAAAGGCTACAACACCGCGGTGGGCGACGAGGGCGGCTTTGCACCGGATTTGAAGTCGAATGAAGAAGCGTTGATGGTGATCGTGCAGGCCGCGGAGGCGCTGGGTTTGAAAGCGGGCGAGGATTTTTGCATCGCACTCGATCCGGCCGCCAGCGAGTTTTACAACAAAGAGCGCAAAGTCTATGAACTGAAATCGGAAAAGCGCAGCCTGAGCTCTTCCGAGATGATCGAATACTACGCCGGCCTGGTCAAGAAATACCCCATCATTTCGATTGAAGACGGTCTGTCCGAAGATGATTGGGCCGGCTGGAAAGAAATGACGGCAAAACTTGGCAACTCGCTGCAACTGGTGGGCGATGATATTTTCGTGACCAACACCAATCGCCTGCAATCCGGCATTACGCAGGGCGTAGGCAATTCGATTTTGGTGAAGGTGAATCAAATCGGCTCGCTCAGCGAAACGCTGGCCGCGATCGACATGGCGCATCGCGCCGGTTACACCGCGGTGATCTCGCATCGCTCCGGCGAAACCGAAGACACCACGATTGCCGACATCGCGGTGGCCACCAATGCCGGCCAGATCAAAACCGGCAGCGCCTCGCGCACCGACCGCATTTGCAAGTACAACCAATTGCTGCGCATCGAGGAGATGCTGGGCGAAAGCGCGAAGTTTCCCGGCCGCGCGGCGGTGAAGCGTTGATCAAGTACCTTCGCGCAGAAAGCGGCACAGCAAAAACAAATTGCATTTCACTGGCAAATTTTTAAATTGCGGCTCACTTGATTTGGAAGTTTACTCCTCGATGCCGTTTTTCATGCTACGGTCAAGCCGTAGCCGAGCGTAAACGCAATTCTAATCATCAACCCTCACGGCTGGAGATGGCATGGCGCTGAAAGATCCGAAATACGACAAACCGATTCAACTGCGCAAAACACGTCGGCCTAAGCAGCTTGCAGTGAT
>QEVD01000455.1 GCA_003576975.1 Candidatus Zhuqueibacterota bacterium
ATCGGCATCATCGATCGCGGCGAAGAGGGCGGCGTCAATGTGGGTGATGTCTTCGAAGTCAACCGCCAATCCGGCGACCTCAAATATTGGGTCGGGCGCGTCGAGGTGACGAAAGTGCGGACCAAACTCGCCAGCGTCAAAGTTCTCGTCAAGGCAGACAACACCACGATGCAGAAAGGCGACATCCTCGAGCTGCGCAAAAGCGAATATGATCCGATGCTGGACAAGCTCAATCAGGCGCGCGAGCGCGATAAAGCACAAGTTGCCGGCAAAAAAGAAATGCCTGACGCCGACCTCACGGCAGAGCCTTTCATCACGAGATCGCGGCCGATAACTTTCAGCCTGGTGAGCGGCATGACGCAGACATTCAAAGGCTCGTCGGCTTCCTATGCCTTGAAAATGAACTTGCAGGTGGTGGACGGCAACAATCGCCTGCTGCAGACGATTGACATGACGCGCGCCTATTCGCGCAGCCTGGCATTTCAAGCGTTCTTTGCCTTGCCGCTGTCGCCCCGCTTCGATTTGAATTTGAATTATGCCTTCGTGCCGCTTCACTTAAAGGGGCCGGTATCCGATCAACTCCTGGCCCTGGGCTTACAGGCTTCTGCCACGATGATGAAGATCGGGGCCGGCGTGGATTATCATTTCAATCGTCAGTGGGATTTCGGCGCGGCTCTGGGGTTATTTTTGCCGCAAATCAAAATCAACGGCGCGACCCGCTCGCTTGTGATGACGGAGCGGCAATGGGGTGTTGCCGCTCATGCGATTTATAATATTCCCCTGGGTACGGCGATCCAGTTGAAACCCATGCTGGAATACAATGCTTTTCTAGATGAGGGTCCGGTTATTCATTATTTCACATTTCAAATCGGACCGAGCTTCATGATCGGAAAATGATGAAGACCACGATTAAAACATGTACCAAGTGCCTGGCGCCCTATGAGTTCGGCCGTCCGCATGTTTGCCCGGACGCAAAGCCCGCCGGCCCGTTTACGACTTTTGCGCAGCCGCAAATCGGCATGGTGATCGACAAGCGCTACCGGCTGCAAGCCAAACTGGGTGAAGGCGGCATGGGCAGCGTCTTTCGCGCACGGCGCATGTTTATCGAAGATTTCGTGGCGATTAAATTCATCCGGCCGGATTTCCTCGCAAACGCGGAAATCCGCCAGCGTTTCTATCAGGAAGCTCAGGTGGCGGCACGCATCAAACATCCCAACGTTGTCAGCGTGTATGATTTCGGCGAGACCGCGGATGGGCTGGTCTATTTTGTGATGGAGTTTCTCGAAGGCATGTCGTTAGGACAACGCATCGCCAAGCACGGGCCTCTCACGCTTGACCGGGTGCTGGAACTGGGCACGCAAATCTGCGCCGCGCTGGCGTGCATGCTGGCCAACAACGTCATTCATCGCGACCTCAAGCCGGACAACATCATGCTGGTGAAGGACGAGCACGGCAACGAAATGGTTAAGGTGGTGGACTTCGGCGTTGCAAAAATTCTCGAATCCAACGCGCGCTTGACGCGCTATCAAGCGCGCATTGGCTCGCCGGTGTATTCCTCACCGGAGCAATATCTGGGTAAAACCGTTGATCATCGCACCGATCTTTACAGTTTGGGCGTGATTTTTTATGAATGCTTGACCGGCCAGGTACCGTTTGATTCGCCCAATGAAAATGAATTGATCTCTGCGATCGTCGACAAAATCCCGCCGCGTTTGGACGATATCCTCGTGGGCTTTCCCAGCGGCATGGCCGATCTTGTGCAACAATTGCTGGCAAAAAATCCCACGCAGCGGTCGAGCAGCGCAGCGGAGGTAGGCAAGTGTTTGCAAAGGTTGCGTCAAGATCCGCAAGCGCAACAAGTGTTTCGTTTTAATCGCAAACCGGAGAAACGCCCGGCTGAGGTGAATGCGCCATTCGCCGGCGAATTTGCGGCCCTCGCAAACCTTTCGTCAGACGAGCCGCCGGTCGCAGACAAAGCAATCGCTTCACAGAACTCGCCGGCCGCCTCGAAATCCCCGGTCAATTATGGCGAACTCAAGCGTGCGCCTTCGACGAATGACGCGGCACGGTTGCGCGCAAAACGGCGCAAAACATACAGAGTTTGGCAAAGCGCTTTGATTACGGCGGGGTTCATCATCGCGGCCTCGTTTTTAACCTGGGCGATATTGCGTGAGCCTGCGGCGCAGGCCTTCGCCATGCAGCAAATGCGACATTTTCTCAATTTGGCGGATCGTTTCGTGACCGAGAAAGAATTAAGCACGGGTTCCGCGCCGCAACCTGAAGCCGAGCGCGCTGCCGTCAACCTCGTGCAGCGGGCGAATGCTGCGCCAACGAATCCCGTCAATGCCGGCGCACCAGCGTCCATTGCTCCGGCGAAATCCGAGCAAACAACCGCGAACAATTCAACCCTTGCTCAAACGGCCCGGCCGCCCGCAGCCGCAAATCAACTTGAAACCCTTGCTTTGAATCGCCCGGAAACGGCAAGGCCAGCAACGCCGCGCGAGAACGGCAACGCGATGAGCGAGAGCAATGCTCGCGCAAAAAATCTGCTGGCCAGCCGCCAGTTGTTTTCGAATACGCCGGCGCGCCCGGCGGCAAACGATTTGACCAAACTTGCCATTCCGGAGCGCATGGTTCTCATTCAGGCAACCGCGTTTCGCGGCGAGTTTCCGCCTAATCAAAATGGCGCGGCCGGCGCGCCGCAAGTCGCGCTCGGCGATTTTCTCATCGGCAAACATGAAGTCACGAATCGGGAATATCTCGCATTTGTCGAGGCCACCGGCAAACATTATCCGGAATGGATGGATCCCAAAAGCAAATATCATTATCTCAAAGGCACCGACGGCTTTTACAAACAACTGGGGCAGGGCTTGTATGATCCGAATCATCCGGTGGTGGGCGTATCGTGGGAAGATGCCGTCGAATATTGCAACTGGCTTTCACAAAACAGCCCGCTGAAATATCGCTTGCCGACAGAGGAGGAATGGGAACTTGCCGCACGCGGCGGGCGGAGTGAGCGCAAGTATAGCTGGGGCGACGGCGTGCCGCAACTTGCCAATGGCGGGAATATCGCTGACGAATCTCTCAAAAAAGTGTTTCCGGATTGGCCGGTGATCTGGCGTGATTATGACGATCGTTATGCCTTCACCGCGCCGGTGGGAAAATTCGGCGCCAATGCCGCAGGCGTTTGTGACATGACCGGTAATGTGTGGGAATGGTGCAGCGGCTGGTTTGTAGCCGCGAATCCGCAAAACCAAAACGGCGCGGCGGTGCCGATCGGTACCGAGCGCGTCATCCGCGGCGGCTCGTGGAGCGACACGGCGACGAAACTGCAAATTTCAAATCGCCGCGGCATTGCGCCCAGCTTTCGGAGCAACAACCTGGGTTTTCGCGTCGCGGCGAGCTGGCCGCAATAAGCAATCTATTGCGTTTTACCCAGAAAGAAATGGGTGATGTCCTTAAAATAAAATCCCGCTGAAATTAATTTTTCAGCGGGATTTTTGTTGCAGTCGCTTGTTTCTATTTCTGCCTCACTTCTCAGAGTTGCGCCAATCCACCACTTCAACATTACCTGGAATCTTGAAGGTAAAAAGCTGATCCTCCAGCGCCGGGTTGACGGCAAAATTTTGCAATTTATAAATCGTCAGGTTTTCGTTGAGATCGATTTGTTCGATTTTGACCGCGATCCAGTTCTTCTTGTCGACCCACACCGTAACCGATTTGGCGAAGGAATCATCTTCCTGGCGCGGCCGGAGGCGCACGACATGGCAGTCGCTCTGGTCGAACTTTTCGCTGCGCACATATTCTGCCTTGAAGTCGTTCGTGTATTTGATCAACAAATCGCGCGGCAGGGGATTTTCCTGTGACTTCGTCATGTTATCGATGAACACTTGCTGCTTGTCAGCGGAATATGTCCACACCGTTTTCCCGTCGGTGACGATGGTTTGCGCCTCCGTTTCAATGCGATAGCGATCGCCTTTTTTGAGATAGAGTTTGCCGGTCATGGTCTGGGTTTCGCCGGCCAGCGCCCAGGTATACGCGGAGAGCGCCTCCAGTTTTTCGTAGCTGCCGCGCACGCGTGCAATGATTTTATCGGCGTTTTCTTGCGGCGGCAACGCCAAACCGGCGGAGCTCAAAAGCGCGGCAAACAGCAACCCCGCGAAAACGGTTTTCGTACGTCGCGGGTGTATTCCTGTCCACAAAGATAGAAGATTCATTTTTATTCCAATCCCATTTCTTCCAAATACGATTCATCGACCAAGACTTCACGCGCTTTGCTGCCGTCGAAGGCGCCCACAATACCGGCGGCTTC
>QEVD01000456.1 GCA_003576975.1 Candidatus Zhuqueibacterota bacterium
GAATACGTGAGGACATTTCAATGGAACGGCTCTCACTCACCGGAGCCGCACAGAATTTGACATTCTCGCGCGAATTTCTATCTTGCTCACCGATTAAGGTGGATTAGTAAATCAAAGTTAGAATAGAATTCTAACTTTTTATCACCAACGGATAGATTAGGACCAACGGAGGAAAAGACAAAAAGCTTTATCCGCTGGTGTTAATCTATCCGTTGGAGCCGCCCGCAGGGCTTCGGATTTCAGCTTGTCTGAAATCTGGCTTAGGACTTATGCCGCTACAAAGCGACAGGCCAAACACAAACGATCAACGCAGAACAGGAAATTCCATTTGAACCTTATTGCATTTCAAGGCGAAACCGGCGCCTATAGCGAGCAAGCCGCGCGCGCTTTTTTTGGCAACGGCTGCCAGGTGTTGCCGTGCCGGACGTTTCATGAAGCATTTGTTGCGGCGGCGGAGGCGCGCGCGCAGGCAGCCGTGATTCCAATCGAGAATTCGCTGGCGGGCAGCGTGCATCAAAACTATGATTTGCTGCTGCAACATCATCTGCACATTACCGGCGAGGTGATTTTGCGCATCAGCCATCATGTCATGGCATTGCCGGGCGTGAGCTGGGAACAAGTCCAGCGCGTGTATTCGCATCCGCAGGCGCTGGAACAATGCCGCGAATTTCTGCATCAGCGCAGGAATCTCGAAACCATTCCGGCGTATGACACAGCCGGCAGCGCCAAGCTGATTGCCGAAAACGGGTGGCGTGAGGCGGCTGCGATTGCCAGCGCACAAGCCGCCGGGCATTACGGGTTGACCATCTTGCATAGCAATGTCGAAAGCAATCACCAAAATTACACGCGCTTTTTAATTTTAAAAAAAGACGCAGCCTCGGTGACCGAAGGCAAAACCTCCATTGTTTTTTCAACGCAACATATTCCGGGAGCTTTATTCAAAACATTGGCCGTGTTTGCCCTGCGCGACATCAATTTATTGAAAATCGAATCGCGCCCGCAGCACGGCAGCCCGTGGCAGTATATTTTTTATCTTGATTTCGAGGGCACGCCCAGCCAAAATCATTGCCGCAAGGCATTGGAACATCTCGGCGAGATTACGGCATTCGTGCGCGTGCTGGGCGCATATGAGAAAGGCAGGGTCATTGAATAGGAAAGAGGCGCGCGGCTCTTGATCGTCGCATGTCTTTCACGAAGACGCAGGAATGCCGGGTTGCAGCCCTAAACACTCCTCGCAGCGCAACGGCCGGCAGAACAATTTCTGCAAATGCAACATGCCTTGCTGGCATTTGGCGGAAGCCGAGAGTTCTTTCGCCAGCGGATAAACGCGGCTGAGCTGCTGTTGCATGGCTTGGGTGGCGCGATTTTCCTGCAGCTTGGGCAAATGCGCATAAACCTCCTGCGCTTGATTTTGCAAAATCGCATTGCCGGCTTCGCGATAATACAGCCAGAGCGCCGGCAGAATCAGATTGACCAAAATATCGCGGCTGCGATCGCGTCCCACCAAATCGCCGGGCGCTGCCGGCTGCGGATTTTCACGGCCGCGCAAATGGTAATGCGTTTGCCAAAAGCCTTGCGCGGGACAAAGAAAAAAACTCACCAACTCTTGCGCCAGCTTATTGCCGCGTTTGCCCGGCGCCTGTAACAGCCGTGACAAATGTTCGAGAATGCCGTGGCGGTAAAACTTCAAAATAATCGCGCACAAACCGGCCAGCCGCCGCGTCGGGAAATTTTGCGGTCGCAATTGAAAAAAACGCCAGCTCTCCACCGGCAACGGCCGGATTTGCAGGCTATGCCGCAGCGGCTCCCAGATGCGCTGCCGCGCCGACACGAACGCGGCGATTTCGGCGTCATGCGGCTCGTCTGTTTCCGCCCGGTGTGCAAGGAAACCGGCCGCGCCAAATATCAGCGCTTCAACAAACTCACCGGCATCAAGGGCGCGGCGGCTGCGCAATTCCACAAAGATCAAATCAATCGGCAACAACGCCGCCAGGCGGCGGAACGGCTCCTGATTTTTATCATATCCCAAAGCTTCGGCGATGCCGCGATAAACCGCTTGATCCCACGAACCGCTTCGCATCTGTTCGGCAAACGCCAATGCCTTTGTTTCAAAACGCAATTGCCCGGCATGACGCACCGTTGCCAGAATTTTCTCCGGCGCCGTGCGGCTCAACGGGCAGTCGAGCAAAACCAATTCTTGTTGCGCAGGGGATTGCAGCACAGAGGCGGGTAACAAGAGTTGCGGCACGGGCAGGCCGTTTTCGCGCACGATATCGCAAGCAACTGCTTCGGCATTGTTTGCAGGAAGGGCGACATGCAAAACCACGCCGTTGTAAGCCGGGTCGCGATCATGGCCGTGCGCCACCCAATCGCGCGCGTCGAGATGCAATTCGACTTCGCCATGCAAAATTCTATCACCCAGGCGCAGCGTTGCGCCCAAGAAGTCCGGGCCGGCATCATGATTGTGCCGTCCCGGATTCACCACGGTGACCAGCTCTCCGCTCGTCGTCCGCAGCCATTCTTGCGGAATGCGCTGCAGCCGCCACAGATCGTGCAACGTTGCTTCAGAGAAAATTGTTGAAGAAGCCATAGCGCCCCCGGTCACTTCTGGTTAAAACCACCGCGCGGTCAAACTGCTTGTGCCGCGGCGGCTAGCTACAATCCGCAATCATCAAACCACAATCTCACCAGGCATACCGTTGCCCGCGAATTTGCCGCGGCGGTTTAATCACGTGCATGCGCTTGAGTTTGCCGACTTGTTCGATGCGGCGTTCGGCGAGACGATCGGAAGCCACGTTGGTCGGCACGCGTTCTTTTTTGGCAATGGAAAAAATATCGTGCAGGATGTAGTAAATATCTTCCGCCTGCTTCAGCGCTTTCTCGCGATTGTAACCTTCGATTTCATTTGCCACATTGATCAAGCCGCCGGCGTTGATGACGTAATCCGGCGCGTAGAGAATATTTTTTTCCATTAGAATGCTGCCGTGGCGCTTTTCATCGGCAAGCTGGTTGTTCGCCCCACCGGCAACAATGCGAAACTTAAAACGGGGAATGGTTTCCTCATTGATAATCGCGCCGAGCGCGCACGGCGCAAAAATGTCGGCGTCGACGTCATAAATTTTTTCCGGCTCAACTGCCGTCACACCGAATTCATCCACCACTTTTTGCACGCGGCCCGGCTTGATATCCGTGATAAAAACCTTCGCGCCTTCTTTCGTCAAAAACTCCGCGAGAAAATACCCGACATGGCCCGCGCCCTGAATCGCCACCTTGCGGCCGCGCAAGGTGGGTGTGCCGAACAACTCCTCCGCGCTGGCTTTGATGCCGTAATACACGCCGCGCGCCGTCACCGGCGAGGGATCGCCGCTGCCGCCCAGCGCTTCTGAAATGCCGGTGACCCATTGCGTCTCCATGCGCACCCACTCCATGTCATGCACGTCGGTGCCCACATCTTCCGCTGTGATGTAGCGCCCGGCAAGTCCTTCGACAAAACGCCCGAATGCGCGGAAACACATTTCATCCTTGTCCGTGGCAGAGTCGCCGATGATGACGGCCTTGCCGCCGCCGAGATTCAAGCCCGCGGCTGCAGCTTTGTACGTCATGCCGCGTGACAACCGCAACACATCATACAAGGCTTCTTCTTCGGTTTTGTAAGGCCACATGCGCGCGCCGCCTAATGACGGCCCGAGCGTCGTGTCATGAATAGCAATAATGGCCTTCAAACCCGAGTCGCGATCATGGCAGAACACCACTTCTTCGTGATTGTGTTCGGCCATACCTTCAAAAATTTTCATAGCCATCCACCTTTAGCTGGTTAAACCTCCCTGCGAGATTTGATGCAGTGTATAAAATATTTCATCAAAGGTCAAGCCAGGGATTCTCCGCCCAAACGGTTCATTGCAGCGTTGCGGGAAACAGTATTTTTCTTTTGCGCCGCATGAACTTCTATGCTATCTTTCGCCAATTTTGTTCTATACCCGACAACCTGCGGTGCCAAGTTAAGGGTTTGGGAGAAAGCAAAAGC
>QEVD01000457.1 GCA_003576975.1 Candidatus Zhuqueibacterota bacterium
CCGCAGGGACAACCTGAAAATTGCCCCGCGATTCATCGCGGGGAAAAAGGGATTCATAGATCATCCAGTCCCGCAAGGGACGAATGAAAACAAATGTCGCTAACATCTGAAACGTCTTTCTCAACCGTCCCTTCGGGACTTTTATATCTTCATGAATTCCATTTTCCACCAATAAATTGGTGGGCTATTGTCTATTGTCATGCAACACACCTCGCCGAGCCATTCGGCGCCGCTGGGTTTGTATTTGGGATAGGCCGGGTATTTCACAATTCATCTTCCTTTTCGTTTTGCCGGGCAATTTTGGTCAAACTCGTCATCGGTTTTGGCCGCCGCAGCCGCCTTTTGTCCCGCAGGGACATTGCGAAAATAGCCCAGAAATTTATTTCTGGGCAGCGTGAAAATAGCCCCGCGATTCATCGCGGGGAAAATGGGATTCATAGATCATCCAGTCCCGCAAGGGACGAATGCAAACCCAATATTGATAACATTTGAAACGCGTTCTTCAACCGTCCCTTCGGGACTTTTATATCTTCATGAATTCCATTTCCCACCAATAAATTGGTGGGCTATTGTCTATTGTCATGCAACACACCTCGCCGAGCCATTCGACGCCGCTGGGTTTGTATTTTGGATAGGCCGGGTATTTCACGATTCATCTTCCCTTTCGCTTTGTCAGGCAATTTTGATCAAACTCGTCATCGGTTCTGGCTGCCGCAACCGCCTTTTGTCCCGCAGGGACAACCTGAAAATTGCCCCGCGATTCATCGCGGGGAAAAAGGGATTCATAGATCATCCAGTCCCGCACGCAAGGGACGAATGAAAACAAATGTCGATAACATCTGAAACGTCTTTCTCAACCGTCCCTTCGGGACTTTTGATATTTTCTGATTTTTTTCCCGCCAATAAATTGGCGGGCTATTGTCACATGTCCCTTTGGGACAATATAAAACCGCCATTCGCAACACCACCTTACCCCAACCAATATCTTTCATCATATTCAATCCCGTGCTTCTTCAAAATCGCCCGATATTCTTCTTCAAACGTTTCTTGGCGATGGTGCTGGTGTTGATTATTGATGTAGGCAATCGTGGCCTCAACATGTGAAATGCTGATGCTAAACGCACCGTAGCCCTCTTGCCATTCGAAGTCACGATGAGAAGGAAAGGTATCGGAAATCCATTTCGACGATCCGCCTTTGACCAATTGAATCGCTTTCGCAATCGTGATCGTTGCGGGCAAAGACAACAGAACGTGGGCATGATCTTCGACACCACCGATGGCGAGTGCCTTCATCCTGTTCTCGCGGGCGATACCGCCCATGTAGGGCCACAGGCGCTCTTCCAATTCCGGGGTGATAATTTTTTGACGATGTTTGGTGCTAAAAACATAATGCACATGATTGCAGATGTAGGAATGAGCCATAACACGATCCCCTCGTTAGTTTTTTCATTCGTCCCTTGCGGGACTTGGATAAAACTGTTCTTCTTTTCCCCGCAATGAATTGCTCCCCCGCAATGAATTGCGGGGCTATTTTCAGCCGTCCCTACGGGACGGAGTTTTAGGCCGTCACCTCCTTCAACAAAGCGAGAATTTCACCTTCAAGCTTTTTGATGTCTCCAGCGGCCGCGGCGGCTCGTAGCGATAAAAGTGGCGATTGAGCGGAATCTCATACCCGACTTTGGTTTTGCTGTGGTCAATCCACGCATCAGATACATGCGGCAGCACTTCGCGTTTGAAGTATTCTTCGATGCTCTCTTTCAGCGGCACAGTCTCGGTGTCGCGCAATTCGGCGTCCGGCTCCGGGTTGCCGTCTTTATCGCGGCAGATTTCCGCGGTTTCATCGCGTTCGGAAAGCGCGCTCAATATCGCCTTCGACTCCGCAGCGCTGAGGCGCAGATCATGTTGTTGCGCCGCGGCTTTTAAATCCGCAAGAAAGGCTTCGCGCCCTTGGTAAAGTTGGTCGCGGCGCAAAGCGAGCAGAATGCTGCGAATTCCTTCTTGCCGCTGCTTGCCCTCGGCAATTTCCTGCGCGCGAACTTTTTCGTTCTTCTTATTGCTCGTCGCTAGATTTTTGAAAGCGCTCTCATCTTCTATTCTTGCGATGCGCTCGGCGCTGGCCTGAAAATTCAGCCGCAGCGGCCGCTCCACCGTGATCTTGTGAAAACCAAAATCGGCGTTGTCAAAAATTTTGCTGACCACAAGATTTTTTTGCTGGCCGTCGATTGTAAACGTGCGTGTTTCACCGTCGCGAAAATTGCCATAAATTTTAGCGATTTCGCCGATCTGATCCGGCTCGGAGACTGAGCCTTCGGCGTGAGCGCTCAGTCGAACGCCTGTCGAAGTCTCGTCTTTGTCGCCGATCTTGTTGCGCTTGTTGCCGAGGCTCTTGCGCATCTTCACGTAAAACTGCCGGGCGTCGATGAGTTGAACCTTGCCTTTGCGCTCCGCCTCTTTGCGGTTAGTGAGAATCCAAATATAAGTCGAAATGCCGGTATTGTAAAAAAGCTGGTCGGGCAGAGCGACCACGGCTTCGAGCCAGTCGTTTTCAATAATCCACTGGCGGATGTTGCTCTCCCCGCTGCCGGCATCGCCGGTGAACAGCGGCGAGCCGTTAAACACAATGCCGATGCGGCTGCCGCCTTTGTCGTTAGATCCCGCGTTTTTAGCGAGATTTGGCGGCTGCATCTTCGAGAGCATGTGTTGCAGGAAAAGCAGCGAACCGTCATTGATGCGCGGCAAGCCCGCGCCAAACCGGCCTTGATAACCCAACGTTTTGTGCTCCTTTTCGATGAAGCTGGCCTGCTGTTTCCATTCCACGCCGAACGGCGGATTGGCGAGCATGTAGTCGAAGGTGTGCTTCTTCCCGTTCTGCTCGCGATCGTAACCGTCTTTGGAAAAAATATCGCCGAGAATGATATTATCCGCGTCTTCGCCCTTGATGAGCATGTCGGATTTGCACACCGCCCACGCTTCGTCGTTCCAATCCTGGCCATAGAGCTGCGGGTTGGCCTCAACGTTCAAATTGCGAATGTATTTTTCCGCGACCGAGAGCATGCCGCCGGTGCCGCACGCGGGATCGTAAATGGTTTTCACCACGTGGCTGCGGCGCAGATCTTTTTCCGGCGAGAGCAGGAGATTCACCATCAGCTTGATTACCTCGCGCGGGGTGAAATGCTCGCCGGCTTCTTCGTTGGCTTGTTCCGCGCCGATGCGGATGAGTTCTTCGAAAACATAACCCATCTGCATGTTATCCACTTTCTCAGCAGAGAGATCGGCTTTGCTGAACGCCTTGACGACTTCGAAGAGCAGATTCTTTTCGGCCATGCGCGCGATTTGCTGGTCGAAAGCGAAACGATCCATAATCTCGCGCACGTTCGATGAAAAGCTGGTGATGTACTTGTTCAGATTGGGCGCGAGCTGGTTGGGATCATTCAGCAGTTTGGCAAAATCCAATTTGGAAATATTGTAAAACGGCCGTCCGGTAATCTTGCGGAGCCTGCCCAGGATGATGCTCTCTGATTTGCCTTTGAGAGCCGGATATTCTTTCAGCACTTTTTCCTTGGTGGGCGCGAGCAAACAATCAAACCGCCGCAACACGGTGAGCGGCAAAATGACTTTGCGATATTCATTGCGCTTGTACGGCCCGCGCAGCAGGTTGCAAATGCTCCAAATGAAATTGGCGAGTTGAGAGTGTGTTTCAGCGGACATAAATCGAGTCTTGGTTTGTGCGAAAGAGGATTATCGAACACCCCTTGGATTCCGGGTCAGGGAGAATATACAGGCAAGAGGGCTGAACTGCAACCGGAGAAATTATTTCTAACCACAAACCACACGAAATACACGAAAGATTCTTTGTTCGTGTGTTTCGCGCCTTTCGTGGTTCACATCTGTCCCATTCTCACGCCAGCTTTTCCTGCATCGCCTTGATCACCGCTTCGGTGCGGGAGTTGACGTGCAGCTTGGCGTAGATGTTTTTGAGATGGAAGCGCACGGTGGGCAAACTGATGAACAATTGTGCGGCGATTTCCTTGTTGCTCAAGCCTTCGGTGAGCGCGCGCAAAACGTCGAGCTCGCGATCGGAAAGCTCGGCAGTGTATTTCGCGTTTTTCTTCTGGCCTTGAAAATAGGCCAGCACTTTTTGCGCCACTTCGCCGGACATGGGCGCGCCCCCGCGATAGGCTTCTTTGATGGATTCCGACAACTTTTCGATGGAGGAATTTTTAAGCAAATAACCGACAGCGCCCGCACGCAACGAATCGAAAATGCGCTCGTCATCGCTGTAATTGGTGAGCATGAGAATTTTGAGATCGGGGATTTCCAGCTTGAGCGCTTCGACGCATTCGATGCCGGAACGGCCCGGCATGTTGATGTCCATCAACACTACGTCGGGAATGATTTCGATCATGTTTTCCAGCACGTCGTCGCAGCTCGAATACGCGCCGGCAAAGTGCAGGCCTTCGGCGTTTTCAACCAGGGTTGCGATCATGCTGCGCACGGCTTCGTCGTCATCGACCATGGCGACGCTGATGGCGGGTTCGGATGCGGCCATAATACTTTCCTCGACTCGTTTTGATCAAAACGGATTTGCCTGAAGCTAATTTTTCGCATCAAAGAAGCAATCACTTTTTTGGCGCAACAATTGAAAAGCTGCTTGCATTTCAATGTCAAATTATTTTTTTAGTATACCTACAATCTCCATCTCTCAACGACAACGAAAGGAAGGGCCATGCAGAATCTGCGTTACTGCTCCGCGGCAAAGATGTCAAAAACGTTCCTATTGATCGCAGCGACGGCTGCTTCACTGTTTGCACAAGCGCCCTCGAATCTGCCCGGCACGATCGCCTACTTTCGCGTCGTTGGCGCTACGGAAACCGAGCCGGGCACTTCGGAGCTGCATCTGGTCGATCCCGACGGCAGCAACGATCGCGTGATTTACAGCACGCCGCGCGGCTTGGTTTCGATTTATCCCGTGCCGGGCTGGCGTCCCGACGGCGAGGAAATCGCCTTCATCAGCGCGCACGAGTTTGGCTGTTCGCGCTTTGATTCGGATATTTTCGGCATTCGCCCGGACGGCTCGGGCTTGCGCCGCATCACCAACGCGCCGCGCTGTGAAGATTTGGCGGCCTTCCCCAAAGGCTCGGCGCGCGTCACGATTGAAAATCAGACGCTGAATGCTTCAATCTTTTTTATCTACATTGAGGGCGCGGCCGAATTGCAGCAGGCGACAATATTGCCGGGACTCAGTTCCACCCTCACCATCAACAATATCGCCGATCTCGGGCGGCAGCAGATCGTTTATGTCAAAAGCGGATCCGGCACGTGGTTCAATCCTGCAGCTTATGTTGATATAGAGCCGGGTCAAACCGTCACTGCGGGCAGTTCTGTGCAAATCACCAGCGGCTATGGGCCGTTTCAATTGCGCATCAACAACTTCACCTGGAAAGGCGATGGCAGCGAAATCGCATACATTGTTGAAGCCGGGTTGCGTCTGGTGCAAACGGCATCTCCGGCGCCGGGT
>QEVD01000458.1 GCA_003576975.1 Candidatus Zhuqueibacterota bacterium
CATCTTCTTCATATCTTCCCTCACAAAAGTTTAAGGACTGTGTAAGGGAAGATACGAAATTACTCACGTGTAAACAAACCATAATGACAGAGTACTAGTACACTGTTACCTTAATTTTTTGTAGTCCCACCCCCTTGTGGGGTGCTATTGCAGCCAATAAATTGCGCGGGTTGGAACAATGCCCCACAAAGGGGCAGGACTACGAAATCATGGTAACAGTGTACTAGTCAATGCAGAACATCAAAACTCTTCACCGCAAGCATAACATGCTCAGGCTTTCTTCATATCGCCGGCGTCGGCGGCGCGCGTTGCAGTAAACATTTTTCCGACTGCCGCGACCATGCCGCCGATATCCGAAAGATTCGACGGGATGATGAGCGTATTGTTCTTCTGCGCCAATTTGCCAAACTCGCCGAGATACTGCTCGGCGATGCGCAAATTCACGGCATCGAGGCCGCCTTTGTCGTTGATGGCGTTGGCGATTTCCCGGATGCCCTTGGCCGTGGCAAACGCCACGCGCTCGATTTCCTGGGCGCGGCCTTCGGCTTCGTTGATGCGTTTCATTTTTTCGCCTTCGGATTTTGCAATCGCCTCCTGCTTGTCGCCTTCCGCACGGTTGATCTTGGCCTGTTTATCGCCTTCGGATTCCGCGATCAACGCGCGTTTCTCACGCTCGGCGCGCATTTGTTTTTCCATCGCGTCGCGAATGCTGGCGGGCGGCACGATGTTTTTCACTTCATAGCGCGTCACTTTCATGCCCCAGGGATCGGAAGCTTTGTCCACCGCATTGATGATCTCGTGATTGATCTTTACGCGTTCTTCGAAGGTGCGGTCCAACTCGATCTTGCCGACCTCGCTGCGCATGGTGGTTTGCGCAAGCTGAACGGAAGCGAAGCGGTAATCACTGATGCCATAAGAGGCCTTGACGGGATCGATGATTTGCATGTACAATACGCCGTCGACTTCCACTTGAATGTTGTCTTTGGTGATACACGTTTGCGGCGGCACATCGAGCACCATTTCTTTGAGTGAATGCTTGTAAGCGACGCGATCCACAAACGGCAGCAGAATGTGAAAACCGGCTTCGAGCGTGCCATGGTATTTCCCCAGACGCTCGACCAGGAATACCGTCTTTTGCGGCACCACAATCGCCGTGCGCGCCAGCGTGACGAGCGCAAACAGAATCAACCCCAAGATGATGATGGTTTGAAGTGACATCCATTCCTCCTTTGAGAATTGCAACTTGATGGTTCAGGACAGCGGTTTGACTTTCAGGGTGAGATTGTTGCGGCTGATAATTTCAACGACGGCGCCCGGTTCAATTTCCACATCCGCTTCCGCGGGCCAGGGCGTGCCGTTGTACTCGACTTTTCCGCCCAGTGCTTTCGGTTTGATGGCGCTGATCACCAGGGCTTTTTTGCCATGCACATCTTCCATGGATTCTCCCAGCGCCAGCTTGCCGGAAACTTTGCCTTCAAAATAATGCTGCCCCTGCTTGCGGAACAACACCAGCGAAACAATGGACGATACGAGAAACACAATAAGCTGCTCATTGAACGTATCGATCACGCCGAGCATGAGCGCCAGCGCCGTAATCCATGCCCCCGCGCCGAAAAAAATAATCACCAACCCCGGAATGATGAATTCGGCCAGCGCCAGCACCAGCCCGACGACGAACCAGACCAACTCCGCCGCTTCAGTCCAGAACGACATAACTCCTCCGTTGATATTTTATTTGAAAGTTCAGGCGTTTTTTACGAGGGCATTTTGCAAGAGTTCTCCAGCAGAAAGAAACAATTGCCGCCGCTTTTGCAAAAGTGTTTCGGCATTCAAGCTTGGCAATGTTTTGCCCGGGCCAGGAGCAGTTGGGATTGCCGATTCTGGCTGCCAAAATTCATACGACGGCTTCTTCGCTTCTCGAAAATTCATTTCTTGGTGTCTGCACCGCCAGCAACCCTGGAAAACTCTTTCGCCGGGCAGTCAACGATAACAAAACCTCACGACGTTTGCCAGAACTTTCTCTGAGGTCGCAATGCCGGCATACAGGTCTTACAAATCCTGGCATGCTTGACGCTGTTGCCGCTATCCCACGTCCACCGGTTCACCGCGCATGATTTTGCGCACGCGCGACTGCTGCGCCTGCAAGCATTCCAGCAATACTCGCATGGCCGCCTCCGCATCGCCGTTGCCGCAGAAAAAAATATCCGCGGCAAAATAGCCCAGCTCCGGCCATGTGTGAATCGTCATGTGAGACTCCGCGAGCGTAGCGGTTGCGGTGAGGCCCTGGGGGTGAAATTGATGCACACCAAGCTCGATCAGCGTCGCCCCGCCGGCAAGCACGGCTTGCGTCAACGCAAAACGAATGTGATCGGCATCATTGAGCAGATGCGGCGGTGACTGCCAGCCATCAATGATCAGGTGAATTCCCAACGGTTTCATGAGACGCAATGCTTTTCAAGCAGCTCAAAAAATCCTGGAAACGAAATCGCCGCGCATTCGGCATGCAAAATCGTCGTCGCCGAATCGGCGCATAACCCTGCAATGGCAAAGGCCATGGCGATGCGATGATCGCCAAACGAGTCGATAGCTGCGCCGCGCAAGCGCGTTGGGCCGGTGATGATCAAACCGTCGGGCAGTTCTTCAACTCGCGCTCCCATCGCTAGCAAATTTTTGGCCAACGCGGCAAGACGATCACTCTCTTTCACGCGCAATTCCTGTGCGCCTGTGATGTACGTTTGCCCCTCCGCCTGAGTTGCCAGCACCGCCAAAATCGGAATCTCATCGATCAATTGTGGAATTTGTTGCGAGTTCAGCGCGGTTGCCTGCAACGGACTGTATCGAACCCGCAGATTCGCCAATGGTTCTCCGGTGCTGGCCCCCAACTCTTCAATATCAATTTGCGCACACATTTCTTGCATAACGCGCAACAACCCAATGCGCGTGGGATTGAAGTTGATATTGGTCAGGGTCAAGTCGCTGTGCGGCAGTAATGCCGCCGCCGCAATAAAAAATGCCGCTGATGAAAAATCTCCCGGAACGTTAATCATCGCAGGCTGCAAACGGCCGGGGTGAATCGTCACGGCATTCGCGGTAATGTACAAATCCGCGCCCATTGCGGCCAGCATGCGCTCACTGTGATCGCGTGTTGACTGCGGTTCGATCACAATCGTTTCACCTTCTGCCTGCAATCCCGCAAACAGAATGCAGCTTTTTACCTGCGCCGAGGCAATCGGCATTTCATAACGCATGCCTTGCAAATTGCCGCCTTGAATCGTAAGCGGCGCCGTGCCGGCAGGCGTCGCTTCGAGGCGTGCGCCCATGCGCTGCAAGGGTTCAATGATTCGTTTCATCGGCCTGCGGCTGAGCGAGGCGTCGCCGTGCATCATGGTGGTGAAGGGGCATCCTGCCACAATACCGCTGAGCAAGCGCATCGTGGTGCCGGAGTTTCCCGCGTCGAGCGCTTGCGGCGCCGGCCGCAAACCCGTGAATCCCTTTCCATGAACGAGAACGTTGTCGCCTTCAGCTTGAATCGCAACGCCGAGTTGCTGCAAGCATTGCCGTGTGCTTTGCGCATCCGCGCCCGCCGAGAGGCCGGTAATGCGGCTCTCGCCCTCCGCCACCGCGGCCAGCATCAATGCGCGATGCGAGATGGATTTGTCGCCGGGAACCGTGAGGCGGCCGTTGATCGCTTTGACTGGATTTAGTGTGATGTTCATACTTTCTTGAATCGTGATTGCTTGCGGTTCATCCGTTTGCAAGACTGATACTCGTTTCGAAACCACCGGCGCAACGTAACCAAATTTAAAATGTCGCGCAATCTCAATCTCGGTTTGGGCGCGGCACTGCGCTTGCAATTGGCGGCGGGATTGATCATTTTGATGCAGTTTAAACCGCCGCGCGTTTCATTTTGCAAACACGAGGTTTACTTGGGGAAACATGAGAGAGGTGATAACATGCAAGAAGCGCCCGTCATCCTGATCGTCGATGACGATCCCCACTTGCGCGA
>QEVD01000459.1 GCA_003576975.1 Candidatus Zhuqueibacterota bacterium
AGCTCGCGTTTGATGCGGCGATTGAGGCCGTCGATCAACTCCACGCCGCCGAACATCAATCCCGCTTGAATACTCGTCTCTGTCGTCTTCCCGATGACGCTTGAGGGAAATTCTAACTCGACGCGCGGCAGTTTGGCCGACACATGATGCAAAACAGTTGCCGTGGTTTCGGGTCCCGGCGCAATGATGCCGCCGAGATACTCTGCATTCTTGGTCACCACGTCGAAAGTTGTGCCCGTGCCAAAATCCACCACCACCAACGGCCCGCCGAATTTATCATAACCCGCCACGGCATTGCAGATGCGATCCGCGCCCACTTGCCGGGGATTCTCATACAGTATTTTGATGCCGGTATCCAAATCCGAAGACACATTCACGAAAGGAACGCGCAAGCGTTGTTGAAGCATGCGCTCGAAAACCGGCGTGAGATGGGGCACTACCGAGCTGAGCGCACAGCCTTGCATTTGATCGAGGCGGAAGCCCTCCGATTCCAGCATCATCTTCAACATGATCCAGATTTCATCGCTGGTGTGGGCGTTTTTGCTGTGCAGCCGCCACCGGGCTTTAAGCTGGCGCTGCTCCAGCAAGCCCAGCGTGATATTGGTGTTGCCGATGTCGATCACCAGAATCATGCCGCCTCCCGCGCCAGCGTAATCTCGCCTGCCGAAAAAAATTGCGAGGTGCCGTTGGACAGGCGCAAAATCAATTCGCCGCCGTCGCCGACGCCCTCGAACACGCCTGTGGTCATGCGCTTTAATTTTTCTTTTGTGCCCAGCGTCACCGTCAAATGCTGGCCGAAATCATAACAGTGGCTGCACCATGCGGCTTTGAGCAGCGCCAGTTTGCTGCGCAAATTGCCAAAAAGATCCCGCTCGAGCAGAGTGAGCAAATCGATCAACAAGTGCTGGCGGTCAACAAACTTGCCGCAGGCTTGCGCCAGCGAAGTCGCACGTGATCGCAGCGCCGGCGCAAACTCTTGTTCGGTTTGCAAAACGTTCACCCCCACGCCGGCAATAACGGCTTCGATTTCATCCTGCACGATTTGAGTTTCGCATAAAATGCCGCAAACCTTCTTGCCGTTGAACATTACATCATTAGGCCATTTGACGTGAAACCCCTCGCCGCCGATTTTTGCAAACGCTTCTGCCGCCACGGCAGCAATCGCCAATGAGATAATGCCGATATTCTCCGGCGCAAGTTGCGGCCGCAGTAGAATGGAAAACCAAAGGCCTTTGCCCGGCGGTGATTGCCAGGGACGTTGCAGGCGCCCGCGCCCGGCAGTTTGTTCGTCCGCCAAAACCACGGTGCCGGTGGCCGCGCCGCGCCGCGCAATGCGTTTGAGGAAGTCGTTCGTCGAAGTAATGCGATTAAAAATGACGAGATTTTTTCCCACAATCCGCGTCGGCAGCAGGGCTTGCACAGCCTCCGGCTGCCAAAATAGCGTTTCAGTACGACGGCTCATATGAATTTGATCGTGACGTTAAGCACCAGGCAATTCTTGGGTTTCGCCGGCAGCGGGCTGCCGTGACGAATACGAGAGTACAAAAACAAATCTTCAGACTCAAGTATAAATTCCTGGCGCAGCTTCATGCTTTCTTCAATAAGGCAATCTGGCCGGCGTGATACAAATCATGTTGAATCACGCCGTGCAACATGAAATAAATCGAATAAGGCTCGCCTGGAACGCGCTCGCTCAAGCGCGCCTCCGTCAGCTCTGAAATGGCCTGCCGCAGTTCGTGCTGGCCGCGCTCCAAGGCTGCCAATGTATTTTGCCAGGCGGCCTCGCTGGTGTCAGTCACTGCCGGCCATTCGTCCTCAAGACGCGCTTTGAAAACCTCGCCCGCGAGTCGCCGGCGCAAACCGTTTTCCCAGAAAGCGATGTGCTGCACGATTTCCCAAATGCTGTGCGCGTTGGGCAAAGGTTTTGCCGCAGCTTGAACTGCCGTAACGCCGGCGAGCACTTCCTTCACCGATGGGCCATGCCAGGCCTCGCCTTCGTACGCACGTTTGAGTTGATCGAGAATGCGGTTGATTTCAGACATGATTTTCTCCGAGGATTTGTTTGTGATTTTTTCTGCTTTTACCGCCTCACGTTGCTATCTGATGAATAAGCGTTCTGCTCTGTTGTCTCTGAAAGCGATGGGAATTTGTTTTCTACGCGGGCCAAGCTTGTCGAAGCCAGGTCACATTTCGACAAGCTCGCGGTGCAGTTTGGCCGGGTTCCCTCACCGTTTGAATTTTTTGCGAGAGTGTTCTCAATCAACCCCGGTGAATTACTGCCTTTATCAACCCAAGCCAGCACTCGCTTTTTCAAACCTCGTGGTTTTCGTGCATTGTGGCTCAGGAGGAATCAGATAAAGGAACTCCATCTAAATAATCTACCCATTTCCTGGAACCGCTAGTTAACGTGAATGCACGCGAATCAATTTCTAATTGGCTTTTATTCACGGTTTGAGATGCGAAAGTTATTTAATTCTGATTCCAAAAGGGGGATCGAACTGCTGAGGTTTGGCATTTAACTCGACAAGAGTAGCCTAATTTTACCGGCTAAAATGTGACAAGTTAATTCACAATTATCAATAAATAAGTTAAGGCCAGGCAACCGTATCGCCGCGCTCGCCCGCGCGGTTGGTTCATAAAAACCTTGCTTTTCTGATGGGGTTCGAATATCATAGCGCGGATTAATTGCAATGCCGGGACTGATGAGCGGCTAATCGTCAACTGCCAATGAGTAATGATAAATCTTCGTGATTATAAAACATTTGGTCAAAAGCCTGTATCAAATTTTGAAATAGGATGAATATGCCCGCGGGTTCTTCCCCCAGTGCGGATGAACGCAAACTCGCATTTCGCAAACTGAAAGCCGAGAAATTCAGCCGCCATTTTTTGTTGATCGTGCTGGTCGCCACGATGGTGGTGTTTTACAACGTCGTCAGCATTTTCATTGTGCCCGTTCTGCTCGCCGCCGTATTTTCGGCGCTGTTTTTTCCTTTTTATGAGCGGCTGCTCGGCGTCTTCAAAGGCCGGCCCGGCATCAGTTCGCTGGCTTGTTGCGCCATTTTATTGCTCGGCCTGCTCATTCCGGTTTATGTGCTTGCGGCCATGGTGGCGCAAGAAGCCATTGCCTTTTTTCAGACGGCGCAAACCGAAATTCAAAGAATCATTGCGCAGGGCGAGACCAGCTTTTTTGGAAAATTCCTGGATTCCCCGCTGGCGCGCGCGCTGAATCTGGCGGAAATCGATTGGCATTCGTACTTGCAGGAGAGCGCCAAAACCCTGGGGTCGTGGCTGGCAAAATTTATCAATGAAACCTCGCAAGGCACCATTGCCCTGGTCACCAACTTGTTTGTGATGTTGTTTACGATGTATTACTTCTTCAAAGACGGGGAGCGCATCGTGCAACGCATCAAATATCTCAGCCCGCTCGATGACGTGTACGAAGAGGCGTTGATCTTGCGTTTCGTTTCGGTGGCGCGCGCGACGGTCAAGGGCACGCTGCTCATCGGTTTGATGCAAGGCTTTTTGGGCGGGTTGACGCTCTGGGCCTTCGGCATTAGCTCACCGATTTTGTGGGGCGTGATCATGGTGGTGTTGTCGATCTTGCCTTCGGTGGGCGCCTGGTTGGTGATGGTACCCATCGCTATAATTCAGATTGCCACCGGCCATGTGTGGCACGGCCTTGCCATCGCATTCATGGGTATGGTGATCATCGGCAACATTGACAACCTCATGCGACCGCGCCTGGTGGGGAAAGATGCCGGCATGCACGACTTGATGATTTTCTTTTCGACGCTTGGCGGCATCAGTGTTTTTGGCGTCATGGGTTTCATTGTTGGACCTGTCATCGCCGTGCTGTTTTTGACGATTCTCGACATTTACAGCGTCGAGTTTAAATCGCATCTCGAATTATCGCGCGAAAGTGGCGCAATTGATGGGCTTGGCGCAAAGGTGAGATCTTTAATGCAGCAAACAAAACCAGCACCTGCGCCCGCGCCAGCAAAGTCTATCAAAGTAAAAATAAAATTAACAATATCTTGAAAAAACCAATTTTGGCCGTTTCCTCACCGCAATCTAACCCTTCTTGCCAATCTCAAAAAAAAATTTAGCAAAATAGGTCTCTGGAAAAGCTTCAGATACAAACTGTGCAACCTTTGATCACCAACTAAACCATTGCTTCTCACCGATGGGCTTA
>QEVD01000460.1 GCA_003576975.1 Candidatus Zhuqueibacterota bacterium
CAAAATAAAAAAGGGAATCTTTTGGATTCCCTTGCTACACAAAATCAATGATTTAGATTGGTTGCGGGGAGAGGATTTGAGGATTTGAACCTCCGACCTTTGAGTTAGGAGGCCGACGGTGATGCGCGTTTTTTGAGCGTAAACTCTTGTTTTAGCGAACATCTTCGCAATGTTGGTAATATTTTAGCGTCGTTTTCGTCATGAGAACGGCACGATCTCCAGGGCCGTTCCATCTGCCAAACGATAAACTCGAAAATCGCTGTCGATCGTAAATACCCGCCGGAATTCGCGATGTTCAGCAATCGTTACTAACGATGCGTCCGCCAAATCCATTGGCACATTTTGATATTTCTCCATAAAATCATTGGCGCGAACAATCTCGGCTTGAGTCAAATCGAGTAAGAAGAGTTTCTGGTCGCGCAGCAGTTTCCAGAGTTCAGCCTCGTAGCGATAGCCTCCTACTGCTCCAAGCAGGTACATCGCTTCAGTGAAACAAGGCCACGTGGTCACCAAGGGCGCCGCCGGAAGATGTTTCGATGCCTCGATGCAAGCCGCATGGTGAGAATCGTCTTTATCAAGCAATGCCACCAAAGGGCCGGTATCCGTGAGTATCACAATCGCCCTCGTTGGCGCTTTTCCTCCATCAAGGTCGAGAATTTCTTTCCGGAATTCTTCGACATTTGCGCACCACCGGGAATGAATTCACTGCTCGAAAGCGCACCGAGATGCCCACCCAAAAAATCGAACAACGTTCGCCCTTTATCCCCCGGAGATACTTTCAGTGCATCCGGCGAAGCCAGGAGTTGCTCCTCCAAGACTTTCAAGGCGAGCAGTTCTGGCGTTGTGCCGATCTTGCGGGCATATTGCGCCAACGCGCTTTCAATATCTGACGTCAATGTGATGGTCATGGCACTCTGCTTTCCTGGGGATCATTTTGCAATCTATCATTTGTCAGAGTCAATATAACAGAATTTGAATTTCAAATAAACACCTTTTTTCAACAGGTCTTGATAAATGGCATTCGTATGCAAAAATCTCACTTGATTCTGTGCCTTACGTTTTGCATAATAAGGCCATCATTTTGGGGCGACTGCTGCGCGCAACCTGCCCGGGATGCTTGGCAGAAGATGAGGAGTTTCGCGATGCAACCTCTATCGCCGCTTTTGGCTCGGATCACTTATCCGCGTTTGCAGAGCTACGCTCATCGCAAACCCAACCACCCTCCCACTGCAGGCACAGAAGCGGGAAAGAATACCCATCGAGAAACTACACACCATCGTTTCGTTCAACACAATTTTATCCGTAATTGACTCATGAGCAAATGTACCCCTTCGGGACGTGCAGCCTCTCCGCAAGATATTGGCGGCCTGAATTACGGATAAAATTCTAAGTGTTAGCCGCCGCATACCCAAAAACATAATCAAGGAAACCAAACATGAAACGCCTATATTTTTTCTTCACTATCGTGCTCCTACTTGGCGCACAAAGCCTCCAGGCGCAGTGGATTCAAACCAATGGCCCCAACGAAGGCGATGTTCGGTGCTTAGCCGCGAGCGGCTCGAATCTCTTTGCGGGAACTAATGGCGGCGTGTTCCTTTCCATCGACAACGGCACAAGCTGGACCGCCGTCAATACCGGTTTGACGAGCCCTACCGTTTTATCTCTTGCCGTGAACGATTCGAATCTCTTTGCGGGAACTTTTGGTGGCGGCGTGTTTCTTTCCACCAACAACTGCACAAGCTGGACCGTCGTTAATACCGGTTTAACGGACACTATTGTCAATGCTCTCGCCGTGAACGGCTCGAATCTCTTTGCGGGAACTTTTGGTGGCGTGTTTCTTTCCATCAACAACGGCGCAAGCTGGACAGCCATCAATACCGGCTTGACGAATACTCATGTCTTTTCTCTTGCCGTGAACGGCTCACATCTCTTTGCGGGAGCTGAGGAGGGCGGCGTGTTTCTTTCAACCAACAACGGCACAGGCTGGACCGCTGTCAATACCGGCTTGACGGACACCCCTATCAGAGCCCTTGCCATGAACGGCTCGCATCTCTTTGCGGGAGCAGAAGAGGGCGGCGTGTTTCTTTCCACCAACAACGGCACAAGCTGGACCGCCGTCAATACCGGCTTGCCGGGCGCTCCTGTTTTGTCTCTCGCCGTGAGCGGCTCGAATCTCTTTGCGGGAACTTATGGCGTGTTTCTTTCCACCAATAACGGCACAAATTGGACTGACGTCAATACCGGCTTGACGAACACTTTTGTTTTGACTCTCGCCGTGAACGGCTCGCATCTCTTTGTGGGAACTAATGGCGGTGGCGTGTGGCGGCGTCCGCTGTCTGAGATGGTTACTGGAGAAGGAAGATGATTTCAGTCAAGCCCAAATTGGTTTTACGCTGGAACAAAACTATCCCAATCTTTTTTGGCGCGACGCGACATCCCGCTCGGCGGGAAATCCCGTAACCGCTGAAACTCGTATTAGAACTTCCGGAGTCGCGCTGAGGAAGTTTTTGAAGTATTTTTGAGGCATTGATTTGAGGTTGCCCTAAAATTCCAAAACTGTGATTCGGTATGCAAAGGAATTTCGATGGTTTAATAAGACCAGAGATTACCGTCTTTATATACGGAGGCTTAAAATGAAACGCTTTACCTATTTTGAATGTTCGATACTTTTTATCGTCGCGTTTTCTATTCCGCCAATTTTTGCTGGAGGGCAGGGGGACTCTACAACAACAATACAAGCTATGGCAAAAGAACTAGAAGGACAGCAAAAATGGTTAAGAATCGACGTTGTAAGAATTCAGTATGGCATAGGAGGAAAAGATGCGACATATGTTGATCCTGATGGGAAGACATACTACAAAGCAAAAGTTGGTGAAGGGCTATCTGCATTTAGAGACACACAATCCACATCAGCAGAAGATTTTGCAGACGAGGCGAGCAAGAAAATAAAAGATGGAGAGGTGCGAGTTTGGCATAAAGGTAGAAAAGTAGAGATTCATGAAGTGAAATTAGGCCGAGATCAAATACAAATCGGAATAACAGACGAGGGAGGCGCAAAAGCGGCAATTAAATTCATGTTTGAGAAGAAGAATTACACCATGGAAGATTTCAAAAAGGCTTTGACTGTCGCCTTTGCCAATAGTGAGAGTGAAATACCTGTCAAGATTAGGAATGCGCCTTTGATATCAGATGGAGATTTCAAAAAGGCTTTGACTGACTCCTTTGCCAACAGTGAGAGTGAAATACCTGTCAAGATTAGGAATACGCCTTTGATGTCTGCTGCATACAATGGCGATATAGCAGAAGTGCGAAAGCTTATAAAGGAAGGTGCCGATGTCAATGAAACAAATGTGGAGGGACAAACGGCACTAATGTCTGCCACACGCCAAAATCAAGTTGAAGTTGTCAAGGTGCTGGTCGAAAATGGTGCCGATGTAAACTCGAAAGCACAAGGCTCTATCGAAGTTACTGCGCTTATGATTGCGGCGCGATTTGGTTATGACGACATTATGAAAATTCTCATTGATAACGGGGCAGACGTTAATGCTAGGTCAGATGGTGCGAGGGCAAGTGGTGCAGATGGTGGATATACGGCCTTAATGCGAGCAGCACGAAACGGGCAAACTAAAGCCGTCAAGATATTAATTGATAATCATGCCAATATTAATCTCAAAAATAAGGGTGGCGTTTCTGCACTTTGGCATGCAGCAGCTCATAATCATTCGGATATTGTGGACATGCTTCTAGCAAACGGTGCGGATCCAAATGATATTAAAAGTCTAACCAAATGATCATCTCAAGGTATCTCGGTAAAATGATGAATAATACAAAGCGTGAAAGAGCGAAAAGCAGATTCGTAAGAAAGAAAAGCTGTGCTCGAGTTCGAGAAAGAAATCGTGGTAAATGCAAGCTATCTTTTCTAAGCGAGTCGGGGCGGGCTTCTCTCCCTCCCCTCATCGCCGGACTCGCAAGCCACGCACCTGGCGGTTCACCCCCGTTATACGACTTGATGACCACAATAACTTCATTACACCAGACGAAAGACATTGCGCCACCTTCCCGCATTGCGTCAATTGATCTCATTCGCGGCGCCGTCATGATTTTGATGGCTGTCGACCACGTCCGCGTCTACTCGGGCCTTCCCGCCGGTGGTCCGGAGCCAGGCATTTTCTTTACCCGCTGGATCACACACTTCTGCGCGCCGGCATTTCTTTTCCTGGCCGGCAAGCGCCTTTTTCTATGGTCGCAAACACGCCGACCTGTCTCGGTTTCTCATCATCCGTGGCTTCTGGCTCATCTTGCTTGAGTTGACGTTTCTTCGGGTGGCGTGGACATTTAATTTCGAGTTTGCACAATACGAAATGGCCGGCGTCATCTGGGCAATTGGCTGGTGCATGATCCTGTTGGCCGGCCTGGTAAAGCTGCCGCTGGTCGCGGTCGGAACCATCGGTCTCGTCATCATTGCGGGACATAACCTGCTAGATCCTCATCTGAAAGAACTGATCCCGGCTCTCGCAGACAGTAGCCTCGCTGCACTTTGGAAAATTCTCTACCTGGGATTTTTTGCAGGCCCGATTCAGTTCGGTGATGGTGGGCCGAATTTAATTGTGCTTTACTCGCGGGCTATGCTTTTGGCAAGATTTTGACTTTGGCGCCGGCGCAGAGAAACCGCCTTTGCCTGGCGATCGGCCTCGGCGCCCTGGCGCTTTTTCTCGTGCTACGCGGCTTCAATCTCTATGGCGATCCACGTCCATGGGGTTCTGCAGCACAAGGACCAAACGGCGCCGGAACGATGCCCGCGCTGTTTGCATTTCTCAACACCACCAAGTATCCTGCCTCACTCAACTTTCTGCTGATGACACTGGGTCCGACCATCGCGTTGATTCCGATATTCGAACGAGTCCACGGTTCTCTTGCCCGCGCGATTAGCGTCTTTGGCCGTGTTCCGTTCTTCTTCTACATGCTTCACATTCCCCTGATTCACCTACTGGCGCTGGTGGTGTCTAAGATCCGGCTGGGCGAAGTCAGCCCCTGGCTCTTCGCCAACCATCCCATGGGCAATCCACCGCCGCCGGAGGGATACACCTGGAGTCTCGCACTTCTGTACTTGGTTTGGGCGATAGCGATCGTGATGCTTTATTTCGCCTGCCGTTGGTTCGCAGACTTTAAAGCTACCAGAAAGGAATGGTGGTTGCGTTA
>QEVD01000461.1 GCA_003576975.1 Candidatus Zhuqueibacterota bacterium
TGCGCTTTGTCTCGGTCACCCAAATTTGATTTGATCTTTCATGGCTTCCTTTTTTGAAAAACTGAAGTCCGGCTTGAGCAAAACCCGCCGCAGCCTGGTTGATAATGTCGTACACGCCGTCACCGGCAAAGCACGTCTCGATCAAGCCCTGGTCGATGAGCTGGAAAGCATGTTGATTTCCGCTGATCTCGGCGTGACGATGACAACTGCTTTTCTCGATCGCTTGCGCGAACGCCTCGGCTTCGGCCAGACCGCCTCGCGTGAGGCGGTGCTTGATTGCTTGAAAGAATTCCTCGTCGAGCGTCTTGAGTCCACCACGAACGGCAAGTGGAGCAACACGGCTGATTTCTTTTCGCCCTCGCAGCGGCCTTATGTGCTGATGATCGTCGGCGTGAACGGGGTCGGCAAAACCACGACAATTGCCAAGCTTGCGCATGTGTTTCGCCAGCGCGGCCGCTCGGTGTTGGTGGCGGCGGCAGATACGTTCCGCGCTGCTGCCGCGGATCAATTGGAGATCTGGGCCAAACGCGCGCAAGTGGACATCGTCAAAACCAAAGCCGGCGGCGATCCCTCCGCGGTGGTGTTCGATGCGCTGACCGCAGCGAACTCGCGGCAAACCGAAGTCGTCATCGTTGACACCGCCGGCCGCTTGCACACCAAAAGCAATTTGATGGAAGAACTGAAGAAAATGATGCGCGTGATGAAGCGCGTGCAGCCCGAAGCGCCGCACGACGTGTTGCTCGTGCTCGACGCCAACACCGGCCAGAACGGCTTGCGCCAGGCCCAGGCCTTTTTCGAAACCGCCGGCGTCACCGGCTTGATCGTCACCAAGCTCGACGGTACCGCGAAAGGCGGCATCATCTTCGCGATTCAAGAGCAGCTCAAGATTCCAGTGCGGTTTATCGGCGTGGGCGAGGGCATGGACGATTTGCAGCCGTTCGAGCCTGAGGCGTTTATCGAGGCGTTGTTCGAGTAGAGAGAGGCGTATGTGCATGAGTCCAAAACAAAATTGCGCATCGCCCAAGAATGCGCCGCGGAACTGGAAACGTTGCGCCGTGAAGGCGGGGCAAAATAAAAAATTGAACAGCGGGAATAAACCATGAAAACGATTCAAGTCGAAGTGGATGACGCCCTACTTGAGGCGATAAATCAAGACAAAGATTTCAAAGCGATGGATGTTTCAACGTTTTTCCAGGGCGCTGCCCGTTTTTTTTTGAAATGGAAAACGGAACATGAAATTGACAGGCAATATGAGCGCGCCTACGGTGACCCACGCGCACGTGAAGAATTTGACCGTGAGGTCGGTGAGTGGATCGGAGAACAGGTATGGATCGATTGATTCATCGCGGCGAAATCTGGCTTCATGAATTCAAACTGCCGGATAAACGCAGGCCGGTGCTGGTTCTAAGCCGCACGAAGGCGATTCCATTGCTCAATTATGTGATTGTTGTGCCGATTAGTTCTACGATTCACGGTTCACCAGCAGAAGTCATTATTGGAATCGAGCAAGGCTTGAAAAATACGTCCGCGATTAATTTAGATAATATTCAAACGGTTGAGAAGTCGAAATTAGTTCAATTCATTGGAAACCTTGACAAGGAACTCATGGAACAAGTCTGCACCGCATTGTCAATCGCCACCGGTTGTAGCGCAGAATCATAAAAGGTCTCACTTGAAAGTCAATCTCATCACCCTCGGTTGTCCCAAAAACGTCGTTGACTCCGAAGTTCTCATCGGCGGCTTGAAGCTGCGCGGCGTTGAGTTCGTTGCCGATGCGGCTGGGGCCGAAGCCATCATCGTCAATACCTGCGGGTTCATTGAATCGGCCAAAGAAGAATCGATTGACACGATTCTGCAGGCCGTTGCGCTGAAAAAGCAAGGTTCGTGCAGGCAAGTTTTTGTGACCGGCTGTCTCTCGGAACGTTACACCCCCGAATTGCGCAAAGAAATTCCCGAAGTCGATGGCTTCTACGGCAATCGCGATTTGCGCCAAATCGTCAATGGCCTCGCCCGGCAAATGCGTTTGAAATATGAATTGCTCGGCGAGTCGAGCGCCGAACGCGAGCTGATCACGCCCAAGCATTTCGCCTATCTCAAAATCTCCGAAGGCTGTGAACATCCCTGCACGTTTTGCGCGATTCCGCAGATTCGCGGCGGATTTCGCAGCACGCCGATTCCCGCGCTGGTGCAGGAAGCGCGCACGCTCGCCGAAAAAGGCGTAAAAGAGCTGATTCTTGTGGCGCAAGATTCCACGCAATACGGGTTGGATTTGAACGGCCAGCAGCAATTGCCGCAGCTTTTGCATGCGCTTTGCGAAGTCGAAGGTCTCGAATGGCTGCGTGTGATGTATGCCTATCCTCATCATGTCACCGATGAAATGATCGAAGTCATCGCCTCGCAGCCGAAAATCGTGAAGTATCTCGACATGCCGATTCAGCATATCACTGACCGCATGCTCAAGCGCATGGCGCGCCGCGTGAATCGCGGTTTCACCGAAGAATTGCTGGCGCGCTTGCACGCCAAGATTCCCAATCTGGTGTTGCGCACGTCGTTGATCACCGGTTTTCCCGGTGAAACCGAAGAAGATTTTCAGAGTTTAAATGATTTCGTGTGCGAAGGCCATTTCGAGCGGCTCGGCGTGTTCACTTATTCCCACGAGGAAAACACCCCGGCATTCAGCTTCAACGAACAAGTCAGCGAAGAAATCAAACGCGAACGATACGATTTGCTCACGGAAGCGCAACGTGAGATCGCAGCGGAATGGAATCACCGCCACCTCGGGCGTGAGTTGCGGGTTTTAATCGATGAGTACGACGAGCATGAGCACGCCTATCGCGGCCGCACGGAATGGGATTGTCCGGAGATCGATCACAATGTTTTGATTCCGTCGCAAAACGGCCGGCTTACCTGCGGAAATTTTTATCATGTGCAGATAACTGATGCGACGGACTTCGAACTGACCGGGCATGTGAAAGATTTCGATTCGGCTTTGCCGCTGGCGCCTGCGGCGAATGGCCGTTATTTGAAAGTGTTGGCATAATTTACCGCCCGGGCGCTTTGGAACGTTTTGTTCGCTCGACATTATCGAACGAAAAGCGCCCCGGCGGTTGCAAAACCATCGGGAGATCATTTGCCCAAAATCATCAAACCGCCGCGCTTGCGCAAAGGCGATGTCATCGGCGTGATTGCGCCGGCCAGCCCGATGAAGCCGGAGCTGCTGGAAAAGGGCGTGCAATATTTGGAGAGCCTCGGCTATCGCATCAAACTCGGGCGCTATGTGCAGCGTGAGCACGGCTATTTGGCCGGAACCGACGCCGAGCGCGCGCGCGATCTCAACAGCATGTTCCGCGACAAACGCGTCAACGCGATCATTTGTGTGCGCGGCGGTTATGGCACGCCGCGATTGCTGCCGATGATCGATTACGCCGCCATTCGCAAGCACCCCAAAATTTTCGTCGGCTACAGCGACATTACCGCGCTGCAGCTTGCGATTCTCCGGCGAACCGGCTTGCTTACCTTCTCCGGGCCGATGGTGGCGGCTGACATGGGCCGGGGCATCGATCCGTTTTCGGAAGCGCAATTCTGGAGCATGATTACCGAACCGGAAGCATATGGCGATTTGCAGCCGCAGCAGGAAAAAGAATTCGCCGGCATCACGAACGGCAAAATCAGCGGGCGTTTGATCGGCGGTTGCCTCTCACTCGTAGCCACCGTTGCCGGTTCGAGTTTCATGCCCTCGCTGAAGAACAGCATTTTGTTTTTGGAAGAGATTGGCGAGGATATTTATCGCATCGATCGCTATCTCGTACACTTGCGGGAAATGGGCCTCTTGCGGCAGATCGGCGGTTTCGTGCTCGGCCAAATGGTCGATTGCGGTTCGTCGAGCGGAACGCCTTCGTTGAGTTTGGAAGATTTGATGCGGGATTTCATTCGCCCGCTGCGGGTTCCGGCTTTGATGAATTTGGAGTACGGCCACGCCAGTCGCAAGCACACC
>QEVD01000462.1 GCA_003576975.1 Candidatus Zhuqueibacterota bacterium
GCATTTTGGCAACCCCTCGAGCATTCACGGATTTGGTCGAGAAGTTAAAGTCGCAATTGATGAGGCCCGTGAAAAAATTGCAACAAGCATTGGCGCCCATCCGCAGGAAATCGTGTTCACGAGCGGCGGAACCGAATCCAACAATGCCGCAATTCAGGGGGTGATTCAAAATTTTGCAGCGCCGCAACATGCGATCACGAGCCGCATCGAACACCCTAGCGTGCTCATGGTTTTTCGCGGATTGGAAAAACGCGGCTGGAAAGTATCCTATGTCGAGCCCGACGGCGCCGGCATGATTACGGCCGAGGCGGTATTGCGATCGCTTCGCCCGGAAACGGCTTTGATTTCGATCATGCACGCGAACAACGAAGTCGGAACAATCAACCCAATTTTGGAAATTGCGCGGCTGGCGGACGAACGGCAAATTCCATTTCACACGGATGCGGTGCAGAGCTTTGGCAAAATCCCTTTAGATATGAAAACTATGCCGGTAACAGCATTGAGCGTGTCCGGACATAAAATCTACGGACCCAAAGGTGTCGGCGTGTTGTTTCTTCGGCGTGGTGCGCGGATTATGCCTTTATTGCATGGCGGAAAGCAAGAACGCGAACGCCGCGCGGGCACCGAAAATGTTGCCGCAATCGTTGGTTTTGGCAGGGCAACGGCAAAGATCATGGCCGAACGTGAGCGCGAAGCGGAAAGATTGCGCGCACTCACGCAGGATTTTTGGCAGAACGTTCAACAAATCTATCCACAAGCAACGCTGAATAGCCCTCCGCGCGAACGCCTGCCAGGCGTACTGAATATTTCTTTTCCGGGAATGGACAGCCTGGCCATGGTCATGAGCCTTGATTTGCAAGGTATCGCGGTGAGTAATGGCTCAGCGTGCAGTTCGGGCAGCGTTGAGCCCAGTCATGTTTTGCGCGCGATGAATCTCAGCAACGACCGCGCAAATTCTGCCATTCGCTTCAGCTTCGGTCGATATACGACGCAGGCAGAGTTAGCCGAAACTCTTGCCGCGCTCGAGCAGATCTTGCAACGCCGCAAGCGGGATAGACGGATCCCGCCCAAAGCCGGCAGGGTGATGAGCACGGCTTAATCGGTTAAGTTGAAATCATATTTCGAACAATTTTTGCATAATTCATGATGGATCATAAGCACAATTATTTAGCGCAGTCACAAATTGCGCCCGGCGCCGGCGCAACCGTGGTCGTAGCGATGAGCGGCGGCGTCGATAGTTCCGCGGCCGCGGCATTGCTGCATGAGCATGGCTATCGCGTCATCGGCATCACGTTAAATCTGTGGGATTTTCATGCCAGCGGCGGCAATGTCAATTTTGAAAGCGGCTGCTGTTCGATCGACACGATGGCCGATGCCCGGGCGATTTGCCACAAGCTGGGCGTGCCGCATTACGTTTTGGACCTGAAAGAAATTTTTGATCGCAGCGTGCAGCAAGATTTTATTGCAGAATATTTTGCCGGGCGCACGCCCAATCCCTGTGTGCGCTGCAACACGTTTATCAAGTGGGGCGCATTGCTGCAACAGGCCGAAAACATCGGCGCGGATTTTCTTGCGACCGGGCATTATGCCAGAGTCGCATTAAATCCCGACACCGGCCGGTGGGTATTGCGCCGCGCCGTCGATCACAATAAAGATCAAAGCTATGCATTGTGGGGCGTGCGACAAGCGGCGCTGGCGCGCACGCTTTTCCCCTTGGGCGAGCTGACCAAGCCGCAAGTGCGCGACTTTGCACGCAGCCTGGGCTTGAAAACGGCAGAGAAAAAAGAGAGCCAGGAAATATGTTTTATTCCGGATAATGATTACCGGCGTTATTTGCAGGAAAAAGCCCCGGCAGACGTTGAAGAAATTGGCGCAGGTGAGTTCGTCGATCGGACGGGCAAGGCGCTCGGAACGCATGCCGGTGTGCCGTTTTATACCATCGGCCAGCGCAAAGGCCTGGGGTTGGCCTTTGGCCGCCCGATTTTTGTCACGCAAATCGATTCACTTACCAACACTATTACTCTCGGTGACGCCGAGGATCTGCTGCAAGACGAATTCGTGGTTACTTCCGTGAACTGGGGAGCAGAGTATCGTCCACGCGAGGGCCGAGAGGTGCACTGTAAAATTCGGTATCGCGATTCGGGTGCAGCGGCGCGTCTTTATGATGCCGAAGAGCATGCCGTGCGTGTGCGCTTTCATGCGCCGCAGCGTGCGATCACACCCGGCCAATCCGCCGTATTTTATGATGGCGATATCATCATTGGCGGAGGGGTAATTGATCACGTGCGAAAATAGGTGTCAGTTATCATCTGAAATAAAAATGCCCCGTAGCCGGGGCATTTTGGTTTAAGCATGATGTTGATGAATTATTTCGATTCGGCCTGCACTTCCCGAATAACTTCCTTTAGCTCGTCGCGATCAATCGCCAGGTGATTGCCGCGCACCGTTCGATTGAATTTCCAAACATACAAAAAACCGAGAAGGAAGCCGGCGAGTCCTCCGCCTACCAACGACCACAAGGCGAGTTTTAACCAGGGAATTTCACTGGTTGCGCCGAATACCCACCACGACACCACCAGAAAAAAAAACGTCAGAAGTGGAGTCGTTAGAGTGAAAGCCTGGCCGATGCCGCTGGCATCCAAACAATGCGGCGGGCAGGGCCAGCGGTTGTCGCCAAAGTGGATGACATACGTGTAGAAATTCAGCTTGCGCGGCTCTACTGCCCTGGGTTCGAGGGCTTTGGATTTGATTCGAATCCAATAGCTGACAAATTCTTCGCTCTGTTTTTGATTCATCTTTCCTCCCGTTTTCAAGTTAAAAAATGTGAGTGAATTTGAGATGATTAATGCTACGATGTTAAGGATTGTCGATTAAATAACTGCCCAAATCTCAAACCGCGAATGCACGCCAATAAACGCGAATTTTAAAATTAGCGGATATTCGCGTTTATTGGCGGTTCCCCAAATGAGTAAGTTATAAGCATAGGAAAGAGATGCTCTGGCTTCCAGGTTCTGAATCATCTGCAACTGCGTGGCGCGCAATGCACGCGCGGGCGGCGCGCCTTGTTGGAGATGGCGATAGAAGGCCCTCATCAGCTCGGAGGTGCTGCGATCATCCACGTCCCACAAGCTGGTGAGCAATCGCTCGGCGCCGGCGCACAAAAATGCTTGCGTGAGTCCCATCATGCCCTCGCCGCTGAGGTTTTGCCCCAAGGCCGTTTTGCATGCAGATAACACGGCGAGTTGCTGGCCCTGCAAATCAAGATCAAGAATATCGGCGGCGCGCAAAATACCCGCATCATCCCGGGGCCTCGCCGGAGAATATCTCAATCCTTGCAGCGTCACGTGTTTGACCTCGGCGCCGCGCTGACTCCGATTTGAGCGGCGCTCATCCAAAATCAAAAAAGAGTGTAAGGGCTGACTGTCGTCAACGTCGGCATGCAGAGCGAGATGCACAATGCCCTGGAAGCGATCGAGCATGCCGGTAAGCTCTGATCGTGTCAAATGCGTATAGATTTTGGGAGTAGCATTTTTGAAAAAGTTAGCGACGGCCTTTATTTCGAGCTTGGCATGCGGGATACTTTTGGAATCCATGGCGATCAAGAGTGCAGGGCTTTCCGCGCGGTATGCGAAGGGAGTCGACCGCTGCAGCATGAGTTGCAACGCTGTGAGGCTCGGGGCAAACGCGGGCGCGAATTTTTCGAGAAAGAGACGCTTGTCGCGTTCGTCTTTGAGCGCAACAAACGGCAGATAGTAGAGAACATCGTCGGGAATGATATAAAGCATGCGCGCTTGCCGCAGCATATGCGCCACGGGCGCGACCAGCCACTGATAAAGTTCGGCACTTTGACGTTCGGTCTCCGCGCGCAAGGCTTGCGCGTCGTTTTGCAGCCTTTTTTGAAACGCATCACGGCCGTCGATGCCGATGATCCTCCGGAAATTTTGGACTTTTTGACGGAGTTCATGCCCGGTGATTGCCGCATGAATCACTTCGACATTCGAACGATTCAGCACGGCAATGATGAGCTTTGCGTCCCTAACGCGATAAACAAGTATTGCCGTTGAATCGTCGAGCTGGCTTTGCAGGTTGGCAGGGTTGGCTACGAGTTGAAAAAACGAGGAATCGGCGTGCGTGTTTTGAGCTTCGCGTAGATTGCTGGCATTCGCGATCTGACGATACAGCAAATCAACAGTATTGCGCGCCTTGGCCTTCTCCATGTATTGTAGAGCCAGGAGTCTATCATCGGCGCGATCCAACGCGAAGCCTAGCGCGCTGTCAAACACCCGCTGAACCGTGCTGAAATAGTTCATGTTGAAATCTAGCCGGCTCACCGAATTTCTGATGTGCTCGAGTGCGGCGATGGTGCTGTCATAATGCAAGCGGGCAGCCGCCAGATGACCGGCATTGGTATGCGCTTGCGCCAGGCCAAAGTGACAATTCCAAATCAATTCTCGCTGAACAGCGTCTTCGGCTATCGTGTGAGCGCGCTGAAATCGCGCCAGAGCTGAATCGGTTTGTTGTTGCTGTAGAGAAATATATCCCAGGCCCAACCACGCTTTTGCCTGGGCAGGATGATATTGCGCATCTTCTCCCACGTTCAGCGCGGCAATATAGGCCTGCTCCGCCTCGCGCCAGGATGAATCTTGCCTGGCAATGTCGCCGAGATTGTTCCACAAATCTGCTTGCACGATGTGTGCACGCCGCGGGTCGAGCGCGACAAGGCCTTGCCGTTGATAAGCGCGCGCCTGCCGGAAGTTTTTCTTCCACAAATGGATGATGCCAATCAAGCCGAGCGTGCCGGCTTTTCTTGAAATATTTTGCAGACCCTCGTAACCCTGCAAGGCGGAATCGGCCAGTGCAAGAGCATGCTGCCAGTCGCCGAGTTCGAGATGCACTTTGGCTTGGTGCAACCAAAGTGAAGGCAGATCGGCAAACTCGGATAGATTGCGTTTCAGGATAATTGCCGTGTCGAGATGCGCCAAAGTAAGATTATAATCTGCCAGGGTGTGATAGATTCGCGCGGCTTTCGCATGTGTTTCCGCCTTCAGGGCACGATAGCGGATTTTTTGAATCAGACGAAATTGATCTGACAGAATTGAAAGCGCCGCGCGAATGTCATTGCGTGCAATGGCATCGACCAGCCTCACATCCAGCAAACTGGCAAGCGCGTAAGGCTTTTCTATTTCCAGCGCCAGACGTGTAGCTGCCTTGATGCAAATGTCGGAAGAGTCTCTCTGCCGCCGGCTATCATAGATTTCAGCCATGAGCAAAAGCGCTTCCAACTCGTTGTCACGATAACCGATTTCACGGCTGACGTGCAACCACTGCCGGGCAAGATCATAAATTTGATTCTTGTCGTCAACGGCTCTCAGATGAAAGTTGCATAGCCACCACAGATTGTCGGCGACCTGCTTGAGATCTCCGAGCCGCTGGAATTGCGTGTGCGCATATTCCAGGCAACGCATGTTGAACGTGATCCGCGTACGACTGGTATCGTAGTCGATCCCTCGCATAAAGGCCGTTCGAGCAACGATCCAATTGCTCAGATTTTTTGGAGAGGATTTTCCCAAATGCGCCAACTGTTCGAACCGGTGTATGAAAAAGCTGTCAGCATATTGTTCTGCAAAAACCTGCGCAATTTCACCGGCAAGCGTTTCATATAATTGCGAGGAGTCCGGTTTCCCCATAAAACGCAGATACAGGCTGCGATCCAAAAAAGCATGAAAAAATACGCTGGCATCGTACGGATTTGTTGCAATCGCTTGATGAAGCGAGTCCCGGGCGTTGGCTTCGGCATAACTCAGGAATTGCTGTTGCCGGTTTGCGCGATAGTTGTCAAACGGGGTTTGCGCAAGCAATGTTGTGATTGTTGCGCGATCAAGCGGAAAGGGAGGAGGAGCGGAGGGATGTCGATGTGAAAAAATAATGGCAGCGCATGCCGCGCCAAGAATTAGGCTGTGCGCAGAGTGTTTGCGCAAATAGCGCCATCTGTCACGCAGATAGGAAAAGTGTATTTGGGTAAACAACGATCGCTAGCTCCCGACAGCTTCAAGCGGCGCGCCAAGCCTGCGCTGTGCAATCGAATTGGTATTGGCCTCGAATTACAATTCACGGAGTTCTTGTCGTTTTACAATTATCCTGGAATTTGGCGAAAATCGCGAGATCAGCGGGGGTGTTTGTGACTTTTCGTGTGCGCGAGAACGCCGGCAACAGCGCCGCACGCATGAACCGTGTTTATGCCATTGGTATCGAAATCTTTCCAGAAAGTCAAGCCCTGTTTTGTTGGGATGGCGGTTCATGGTTGTCGTGAAATCTATACGTCAGCTTGGGGGGCAGCCGTGGCGATGATGAGCAGTCTTTGGCAGGCTCGCGTTTAGATAGACCCGGCTTCAGCAAGGTCAGGCTGCGGCAAGGTTACGTGCAGTGAAGCCCCCGCTCTCCCCGGCCAGCAACTAATCCTCTCTTGACTTTCTTGCGAATTTTAATACTTTGTAACAGCCTGATTCTGCCTCCGGCTGCTTCTAATTCAACAAAACTGAGCAACGGGAGTGTGGTATCAACGGCCAACAGAGTTAAACGGCTTCTTACCTAACGAGGAGGAGCAGTTATGCTGCAAAACTTCACGAAGTATGCGGGTCTGGTGCAAATGATCATTGGTCTTCTTGGCCAGTTTGCGCCTGGTATTACCTCAATGTTGGGGGCGGCAGCAGGAACCGGAGCTGGAGACATCCTCGGAGGAGGCAATTTGATTAATGTGCTTTCCGGCGCAGCGCTCAGCTATTTGGGCTTCAAAGGCACGGA
>QEVD01000463.1 GCA_003576975.1 Candidatus Zhuqueibacterota bacterium
AACAACGGATTTGCGATTGATCAACACGCGCCGGCCGTTGAGCGCGCCAGCCGCAAAGGAATAGCGGACGCTGTAGTCTCCAATCGGCGAAGCATACTCCACGACATTCGGCAAATCCATCGGGGCATAGCCGGCGGGCAATTTCACTTCAATTTCCTGAATCAAGCTGTCGGCCCAGGGCCAGTACTCATAGGGATGTTTTCGGCTTTCATAAGATAAGGCCTCGTTCGCGGGCAAATCGTCCGCCCACGGCATCTTGAAGAGTTTGAATTGGCTGGCATCCGTGACATAATTGGGCGCCTCAAAATGATAAACATAATTCACCTCAGGCGCAAGCTCGTCCAGGTTTTGCAGTTCGAGCCTGGTTAACTTGACATTCGGGAAACTCTCGCTGAGAACCTGCGCCAGCTCTTTTTCACGGTCTCTTGCGCTCAGATGGCGATACTGCTGTCGCATCGCCGCGCCCAATGAACCGGTTTTGCGCGAGCGTTCTTCCACCGCAATGCTGTTGTCCTCGCGAATCGTTGCGATTGCCCGGCGCGCGACCACACGCGGGGCCGAGCTTTCGCGCGGCAAATATCCCGGCGCTTTCACACCCGGTTTGATCAACAATGAAAAGCCATCGATGTCAAGCTCCGGCATGGCATTCACCGGGTAATTATTCGCGGTGAGATCGAGATACTGCATGCCGGTTTTCGTTTCGACGCCCGCGATGCAATGATTGAAAGCGATGGCCGGCAGAATATTCTCGTTGCGGCCTTGATCTTTGGTATTCACCAGCACATGATGCGCCGCAATACCCACCTCGCGCAACATTGCAATGCATAAGGTCGCCACGTCTTTGCAATCGCCAATCTTCGTCACCAGCACATCACGCGCCGATTGCGGCACCAAACCGGATTGCCGGAACGGCACGCTGCTGTAGCGAATGTTTTCGGTGATGAAATTGTAAATGCGCGCAATTTTTTCTTCTTCTGAAATCTTATCGAGATCAGGGAACAACGCCGCAACTTGTTCTTTGATCTCATAAGAGCTGCGTGTTTTCGTTGCGGCCAAATCCGAATACCATTTCACCAGATACTCCCAATCCGGCAGGCTGGTGAGGTACAGGACTTTGCCGATATCTTCCAGCAAAGGCATACCGGCTTCATAAGGCAACGCCGGCTCGTCGTGCATTTCCCATTGATAAATCACACCGTCTTCGGTCGTTTTTTTCACCGGCGCATCCGGCATGCGCAAACCACGATACTGAAACTTGAGATCGGCGGGCGCCAGCAAAGAATAACGAGTCTGCTTGATCGGATAGAAGCCGTTGAAAAAAAATGTGTCCCAGAAATGATTGGACAATTTGCCGCGATAGAAATTCTTGATGCGCCATTTGAGATAAATGAAATCGTTTTCTTCGAGCGATTTAAACACGACCTGATTGTTGCCCACGTCGGCCTTGATTTCCGTGCCGTCCGCCTTGATCACAACGGCTTTCTCAACAATCAAATCTTCGCTGAAGGAATTATAACCGATCCAATACTCTTTAAAATCATCGACGCCATTCTTGTTGAATACTTTCACCAGCAACTCCTCCGCCGACTCGGAGGCGCCCTGCTCATAAACCACACGCTTGTGATCGGACAGCAAAATCACCCCGCTGTTATCCGGATAAGATTCAGCGCCGGGGGAATTCTTGATCAACTCGCGTATATCTCGCGCCTCAAACTGCGTGAGAATCGGTTGCTTGCCTTCGAGCGCGCGCAGTTTCTCCCGCGCGTCGTAATTGGTGGGGAGATAGCGCAGCGCCTGACGATAATCGTTTTTGGCAAGCTCGAGGTTGTTTTGAATGCGATGCACCTCGGCGAGCTTGGCCCAGTAGCCCGAACTGTTCGGGCAAATGGCAATGGCCTGGTTTAGCATTTGCTCGGCGCTGGCATAATTTTGCTGGCTGAAGTAGGTGTTCGCCATCTGAAAATAATAGCCGGGCGAAGCGGGTTCGAGCGCAATAAGCTGGCGGTACGTCTCCTCCCACTTTTTGAGATTGCCAGCTTTGAGATAGGTGTCGGCCAGCGCGGCCAGCGCATTTACCTCGTTCCGTTGCTTGACGTAGGCCGATATGATTTTTATGGCATCGTCGTATTTTTGCGTTTTTTGTATCGCAAACGCCGCTTGCACAAATGCAAAGCTCCAATTCGCGGGATATTGCTGATAGGCTTTGCCCGTGAGTTCGAGCAGCTTTTCCACCTCGCGCTTTTTGCTGTAAAGCTGCATCTGCAATAGATAAACGGTTTCAGAAGCCGGTAGCATGCGCTCGAGATTTTGCATCAGCCGTTCAACTTCGGCATACTCCTCGTTTTCAAGATGTTGTGAGATTTTGTATTGCAGAACACTCGGCACGTTTTGATCGAGGCCATGAATTTTCTCGATCGCAGTTTCGATTTCATCATACTTCTCGCCGCGGCGATAAGCTTCCAGCGCATGCTCATAAAGCATGGCGCAATTGGGCGCGCGCTTGCTGGCTTCACGCAAAATCAACTCGGCTTCAATCGCTTTGTCATTGCGCAAATAACTGTCGGCCAGCAAAACATAATTTTCAAGCTGATCGGGATGCTGTTTGATCTTTTCTTGAAAAAACGTTTCGGCAAAATTTTCAACCGGTTTGACCGGCGCGCCGGGTTTGCTCTGGTAGGCCTGCGTTGCGGTGGAGACCTTCAAGCCGGGAACCGGCGCACCGTGCGCATCTGTAATACGCACCATAAAATTGCAGCGATCGATCTCGGAAAAACCGCATTTGATCAGCAGGCGATTCCAGCCCGCTTGCAATTCCGTCGCGACCATGTAGGTGTCGAGATCGTTGTTGTTCTCATCAAAATATTGAATCAGCAATTCGTCATTCAAAAACGCCTTGAGCGAGCCGGACGTGCCGATGCGAATTTGCACGGTTTGCTTTTGGGGGGAATAAATAAAATTATTGGCATAAAAAACCGACTGCAGATAGGCAAAGTAATGGCGATGATCGATCCAGCGATCGTTGCGAATGGCGGTAATTTTGAACCATTGCGCGGGAACGCCGTTCTTGCCCTCGTACGTTTTTTCGGCATCGAACTCAACTTCCGGCGGATAAACATTATCAAAACCGCAAGCCGAGACATTGTCGAACGGGCCGATCACAAGCCATTCATCGATGCTGTTCATACCGTCAAAAAACTTTTTTGACTTGGCCAGATCGCCGCGTTCCTGATAATGCTCGCCCGCCACTTCACTCGCCATGGCGCGCAACACACCCCCGGCGTCCGCTTTCTTGGCCAATTCTTCAACGAGCGCCAGCGCGCCGGACTTGGGATCGTTAAGGCTTTGCCGTAACTGCGGCGTCAACCACACCGCATAAACGTACGGATAATAATCTTGCTCCGTTTGCAAAACGTTTTTGAAGGTCTGCCACGAAGCCTCATACTTCTGTTGATAGGCATAAAGCAACGAGAGACCGAGATAAGCGCGGGTATTTTTTTGATCTTCTGAAATCGCCGCCAAAAACTTCCGCTCGACTTGCGATTGATCGTTCGTCTCCCAGGCCTGCCAGGCTTCCGCAACGAGTGTGCTGCTTTTTTCACTGCTGGCGAGCAAACTGGTAACTTGCAGCAGCGCGAGTATTAAACTAATTTTACATATTCGTTTCATGATTCTTTATCTCCCAGGTTTGAGCAAAATCCTGCCCCATGGCGTCGCTTTGTACGTATCCAGAAGACACTTATCAAATGAATTTTTTCACCGATTTTTGGAGTGAGAGCCGTGTCCTGGCATCTGCAGAAACGGGGTGGCCGCGACTTAATGCCGTGCGTCACTCACGCTTCATATACCCTCAAAATTTCATAAAGCGTGGTGCGCTGCGCCGGAACATATCCCGCTTCGCGAATGAGTTGAATCACTTCATCCGTCGAGGTTTTGTTGACGAAGTTGGCAGCGGCATGAACGTTCTCTTCCAC
>QEVD01000464.1 GCA_003576975.1 Candidatus Zhuqueibacterota bacterium
GTTTTCGTTGTTGAACGTGAGGACGGCGCGCTCGGCGGTTTTCTCGAAACGAGCATACGCTACTACGCCGACGGCTGCGAAACGCGCAATGTCGGGTACATCGAAGGCTGGTATGTCGATCCTGATTTGCGCTTGCAATCCGTGGGACGCAGCCTTGTTGCAGCCGCGGAGCAGTGGGCGCGTGAACAGGGTTGCCGCGAAATGGCGAGCGATTGTGAATTGAGCAACGAGATCAGCTTGCAGGCGCATCTTGCGATTGGTTATGAAGAAGTCGAGCGCGCCATTCATTTTCGAAAAGGATTGTTGGAATAAGAAACGATATGGACAAAAAGCTAACATTCAAATATGATCGTGGGCCCGACATATTATACATTGACAAATGTCCGCCTTATGCGCAACAGGAGTCTGAAGAATTGGGCGACGATGTTATTGCCCGGCTCAATCCTCAAACGAAAGAAATTGAGAATCTCGAGGTGTTATTTTTTTCGACGCGGCTTTTGCGCCAGAATTTATTTGAAGTGCCGATTCACGCCAATTTGCAATTGCTGGTCGACACCAATTAAATTTTAGTTCATGAGGCAACTCGTACTTCAGGAAAACATTTCATGAAAATGCCGCCCAAGCCCGCCGCGTCCAGCGCGATTCACGAATACAAAATCGGCCACGTCATCGCCGCTTCTTCCGCCGGCACGATGATCGAGTGGTATGATTTCTATCTCTACGGCACGCTCGCGGTTTTCTTTTCGACGTTGTTCTATCCGGCGGGCAATCCCACCGTCGCGTTTCTCGCGAGCCTAGCCACCTTCGGTGCGGGCTTCGCCGTGCGGCCGTTTGGCGCGGTGGTGTTCGGCCGGGTCGGCGATTTGGTCGGGCGCAAATATGCTTTTCTCGTCACACTCACCATCATGGGCGGCGCGACCACAGCCGTTGGCTTGTTACCGACCTACGATCAAATCGGCATTGCCGCGCCGATAATTTTGGTGATTCTGCGCTTGCTGCAAGGCTTGGCGCTGGGCGGCGAATACGGCGGCGCGGCAACCTATGTCGCCGAGCATGCGCCGGATCATCAGCGCGGCTACTACACCAGTTACATTCAAACCACGGCCACGCTCGGTTTTTTTCTCGCGCTCGCCGTCGTGCTGGCTACGCGGCTCGGCGTCGGCGAGGAGGCCTTCAAAACCTGGGGCTGGCGCATTCCGTTTCTGCTGTCGGCATTATTGCTGGGCTTGTCGCTTTATATCCGGGTGAAGCTGCGCGAATCGCCGCTGTTTGCCAAGCTCAAAGACGCCGGCAAAACTTCCAAAGCGCCGATCAAAGACAGCTTCGGCAACAAGCGCAACTGGAAGCTGATTTTGCTCGCGCTGTTCGGCGCGACGGCCGGGCAAGCGGTGGTGTGGTATACCGGCCAATTCTATGCGCTCTTCTTTATGCAAACCGCCCTCAAGATCGATTATGTGACATCATACATCATCATCGCGATTGCCCTGGCCCTGGCCACGCCGTTCTTCATCGTTTTTGGCAAGCTCTCAGACACAATTGGGCGCAAGAAAATCATGATGGCCGGCTGCCTGATCTCCGCCCTCACGTACATTCCGATTTACAAAGCGATGCACTATTTCGCCGATCCTCTGAATCACTTCATGCTTGTGCTGCTGGTTTTTATTCAAGTGATTTATGTGACCATGGTCTACGGCCCGATCGCGGCGTTTCTCGTGGAGTTGTTTCCGGCGAAGATTCGTTATACCTCGATGTCGCTGCCCTATCATCTCGGCAACGGCGAGTTCGGCGGCTTCACGCCGTTGATCGCTTCGGCCATCGTCGCCGCCACCGGCAATATTTATGCGGGCCTGGCGTACCCGATTGCCATCGCGCTGATGACGTTCATCATCGGCTCGCTTTATCTGCCGGAAACGAATCACGTGCGCATTTGGGATGAGGTGGACACGTGAGACGCCAGTATTACTGCTGTGGTGTCATGGAACATATTTGAAAAAAAGTGTTTAACGGATAAAGGCTGCCAACGGATTGCGAGAAATTGTCCGATGGCGGTTTTGATGCGTTGGCCGGGCTTCACAAGAACAAATAACCTATGCCTATGCGAAAACCCTTGACGCTGCTGTCGTGTCTTTTGGTAGTCGTTTCCATTTTTCCCGCACGCGCGAACGATGCGCTCACGCCTTTGCGCGTCAACACCCCGCCGGTTATCGACGGCAAACTCGATGATCTCGCCTGGCAGCAAGCGCCTTCCGTCACCGGCTTCAAAACCTTTGTGCCGGATTTCGGCCTGGAGATGGCCGATCAAACCGTAGTCTATTATGCCTACGATCACGAGAATCTCTATTTCGCATTTCGTTGTTTCGATCGCGAGCCGCACAAAATCAAAACCTCGGTGACCAAGCGCGACAACATCCGCCCGGATGATTGGATTTGCATCAATCTCGATTCCTTCAACGATCAGCAGGCGCTTTACGGTTTTTACGTCAACCCCGCCGGCATTCAAGAAGACACGCGCTTTGCCAACGGCAGCGAAGATGCCGGCATCGATTTGATCTGGCACAGCGCCGGCGCGATCGACAGTGCAGGCTACACCATAGAAGTGCAGATTCCCTTCAAAAGCATTCGCTTCGCCAACCGGGAACAAGTCGAGATGGGCGTGGTGTTCGAGCGTCGCGTGAGCCGCCGCGCCGAGCAGGGCACCTTCCCGCCGCTCAAGCCCGAGCGCGGCATGTTTTTCCTCACGCAAATGCACCCGATGGTGATGCACGATGTGAAAAACTATCGTTTGTTCGAATTGCTGCCCGGCGTGACGCACAGCCAGAGAAGCTCGCGCGCGGATGACCGCCTGGTTTCCGAAGGCGATGAAAATGAGTTCAGCGTTACCACGAAATACGGTTTGACCTCAGAGTTGATTTTGGACGGCACCTACAATCCCGACTTCAGTCAAGTGGAAGCGGACGCCGGACAAGTCGATCGCAATTTGCGCTTTGCGCTGTTTTATCCTGAGAAGCGGCCGTTCTTTCTTGAAGGCGATGAGAATTTCAATTTTGCCGGCGGCAATGGCAACGACCCGCTGCTGGAAGTGGCGCACACCCGCACCATCGTTAATCCCATCGCCGGCGTGAAGCTTTCCGGAAAAATCGGCAAAAAGAATTTTTTCGCGATGATCGATGCGCTCGATGATCTGCCCGCCGGCAGCGAGGGCAAGCATGCGCACGCTTCACTTTTGCGCTACAAGCGCGCGCTGCGCGACGACAGCTTCATCGGCGCATTTTACACCGGACGTGAAGAAAAGCACGGCTTCAATCGCGTCGCCGGGCCGGACGGGCAGATGCGCATCAACGAGTCGAGCATTTTGGGGTATCATCTCTTTCTTTCGCAACACAAAGCCGGGGCTGCGTCGCCGGCGCAAGACGGCCATGCGCTGGGCCTGGACTATTTGTACAACACGCGCAATCTCGATGTCAATCTCGGCGTGCAGGATCTTTCCGATGACTTTACGACCGTGTCGGGATTTTTGACACGCACGGGCATCTCGCGGGCGCGCGCCACAGTGACGCCCAAGTTTTATCCCAAATCCGGATTCATTCGCCGCATCGATGTGAGTCTGACAAGCGCGCAAGTGAAAGACAAGCCCAGCGATCTTTTTGAAACAGATAATATCTTTACACTGCGTTTCATTCCGCGGCGCAATGCGAACATCGCCCTCAACGCCAATTACTCCACCGAAGTGTTTGCCGGGCAAAGATTCCAAACCAGCGGTTGGACCCTGGGCGCGAGCAGCCAACTTACGAAACAAGTTTTTTTGCGTCTGGCATACGGCGGCGGCAAAGGGATTTATTACGTAGCCGCGACGCAAGCGAAGAGAAGCGATGCGCTGATGAATCTGATCTACCAGCCTTCGGACAAGCTGAACGCCAATCTCACGCTCACGTATGCGGATTTGTTCGATGAATCTTC
>QEVD01000465.1 GCA_003576975.1 Candidatus Zhuqueibacterota bacterium
TTCCTCAATCGCCTGCCGCATGCTGTAGATGTGAAAAGGCTCAGGCTTGCCGCTCGCTCCCATTCTGCCAAAAAGCTCAATGGTTTTGCCTTTTGGCGTAGCCGTGAAAGCGAAGAAACTCAAATTGGGCTGCCGGCCGCGCGATTGCATGACTTCATTCAGGCGATCTTCCCAATCCGCTTCGCCTTCTTCCGAATCCGATGCCGCCGCGCCGAGAATGCCTTTCAGATCCCGCGCGGTTTCGCCGGTTTGGCTGGAATGGGCCTCGTCCACGATCACCGCATATTTTCTCGCGGCGATGGCGGCTTCCCACTCTTTCGCCTTTTGCTTCTCTTCATCGGTCGCTTTTTCTTGACTCTGCGCGCCGGCGGCATATAGCAGGCCACGCAACACAAAGGGAAATTTCTGCAACGTCGTGACCACGATCTTGGTGCCGTCGATCAGCGCCGCGGCCAGTTGTTTGGCATCTTCGTCAATCGCCTTCACCACACCTTGCGCGTGTTCGATTTGGTAGATGGCATCTTGCAGTTGTTGATCGAGCACACGCCGATCGGTGATGACGATGACGCAATCGAAAACTTTTTCATCACGCTCGTTGTGCAAACTCGCCAGCCGGTGCGAGAGCCACGAAATACTGTTGGTCTTGCCGCTGCCGGCAGAGTGTTGAATTAGATAATTCTGGCCCGGCCCTTCTTGCCGGGCAGCCGCCACGATTTTGCGCACGGAATCAAGTTGATGATAACGCGGAAAGACCAGCGTTTCTTTGGTAACGCGCCTTTGCCCGCCGCGACCGTCATCGACTTTCTCGTCTTTTTTCTCGATGAACATGAAATGGCCGAGAATATCGAGAAAGCTGTCGAACTTCAGCACCTCTTCCCAAAAGTAGCCGGTGCGATAACCCGACGGATGCTGCGGATTGCCGGCGCCGCATTGAATCTCACCCGGATGGCTGCCGCGATTGAACGGCAGAAAGTGCGTTGCCTCTTTGCGCAGATGTGTCGTCATATAAACTTCATCGGGATCAACCGCAAAATGCACCAGCGCGCGTTTCTTGAACTGGAACAGCGGCGCCGCCGGGTCGCGATCGTTTTGATACTGCTTCACCGCATCGCGCCAATTCTGGTTCGTTCCGGGATTTTTTAATTCACACGTAGCCACCGGCACGCCGTTTACGGCCAACAACAAATCCACCGTATCCCGTTTTCCCGGATGGCACGGTGCCTGTCGCGTCACCGTCAATTGGTTCTTATTGAACAGTTCGAGTATGTCATAATTCAAACCGTGCGCAGGCTTGAAATAGGCAAGGCGGAAAGTCTTGCCATAAAACTTAAAGCCGTGCCGCAGAATGTGCAGCGCGCCCTTCAGCTCCAGCTCTTTGACCAGCGTGTTGATGAGCAGGCTTTCCAATCCCTCGCGGTGCAGGCCGCGCATTTGCTCCCAAAGTTTGAGCTGCGTTTCTTGCAAAAAGGCAAAGACACGGCTCGGAAAGAGCGCGGTTTCCACGTCCCATTCTGCCGTCGTGCCGGATTGCCAGCCCGCTTGATTCAAAAGAATGGATTCAACGTAGGTTTCGAAGGCTTTTTCGGTGGTTTGGGACATGGCAGATCCTTCATGAATATTCAGATACATGTTCGAGCATTTTGCCGGCGCCGGCAAAATGGTTGGCCGGATTGTTGCCGGATTTTTCGCACGAAATCATCGCGCGCTTGACGGCATCTTCGAAGCGGCGCCACTGGCTGTAGCCCAGCAGCAGTTGCAGCTCGCGCGCATTCCAATACTCCGCGAATGTGCTGACAGCTTACGCCGAAGGCGTTTTACACCAAAGCACAGGGCGCGTTTTTTCGAGCGCCCCGGGAACGAATTATTCAATCCACCAGAACCCCATCGGGGTTCCATACCGCCTCAGATCAATCTCAGGCATATCGTTCATCGAGTTCCATACCGCATGTGGAACCCTTTCAGGGTTCATGTTTGTGCACATCATTCCCCGAGGGTAGCGCGGCGCGCTACCCTCGGCTTTGGTGTGGGACGCCTTCGGCGTCTTTGTATTCTATCACATCAATCTTCCCCGTGACCGCGGCGGTAATGAGTGCGGTGCGGTATTCTTGCAAGCGGGCGATAGCTTCCTCCACCTTGGTCGCCATTCGATCGATCTTCGCGGTCTCGCGGTCGAGGTAGCCGGCGAGGGCATCGCGCTTGCGGCATGACAATTCATCGAAGGTGCCGGCAGTTTACGCCGAAGGCGTTTTACACCAAAGCCCAGGGCGCGTTTTTTCGAGCGCCCTGGGAACGAAAGGGTACAATTCACCAGAACCCCATCGGGGTTCCACACCGCCACAGATCAATCCCAGACATAGCGTTCATCGATTTCCATACCGTTTGTGGAACCCTTTCAGGGTTCATGTTTGTGCACATCATTCCCCGAGGGTAGCGCGCCGCGCTACCCTCGGCTTTGGTGTGGGACGCCTTCGGCGTCTTTGTATTCTCTCACATCAATCTTCCCCGTGACCGCGGCGGTGATGAGCGCGGTGCGGTATTCCTGCAAACGGGCGATGGCCTCCTCCACCTTGGCCGACATTTGGTCGATCTTCGCGGTCTCGCGGTCGAGGTAGTCGGCGATGGCGCGTTGTTCAATTTGCGGTGGTAATGTCACACGAAAATTCCTGCTGAACTCAGGTGGAACCCGCTTTTGACCTCCAGCTCCATACATCTCAGCTTCACCAGTTTTCCGGTAGACTGAAGATATCGTAAGGTAGAATAGGAATCTTCGATCAAGGCCAAATAATACACGCAAAACGTGTAGCTCAGTTGTGCCCAGCGCTACTCCATTTGTCAAACCATTTGCTATTGCTCCTTTTCCATTCTCAAAACAAGGAGTGATCTTCGCGACTATGACATCGCCCTCTTCGAATTCGGTATAGCTTGTTCCAATCTCTCCAATTGGCTTAGTCATTTCAAGATTAAGGCCGCCATATTCGCCAACGGCCTCCATCGGTACAAATGAAATTTCATCTTCTGGCTCTAATTGCTGGAGGCGATCTGATCGCGGATTAACTTTCATACAAAATCGTCCGCGCTTCACCTCCCAATGCTCCGGCACCTCGCCGAGCCATTCGATGCCGGAGGGCTTGAGCTTGGGCTGCGGATTAAAGCCGGCAGCGCGGGCGGCTTCGGGCGGCAGGCCGCGCGTGACCGTCCGCGAGATGAGCGCGGTGCGCTTTTCCTTCAGCTTCTCGATCAATTCCCGCTTCTTCGCCACCAGCGTGTCCAGCTTCACCGTCTCGCGGTCGAGAAAGTCGGCGATGGCGCGTTGTTCGGGGGGAGGCGGAGAAGGTAGCAAACAAGAGCCAATAAATTCCCAATTGGCTCGCGGCATTTTTGCTCCGTATGTCGAAGAATCCACCATTGACACGAAACCTTCGCTCAATAATTGATAAACCAGATAATTTCGTTCATGGCCACGAGGCTCAAGCACCAGAAGCTCAGTCGAGCACAATCCATCGAAGCCAGGATTGCATGCCTTTGCCAAATATGGACGCAGTTTTCCAAAGAGAGTATCTCCACGTCGGAAACGGTTTGATATTCCTGATGGTACAAGTTCAGCATCGAGCGTGAGAAGCTTTCCTGTCCAGGATTCAATATGCTCAAGTCCAACGTAAGGCAAAGAATAATCCTCGTCGGCTTCAACTTTTTGGTCACTTCTATTTGCCAAAAATTTCAGCCGCTTCACCTCCCAATGCTCCGGCACCTCGCCGAGCCATTCGACGCCGCTGGGTTTGTATTTTGGATAGGCCGGGTATTTCACAATTCATCTTCCTTTTCGCTTTGCCGGGCAATTTTGGTCAAATTCGTCATCGGTTTTGGCTGCCGCAACCGCCTTTTGTCCCGCAGGGACAACCTGAAAATTGCCCCGCGATTCATCGCGGGGAAAAAGGGATTCATAGATCATCCAG
>QEVD01000466.1 GCA_003576975.1 Candidatus Zhuqueibacterota bacterium
TTCATAGCCGCCGGGCGCGCGCTTGTCTTCGCGCACCGTGCCGGTGACGACGAATGATGATTCTTGCGACAGCTTTTCGCAGCGGCTGAAGATTTCTTCACCTACATCTTGCAACGACACGACACACTGCATGATGCCGGTGCCGTCACGCAGCAGCAAAAACCACAGCTTGCCTTTGTGCCGTGAATTATACAGCCAGCCGTGAAGCTTCACTTCCTTGCCGGCATGTTCGTCGATATTTGCAATGTAAATTTTATCGCGATTGATGTGAGCAGGAATCATGCGTTACTCCGGTGATGAATAAACTCCGTTACTGCCGTTAAATAAGGTGATTGCGTAATCAGTCATCAAGCTTTCCAAGACGGCGTCGCCGCTTCTTGACTGCACTTAAACTTTCTCGCGGTTCTTTTGCTCGCTGGCTAGCAAGCAGGCTGTCATAAAAGTCTTCCCAAACATCGCTATGTCTTTGCAGATCGATCAAAACTGCCACTTTCCTAACCTTTATCGTTGGAAACAAACTGAATGCCTTCCATTTTCGTCTCCACAGCAAGTTATTTTATGAAACCGAAACGTAAAAATCCTTTTTACCCAAACTTCTCCATCTTCGCCTCTCGGGTCATTAAATCGCTCACGGCCTGCGCCGGATTCTTGTCTTCAAATAAAACCTCGAAAACAGCGCGTGTGATCGGCAATTCGATGTTGTGTTTTTGCGCGAAGGCGTGTGTTGCCTGCGTCGTGCGCACGCCCTCGGCCACCATGTTCATCGATGCCAGAATATCCTTTAACTTTTGACCGCGGCCAATGGCCTCGCCGACGGAACGATTGCGGCTCTTCTTGCTCATGCAGGTGACCACGAGATCGCCCATGCCCGACAGCCCCGCAAACGTCATCGGATCCGCGCCGAGATACGTGCCGACGCGCGTCATCTCCACCAATCCGCGCGTGATCAATGCGGCTTTGGTGTTGTCACCGAATCCTGCGCCATCGCCGATGCCGGCAGCGAGCGCGATGATGTTTTTGAGTGCGCCGCCCAGCTCAACGCCGATAATACCGCATGCGTGTAGACGCGAAAGAACGGGCCCATCAACAATGTTTGCACTTGCCGCGCCGCCTCGAGGTTTTCACACGCGGCCACAATTGCGGTTGGTATATCACGCGCGACTTCGTCCGCCAGGCTCGGGCCGGAGAAGGCAACAATCGCATTGTTGCCCGGCAAATTTTCGGCAATGACCTGGCTCATGCGCAAATCGGTTTGCGGCTCAAGGCCTTTTACCGCGCTGATGAAGATTACACCCGGAGGCAATTCCGGCAAATTCGGCACAACCGTGCGCAGCGCGTGCGAAGGCGTTGCGATCAAAACGAATTCCGCGCTCTCAATTGCCTCTTCCACTTCAGAAAATGCCCGCAGACTAGCCGGCAATATTACCTTCGGCAAATAAGCCGGATTCGTGTTGGTCGCGTTGATCTGTTGCGCCAATTCGAAATGGCGGCACCAGAGCCGCACCGCATGCCCGTTTTCGCAAAGCCGCTTCGCGAGCGCCGTGCCCCAACTGCCCGCGCCGATGACGCTGACTCGTGCCACATTCGCTCTCGGAAGTTATTTTAGTTCCTGGTTTCGATTATGTGCTGAAATCACGTCCTCAGCCCATTCCACTAAGCGATTTGCAATCTCAAGAGCCTGCCGGTAATCGGCTTCAGTGATCTCTTCAAAATGCCCTGGATATCGTGTTTCAATCGCATATTGTGTAAGCACGGCAGCTTGTTTCAAGTCGCTTGGGAAAGTAATCCCGCTCTTCTCGAGAGTATCTATCAATTCCTCCAAGTCATGAATGAATCGAAAAGTAATTTGGAAATGCTGCAATACCGCTTTCAGCGCTTTTTCAGCAGCTTGCTGTGCATTGTAGCACATGTCTTCCCAGAAAACCTCCTTAGGTTTTTCCGCGCGAGCCAAAGCCAAATTACTTTTAGCTCGGACCAGCCACTCTTTCGGAGAGCCGGGGATCAAATTATTACTTTCAGGCGACATTATACAGAACTTTCCCTTCTTTCAAGGCTTGCTTGTAAACCAAATATGGATTCGAAGCATGCTTGACGATATCGCCCATCGTCGCTACAATAATATCCTTGGCAAAACCGAATCCTAACATATTCATATATATCTTTTGTGTGCTTTCCTTTTTGGAGGTACCGTCCGGCACAATGACCAAGACATCCAGATCGCTATTCGGTCCCATTTCTTCCCGCGCTGCCGACCCGAAAAGAATGATGCGCTGCGGATGCGCAACTTCAACGATGCGGCGCACCAAATCCTCAAGCAACTGGGGATCGGGCGTTGTGGTGAATGTCGTTTTCATTGGTTATTCTCAATCGCGCCGATTTCATTCATGCGTGATTCCCCCAATTTGCCAATTCGCTACCTGCAATTCGTCCAATATGCTTTTTATGGTATTGAGCGCGTGTCTTTCTGCAATGATTACCAACCCGGTACCAAGATTGAATACGTTGCGCATTTCTACTGTTGCAACATTACCATAGTCTTGCAGCAATGTGAATATCGGCGGCCATTTCCAGGCGTTCCAATCAATCTCCAATTTGAGGCCCACAGGGAGCAGTCGCTTGGTGTTGCCGACGATGCCGCCGCCGGTGATGTGTGAGAACCCATGCACGCCTTCGAGATCCCGCAACGCGGCGATGATTTTTTGATAGCTCCGATGCGGCCGCAGCAACGCTTGACCAACGGTTTCGCCCAACTCGTCGCGATAAACCTCTGCGGCAATCTCGCGATTGGCTGCGACGATCTTGCGCGCGAGTGAATACCCATTGGTGTGCAAACCCGAAGAAGCAACGCCGAGCAAAACATCATCCGCCGCAATCGCGCTGCCGTTGATGATTTTTGCTTTCTCGACCACGCCGACAATGGTACCCGCAATGTCGAATTCCCCGGCATGATAAACATCCGGCATTTCCGCAGTCTCGCCGCCGAGCAAGGCACAATTGGCCGCGCGGCAAGCTTCGGAGATGCCGGCAATCAGCTCTTCGACAATCGCGGGATTGAGCCTGCCGAATGCGAGATAATCGAGAAAGAACAGCGGATCAGCGCCGCCAACCATGATGTCATTGATGCAATGATTGACAATATCAATGCCAATGCCGTGATACTGGCCAAGCTGGCATGCCAGCTTGATTTTCGTGCCGACGCCATCGGTGCTCGCCACCAGCACCGGCTCGCGATAATTTTGTTGAGGAAATTGAAAAAAACCGCCGAACAGGCCGATGCCATGCAATACGTTCTTCGTGTGTGTGCGGCGGGCCAGCTCTGCAATCGTTTGCTTTGATTGCTCGCTTGCGACGAGATCAACGCCGGCGGATTTATAGTCCATGTGACGCTTTCAATCGTTCAAAATATTTCTGTCGCGCTTGTACAAAAAACGCGAGATGCTCGGGATGCTTGTAGTCCGGATACGTCCAGGGATTGCTCTGGAATTTGCCGTCTTTCATATAGAGTTGCACATCAGCATAGATGCCGCGCCCGAGATAAATGCGGTGCGCAAAATTCTTTGTTGTCGCCAACACCAGCTTGGGCAGTTCGAGATAACCCGGATCAAAATTGATCTGGCGTTTGCCGGCGAGACTGTAGTTTTTTTCCAAAGCAATGCTTTTGAGTTTCCACTCCGGCAGCCAAGCCGGGTCGATCAAAACATCCAGTACCAAAAAAACTTTGCGCAGACTCGGCCCCATCTCCTCGCGGTAGTAGTCGCTAAAATCGAACGGAAACGCGCTGCTGCACAGCCAGACGTCGCCAAAATTTTCCTGCACCAGGGCGATGATTTCCTGGTCTGAAAATTTCGGCGCATACAGCGCGGCCATGAACAGCGCTGCCGGCGCCGGCGGTTTGAGCGATCCCATTATGAAACGAACGCCAACACGATAAACAACGCCAATACCAAAACAAAATGCAAAACATACGCGGGATAGATCGACTCTGATTTCACCACGATCAACCCCGCCGCCAAGCCCCACAAAAATGCCAGCAACGAACCAAAGGCTTGCGAGGGAAAGCCGAAATGATAATGCATCACGGCAAAGACAAAGGCTTGCGTTGCCACGGCAAGGCCGGGTTTCAATTGCGTGCGTGCAAACGACAAAATCATGCTGCGAAAAATCGTCTCTTCCATCAAAGTGCTGAATGTAGCGTAACCCAGAGCTACCACGATTATCACATCCAACGGCCACTGCCGCGGCGTGGGATTTTTGCCGATAAGCTCCGGCCGCCAGAAATAAATCGCCAGAATCAGCGCGGATAATGCGATTCCAATGATGGCTGCGGGCCGCGTCCAATTTTTGGTTTTCCCCGGCGCAAAATAGAGTTGCGACCACTGCTTTCCGCTCAGGAAAAAAAGTCCCAGCAATCCTGTTAAAATAAAAATATTGGAGTAGGGATAAGCGACGGCGAAGTATTCGTTATTGATGGCGTATGAAAGGCCGCAATAAGCGAACAAAACTTGCGCCACCGGGGTTGCGCTTCGCCAGGACGGCAGGACATAACTCAATAGCGCCATCACACCAAGCCCGAGCGTGGCCCATAGGCGTTGCTCCAAAACAAAAAAAACAAAAACCGCCGCCAGCGAAACAACACAAATCAAAAAACTTTTTGCCGAAGTTTCGGAAACTCCGGTCACGGGCAACGCCGCCTTAACCTCGATCAACACCTCGCGATCATCGCGCGAGATTTCGGCGAGAGTGCCATTGACATTTTCAACGGCGTTGTGCTCGGGATTGGGCATATGCTAAAAGAACCGTTTCCTGAAAAACCATTTTAGAATTGAACGGCAAAAATAACCTATCCTCTCATATAAAAGCAAGTGGAAAATCGGCCTGGCGGGCGCGGAATTCCAGCAAATTCACCCACGCGGCGCAGCGCGAAGCGAATTGCGCGCTTTTCTCCACGTTATTCGTTTTGATCCACGCCGCCAAGAATGCACCATGAAAAACGTCGCCGGCGTTGGTGACATCGACTATTTTTTGCGCAGGCATCGCGGGAATGTGAATATACTTGTCTTCGGCGAGAAACAAGCTCCCCTGCTGCCCCAGGGTAATGCCTGAAAGTTTTGCGCCGCGGTCAAATAAAATGCGTAGCATTTGCTGAGGGGACAACGAGGCGTCGAGTTGGCGCATGACATCATCCGATACGATCACGATATCACATCCACTTACGATTTCCTGCCAGTGCGGGCGCAAGCTGCCCATGTCCAAAAACAGTTGCGCGCCTTGTGCCCGCGCGTATTTTTTGAACGCTTGTGTGAAAGCGAGATCACGGCCGTCAATATAAAACCAATCTGCTTTCGGTAACTTTGATTGAATGCTTTCAAACGCATGCAATGGCGATGCCGGGCGATCGTGCAGCAAAACTGTACGCTCCCCGCTGCCCGCGTCAACCAAAATCGTTTGAATCGTCGCAGTGTGATGATTGCGAGAAATCGGCAAGCCCCAATGCACACGCATGCCCAGCGCGGCCATGGTCATGAGTCCGACAGCAACCGGCCCGCCCGGCTGTTCCACCCAGAGTTTTGTGGTGAGTTTTTGGTTGGGTTGCGGAAATTGGTCGAAAACGAGAAGGCGATCAAACGTGAGCAGGCCGAAGCCGAGGCAATGGATTGTGGACATAAAAACGTCGTGCGGCGATTCAGAAATATTGGAGCAAACTTAACACCTTACACTTTACACGAGGGCAGTTTAATGTGTAAAGTGTAAGGTGTAATTCTCAAGTGCCAAGACATCGTTGACAAGTTTTAGTGCCAGGACATCGTGGACACTCTCCCCCAGCGGGGGTAACGGAAGGAGCCCGTAGGGCGAC
>QEVD01000467.1 GCA_003576975.1 Candidatus Zhuqueibacterota bacterium
TTGGGTAAAGCTCAACACGATCAACACAACTGCGCCTTTTCCGCTCGCGGCGCTCACCGGTCCGGAAACCGCTTATCTGGCTTCAACCAAGCAGGTGGCGGCAAACAATCCTTTAATTGCGGCAAAAGCCCAAGAACTGACGCGCGGCGTGACTACGGAATTCGATGCAGTGCAACGCATTCTCTCCTGGGTTGTCGATCGCGTCGATTATGTGTTGACGCCGCCAAGTTATGATGCGATTTACTCGTTCAACACCGGCAAGGGTAATTGCCAAAACTATTCCCATCTCTCCGCCGCGTTGATGCGTGCGGTCGGCATTCCGGTGCGCATCGTCAACGGCGTCACACTCAATCGTTCCTTTGACGCCAATACTGAGTTGGGTGCCGTTTGATCCGCAACAGAGCCAGCTTTTCACCAGCAATCGCTACATCCGCATCGAAGTCGGCCTGGACAATGAAGAGACGACACAAGACGGTTTGATTCGCTGGACGGTGGCGCGCGGCTCCAAAGCCCAACCGGAATTTGAAGAAACCATCAACGCCGATTTTCCCGAAGACAAAACCACGATCACCGCCAAACGGCAAAAATACGGCCCAAAGAATCTTTTGCTTTCTCCCGACGTCAAGGCAACCTTTGTTCCTTACGTCGCAGACGTGACTCCTCCTCCCCCGCCGCCACCGACGCCTGTCGATCCTGCGAAATTGAGCTACACCAAGCCGTTTGTGTTTGGTAATCTCGAGTTTCCCGAAGGCGTGAATTTCGCATTCACGCGCGAAGTGGCCACCGGCGCGGGCGGTACGCAGGAGTTGCGCAAAAATTTTCTGGTGGAAACGGCTGAGTACGTGACGCGCTCGGCGCAGTACGCGCAGATGTTCGTGCTCACGCAGCCCGTGAGTTTGGAAAAAATTTCGCTGGCCCTGCAAAAGTTTGGCGGCGAGGGCTTTTTGTGGGTGGAGATTTTAAAGGATCAAAATTCCAAACCGGGAGAAAACATTTCAACCAGCCCGCTGATGGCGATGACGGATCTTTCGAATCGTCCGGGTTATTATTGGCAGGCCTTTGATTTCACGCAAAAGGATGTGAAACTCGCGCCGGGACGCTATTGGATCGCGCTGGGTTTCAGCGGCACGCCGGTGGTGAATTGGTTTTATTCCTATGGCAAGCCCGTAGGCCCGAGCGACGGCACGCGCTACAAAACCATTCTCGATGAAGATTGGAGCAACAGTTTGTCGTTTGAATTCAATTATCGGGTGGAGGGAAGGACGACGCCGTAGAAATGCAAGCAAGCGAAGTCGATTAATTGGATGCTTGCTTTTAAAAAGCTGTTGTGATATTATTATTCCAGATCGCTCGTTCATGAATCTCTTGAGCCGACACCAGAAATTCCGGCAAGCTTATGAAAAAGCTCTTGTAGGAAACTGGAAAGGTGGCTTAGAAAGCGTCTCCAAACACTTGGAGCGCCGAAAAGCTCGAGGCCATCTTCCGTTAAATGCCACAGAAGCTGATCTCATTCAAAAAGGTATGGGTGTACTCAATTCTTCCGATGCGATGGTATACGAATACGCAGCTTTCGAGGGAATGTATTTTATTGTTCATCAGGAATGGGCTGTATTCTTTGATGAAAGTGGTCTGTGGGATACTGTTTTTTCCGCCGGATCGGCCTGAACGTTATTTTACTTTGACGAAGGGCTACCGGCCAATCGGTAAACTTATCGAGTTGACAAAATGAATAGTATTGAAGAATTGATCAAGGCCTACGAATCCGATGCCAGCTCTCCGGAGGGCATGGGTCGTTTCGAAGTGCTCAATATGCTGACCAATCGCGATGTCATTGAAGAACATCGTAGTGAACTAACCACCTTGCAGTCAGCTCGCCTGCTGTTTGCCGATGAAAAACTAATGGCAAACATTGAGCTGATTATTGCTGAATGTGGAGGCAAATCAGATTTTTCAAGACTGCGACAGCATAACCCGGCCCCCTCGGCCTGGTGGTGGTTTCTTGAACAGATTCCTATTGAACAGATCGCTTAGAGAAAATGCAATTGCGAATCACGCCATATAGCTTTTTGTTCCTTGCGTGTTTAATCTTACTCGCCGGCAGTTCCCAAACCTCTTCTCAAACCTTTGCCCTCTCTGCCGATCGTTTTTTTGATTCACAAGCCGGCGTCCTCCACAAAAATCGCGTCATCATTGTCTCCGGCGACAAGATTTATTCCATTCAAAACAAAAACGACAAACTGCCGCCGAATACCGAATTAATCGATCTCGGCGATGCCACCCTCATGCCCGGCTTGATCGATGCGCACAGTCATTTGTTCTTGCATCCCTACAACGAAGCCTCATGGAACGATCAAGTTCTGAAAGAAGCGCTTGCGCTGCGCACGGCGCGCGCGGTGGTTCACGCTGAAAAGACTTTGCTGGCGGGCTTCACGACGCTGCGTGATCTCGGCACGGAAGGCGGCGACTATGCTGATGTCGGTATTCGCGATGCCATCAATCAAGGTATCATTCCCGGGCCACGTTTGTTGGTGGCAACGGCTGCTCTCGTCATCACCGGCGGTTATGGCCCGGCGGGATTCGATCCGCGCTGGGAAGTTCCGCAAGGCGCAGAAGTCGCGGACGGCGTTGAGGGCGTGCGCAAGGCGGTGCGGCGGCAAATCGGGCACGGCGCGGATTGGATCAAAGTCTACGCCGACTATCGCCACGGCGGCGTGAATGCGCCGACCTTCACGCTTGACGAGTTGAAAGCTGCAGTTGATGAAGCCGCTTCAACCGGGCATCCGGTGGTGGCGCATGCCAACACGCCCGAAGGCATTCGCCGCGCCGTGCTCGCCGGCGTGAAAAGCATCGAGCACGGCAGCCAGGCAGATGAACAGAGTTTAAAACTAATGCTCGAACATAATGTCGCGCTGTGTCCGACGTTGGGCGCAGTGGAAGCGATTGCGAGCTACGCGCAACCGCACGAACGCGAAGAACGGCAGCGTCGCGTTGCCGCGCAAAAAGAAATGTTCAAGCGCGCCTTGCAACTCGGCGTGAATATTGTTTGCGGCAGCGATGTAGGCGTGTTCGCGCACGGTGAGAATGCCTGGGAAATCGAATTGATGGTGCAATACGGGATGTCACCCGACGCCGCATTGCAAGCGGCAACTATCAAAGCCGCGCGCTTGCTCGACATGGCCGATCAAATTGGAGAATTGGCGCCCGGCAAGCTTGCGGATATTATTGCAGTCAAGGGCGATCCGTTGGCGGAAATTCGCAAGCTGCGTGAAGTGGTTTTTGTTATGAAAGAAGGGAAAATTTACCGGCATGAGGTCAGATAAATTTTGCCGGGTGGGTGATTATTACATCAGTTTTTTCAACTGATCGACCGTCAAGTCAGCGTCGGTCAAGATACTCTTCAGCACTTTGGGATGAAGAATTTTGCCGGCATGATAAGGCACTGTTACTCTTTTGCCGGCTTTGTTTTTATAAATGCGGTGTGAGCCGCTTGAGCGAGCGAGCTGGAAGCCAATCTTCTCAAGAATACTGATGATTTCGCCGGCAGTTATGCGAGGAAGTTTATCGCTCATAACGCCAATTCCAACGAAGTCATCATCACCGCCTCAGGTTGAGAGATTTCTTCGCCGTTTTCAATTCTATCTTGGAGATGAAGGCGCATGGCATCTTTGATGTTTTCAATTACTTCTTCATAAGTTTCGCCTTGTGTATAGCAGCCTTGAAGTTCGGAGCAAAAGGCGGAATATCCATCCTTATCCTTTTCTACGACAACGGAAAAGCGGTAAGTTTTCATAACGGCATCCTCGCATTCTGTACTTTGAATTCGTGAACCTGTTGCTAACTTGTCAATGCAGGCATCATGAGCACATGCAATTTCCGATGGTTTATGGCTTGATCCGAAACAAATATCGGCCATTGGGAGCATTCTGTCAATGACTATTTTTTAAATGCAAAGGAGGAAGATCATGCTATTGAACAAAAAACTGCACACGCTTTCCATTTTGGTTTTGTTGAGCGCAACGATTTTGTTCGCCCAAAACCGCATCTCCCCGGAGATGGTCGTGAGTCTTAAAAACGTCAGTACGGCGGTGATCGACCCAACCGGCAAGAACGTGGCCTACATTCTTTCAACGGCGCGTTCCGCAGGGCGTCAGCTCGCCGCAATGGTCGCCGGACGGCAAATGGATTTATTTTTCCGCGGTGCGCAAGGAACACGATACACATAGTGCGGTTTATCGCATCGCGCTTGACGGCGGCGAGGCGCAAATTGTCGCAAAAGCAGAGAATGGTTTGAGCGCCTACCTCCTGTCACCTGACGGCAAGTGGATCGCCTACATTATGACGGACGCCGAAACTGCAGAAGATAAACAGAACGCCAAAGCCGGTAAGGATGTGAAAACCGTTGACAAAAATTTTAAGTTCCCGCGGCTGTATGTGCAATCCGTTGACGGCGGCGAAGCGAAAGCCGTAACCGGTGACGTTGCGGTGTGGAGTTTTGCCTGGTCGCCGGATGCCGGCAAATTGGTGTATCAAGCCAGCGCCACGCCCAGAACCGATGATTCGTACATGTTCAAGAAAATTTATACCGTCAACCGTGCGGGCGGCGAAGCCAAAATGCTTACCGACACCAACGGCAAGCTCGGCGAGATGCGTTGGTCGCCCGACGGACAATCCGTCGCCTTCACTGCCGGTGTGGATGAAAGCGATCCCGCGGCCGGCAGCATCTTCGTCGTTCCCGCGGCGGGCGGCAATGCCAGCAA
>QEVD01000468.1 GCA_003576975.1 Candidatus Zhuqueibacterota bacterium
TGTTTCAAATCAAAAACTCGATCAACTACAACTACACCGTGGTCGAGCGCAGTTTGAGCGAGATTCGCAATTTTTCCCTGACATTTTCCGGCGAATTTTGAAAGGTATGTTTTTTTAGATCGACGACTAAATAGCTTTCGGGAACAATTCCCAAAAGGTGGTGTTTCAAAATTGCCCTTTCATTGAGCCGTGAAATTATGCCACCACTTCGTGGTTTCATGAAGAAAAAAACGCCAAATGACTATAATCATGTCATACCTTCGGGATTCTCGGTTCGGAAAATCCCGAAGGGATAACATGATTATAGAAAGATAGCCAAAAAGAACAGGGTAAAACCCTGTACGGGTGACATATTTACTGCACCAACTTTTGGGAATTGCACCCATAACTTTCTCAATCTCCAACCGCGAAGATACGCGAATCATCGCGAATTAAAAAGCATTAGCGGCCATTCGCGTTGATTAGCGGTTTAAAAAATGAGTAAGTTATTTAAATGACGATCCTCAGCCGCGAATAACTCCGCAAGAATCGGGTGGTAGGCGAGTAGCAGATTTTTTATCTTCTGCCATCCAAAATAAGGAGTACGATATGCCCGCTTTGAAATATGCCCAATCCGCCGACGACTATCGCCGCATCGAACAGGCGATTCTCTTCGTTGAAAAAAACTTCCGCCGCCAACCAAGTCTCGATGAAATCGCGCGCAGCGTCTATCTCAGCGAGCATCATTTTCAACGCCTGTTCAGCCGCTGGGTCGGCATTAGTCCCAAGCGCTTTCTGCAATTTTTGACCAAAGAATACGCCAAGAAGCTGCTGGAACAGTCGAGCAATCTCCTCGACGTGACCTATGAAGCGGGGTTGTCCAGCCCGGGACGCTTGCATGATCTATTCGTGGCGTGCGAAGCGGTGACGCCGGGCGAATTCAAAAGCGAGGGCGAAGGCGTGAACATCGCTTACGGTTTTCATGACACGCCGTTCGGGGAGTGCCTGCTCGCGCGCACCGAACGTGGCATCTGCGGCCTTTATTTCGTAAAGAATGAAAATCGCAAGCAAGCGCTGGGCTATCTCAAAGCCAATTGGCCGAAAGCGGCTTTGCGTGAAGCGCCTGCTGCTACCGCGCCCTTCATTCAACACATTTTCGCGCCTGCCGGGAAAAACAAAATGGCGCCGCTGCATTTGTTCATCAAGGGCACGAATTTCCAAATCAAGGTTTGGGAGGCGTTGCTGCGCATTCCGATGGGCGGGATGGTTTCGTATGAAGATATTGCCGCGCATCTCGGCATGCCGAAAGCCTCACGCGCCGTGGGCAATGCCGTGGCAAAGAACCCGGTGTCGTTCATCATTCCGTGCCATCGTGTCGTGCGCAAAGTCGGCGAGACCGGAAATTATCTCGGCGGCCCGCTTCGCAAGAAGGCGATTTTGGCGTGGGAAGCGGCGCGGGTCAACAGTGACAATAACAAAAGCGGAGTCTAACAAAATCCAGTAAATTCTTGGCCCACAAAATTGAAATCCCACGAAAAGAACTTCGGTTTGAGTTTGTGGGATTTCGCATTTTGTTGGCGAATCTTAGAATTGTCTTCATCTCTGGAACAAACGCATGCGCCGTATTTTCACCTGCCTGAGTATTTTCCTGCCCTTGGTGATTTATGATGTTCTCTTCGGCGGCGCCATCGCAGCGTTGCTGCAATCCGAGGGCTGGCAGGGCGCAGCGCAGCGCATCAATAATGTTTATCAACTCAGCTATGGCGTTGTGGTCGTGAGTGTTTTAGTGCTGGCTTTTTTTAAATTCGACAAACGGCGCGAAGCGCTGGCGGTGCTGATTTTGTTTATCGGTTTAGTCGAAGACTCGCTCTTTTATCTTCTCATCAAATTTCTAAATCCCCTCATTCAAATTCTGACCCAGGGCGCGGCTTATCGCGCGCCGGAAAGCATTTTGCCGGAAGGCGTGGCGAGCTGGCCGGGCTGGGTGAGCCGCATGTTTTGGGAATCCTTTTGGCGAATGCGGCCCTCAATCATTCTGTTCATCCCTCTCAAACTTAAATCAAGCCAGTCATCACCTTGACAATTTTGTGCCCGGGGATAAATTTGAATGCGTGCCGAAAAAAAGCTTGCATTTAAAAGCGTCATTGTTAATTTATGAATGATTATTCATTCAGCGCGTGCCCTTGCCAGACACATTTATTTATGAAAGTACTTGCAAAAACCACGAATGGCCGCACCTTGCGTGGCGACGACAAACGCAGTCGCATCTTGAAAGCCGCAGCCAAGACCTTCGCGCGCAAAGGTTTTTATCACACCAAAATCTCCGAAATCGCGCAACAAGCCGGCATCGCAGACGGCACGATTTATCTTTATTTCAAAAACAAAGACGACATTCTCATCACCCTGTTTGAAGAAAGCATGGGCAGTATTTTGGAGGGATTCAGCCGCAAGCTGGCGGAATGCCAAAATCCCGCGGAGAAAATTCGCGCCTTTGTTCATTTGCATTTCGAGCTGGTGCGCACCAATCCCGATTTGGCGGCGGTGATGCAACTCGAGCTGCGGCAATCGCATCAATTCATCAAACAATACAGCGGCACGCGCATCAGCGATTATCTCAATCTCATCGGCAACATTGTTGACGAGGGTCAGGCCAGCGGCTTGTTTCGCAAAGATATTCTGCCAGGCATTTTCAAACGCGCGTTGTTTGGCGCGTTGGATGAAATGAGCACGCTGTGGGTGCTTTCAAAAACGAAGAAATATGATTTGCTGGAATCCGCGGAGCAGATTGGGGCTATATTTCTCGAAGGCATGCTGGCCAATAATTCTGCATTAAAGTTGGGCCCACGGATGAAAGCCGCTAATGAATAAGCGTATCGCATGCACGATTGTGTGACACGCTGAAAGAATTTTGTAAAATCTCAATCTTGTCTCTATACTTCACAAGAGTCCATCAGAATGACAGGATGAGGTATTCATGGAAATGAATTAAGGCAACCATAGACTCGATTGGTTTTTAAAGTTGGATGGCTGTTTTATTCGCGGGCGAGAATTTCAGACTCACTTTTCACAGAAGGAATATATCATGCGCGACGTCGTCATCGTAGAGGGCATCCGCACGCCCTACGCCAAAGCCGGCACGGATTTCAAAGATTTGCCGGCGCAAGAATTGGGGCGCATCGTCGTACACGAAATCATCGAGCGCAGCGGCATCGATCCGGAAATCATCGATGAAGTCGTGATCGGCAATATCGCGCAGCCGCCGGAAGCGACAAATATTGCGCGTGTGATCGCGCTCAACAGCGGCATTCCGCGCCACGTGCCGGCGGTAACGGTGGCGCGCAATTGCGCCTCGGGCATGGAAGCCATTGCCAACGCGCATCTTAAAATCTCGGCAGGCCTGGCTGACGTTATGGTCGCCGGCGGCGTCGAGTCCATGAGCAATATTCCGATTTTGTATCCGCCGGAATATGCCGAAGTGCTGGCGGAGGCCGCAAAAGCCAAATCCGTGGGCCAGCGCTTGAGCGCATTTTCCCACATGCGTCCCAAACATTTCAAACCCATCATCGGTTTGCAGGTGGGTTTGACCGATCCGGTGTGTGATCTCAACATGGGCGAAACCGCGGAAGTGCTGGCAAAGGAATTTCATATCACGCGCGAAGAACAGGATCGCTTTGCGTTGCTGAGCCACCAGCGCGCAACCTGGGCGACGGATTCCGGCAAATTGCGTGAGGAGATCATTCCCGTCATGCCGCCGCCGAAATACAACACCGTGGTCGATGAAGACAACGGTATTCGCAAAAATCAAACGATGGAGGCTTTGGCAAAACTCAAGACGGTGTTCGATCGCGATTACGGCAGCGTGACGGCCGGCAATGCCAGCCAAATCACCGACGGCGCCGCAGCGGTGCTGGTGATGTCTGCGGAAAGAGCCAAAGCGCTCGGCCTGAAAATCATGGGCAAGGTGCGCGGCTATGCCTTTGCCGGGCTTGATCCCGCGCGCATGGGCCTGGGCCCCTCGGTGTCCACGCCGAAAGCGCTGAAGCTGGCCGGCGTTTCGTTCAAAGACATTCAACTCATCGAACTCAATGAAGCGTTTGCCGCGCAGGTGATCGCCAATGAAATGGTGTTTCGCGACCGCAATCTCTCGCAAAAGTGGCTGGGCCGCGAAGAGCCGATTGGCGAGATCAATCGCGACATTCTCAATGTCAACGGCGGGGCCATTGCGCTCGGCCACCCGGTGGGCAGTTCGGGAACGCGGCTCGTCTTGACTCTGTTGAAGGAGATGGAACGCCGCAATCTCAATCTCGGCCTGGCGACGCTGTGCGTGGGCGGCGGCCAGGGCGGGGCGATGGTGGTGGAGAGAGGTTGACTCAGAAACAATGTTTACGAGGATTCTATGGCAAAGCCATTCATTTTGAGCGGGTACATTGACCACGCGATGGCGCAGGCAGAATACGATAAATTGGAAGATGGAAAATTTGCGGGCCGTATTTCTGCGTGCAAGGGTGTCATCGCGTTTGCCCAAACATTGCATGCGTGCGAAAATGAGCTTCGCTCAACCTTGGAGGACTGGCTTTTAGTCGGTCTCAAATTGGGACACCAACTGCCGGTTATCGACGGCATCGATCTAAACGGGGAGCCGGTTTATGAGTCGATGGATACCGTGCAAGCGTAATGATTTCATCAAACGATTACGCAAACTTGGGTTTGAAGGACCTTATTCTGGAACTCGGCATCAATTCATAATTTATGAGCAGCATCGCCTCACCGTACCTTCAAACACAGAATATTCCGTTCCGCAACTTCGCATGATGATTCGAGAAGTAGAAGTTATTCTTGGCCAACAAATCACGCATGAAGCTTGGGAAGCGTTATCGTAAGCAGCGCGCGGAATCATGTGAATGGCAGTGAAGAAATGGAACGCCACAATCTCAATCTCGGCCTGGCGACATTGTGCGTGGGCGGCGGGCAGGGCTATGGTGGGGGAGAGAGTATAGGAAGTCAAGAAGGATTGATTGCAAAGTTGTGTTGAAGAGCGTGTAGCAAGGAGTTTCAAACATGTCTTACGAAACCATCGGTATTGAGCCAAAATCACCGGAAGCTAAAATGTTCGAACCCAACTTTGCCTCTGCGTTTCGCTTCGAAACAGAAGGCGACACCGGCTTTTTGACGATCGACGTCCCCGGAGAAAAAGTAAATATCCTTTCATCAGGCGTGATGGAAGAGCTTGATCGCTGGCTCGATGAAATCGCCAAGCAACAAGAACTTAAGAGTCTGGTGATCATCAGCGGCAAAGAAGGCAACTTTATCGCCGGCGCGCAAATCGCAGAGATCGAAGGCATCGCCAGTCCTGAAGAGGGCGCTGTGAAAGCGGCGCTGGGCCAGGCGGTGTTCGACAAGATCGCGGCGCTGCCCATGACGACGATTGCGGTAATCGATGGCGCTTGCGTTGGCGGCGGCCTGGAATTGGTGCTGGCCTGTGATTTTCGCATTGCCCGCGCTTCGGACAAAACGCGCCTCGGTTTGCCGGAAGTCCGCCTCGGCATCATTCCCGGTTTTGGCGGCACGCAACGCCTGCCGCGCCTCATCGGCATTCAGCGCAGCCTGGATTTCATTCTTACCGGGAGAACCGTCGACGCCAAACGCGCCCATCGCGCCGGCATCGTCGATCGCGTTATTCCGGAAGAGTTCGGTCCGGAGATGATACGCAGCGTGGCGCATGCTTTTGCCATCGAGTTGCGCAGCGAGGCTTTGCGGCAGCGCATCAAGGCGCGCCGTCAAAAGTTGAA
>QEVD01000015.1 GCA_003576975.1 Candidatus Zhuqueibacterota bacterium
GCAAATTCATAATTGAAATAACTCGCTTCATCCCAAAAGCCGGGATAATCGAGATATTGCGGAAACGGCGGCGCCCATTGCAGGCGATTGCCGCTCAGGTACCATTTATCACTACGGGAGAGAGCTGCAATGGGATCAAATTTTTTCATAAGAATTCTTCGTTCTCTTTGCGTTCGCGGTTGTGGCCAGATCAACGATCAACTGCTCTCAAATCAAACCAAATGCAATGGCCAAGCCATTGCAGGATCATTTGCTGAACTCTTGTATCCGGCATTACTTTGTTTCAATCACGATTTCATGCTTGACGAACTCACCGGCCGCGCCGTCCGGCATCTTCATCACCAACATGTTGGCGCTCGCCTGTGCGCCGTGCACGGCCTGAATTCTTTCGCCCTGCACAATTCCTAATTCGTAGTTTTCACCGGCAAGGCCTTCGACGGTGAATGTCAGCCTGCCCTCCTGCCAATGCGTGGAGATAATCTTCAAGCCCTTGTTGGTGTCGCCGGTTTTGGTGGTAATCACCGGCGGCAAAATTTCGACGTACGGCTCGAAGTTGATCAGAACCACTGCAGAATCCGTCACCGTGAACTCGATTACTGGTTGCATCGTTTGTGCAGAAACCGCCGGCAGGAAGTTGGCGGGGATTCCATTCACAAATACACTTCGAATCTTGCTGCCCATGCCGAGAGCCGGCGCGAATTGCAAGGTATAGGGTTCAATACCCTTGCTTTTTGCTGTGAGTTTGATTTGACTGATTTCCCTTTCATAGTGAAAAGAAAAAGCTTCCTTTCCAACTTGATAATTTCGAATCGTGACGTCCGGCCAATCTGCCGGAAACTGTGGCGCAAAATGAATTCGTTTGTCGAGGGCATTACCGGCCAGTCCGAGCATGCCACGTACCAACGGCAACACCACGCCGGCGCTGCAAAAGCCCTGATGCGCGACCGCTTCCTGTGGCCAACTGTTGTGATAACCGGAGAACACCTCCGTGACGAAACCCAGCGCATTGTCAAACGTGTGCCGTACGCTTGCCATCAAGGAATTGTAACCCTGCAAAGCAAAATGATGTTGGTACTGCGCGGTTGCCACCCAACTGGTAAGAAAGGGCCACACCGCGCCATAGTTGTAATTCAGCGGCTCGAACAAGCGGCTTTTGATTGAAATGCTGCGCACGCCCCAATCCGTTGTCAATTCTGAAGAATTCAATTTTTCAAGCGACAGCGCGCTGCGCCGCGGGTCGGCGAGATTCCACATCAACCCCACCGCGGCCCAGGGCGAAACTTCAGCGACGTGTTCGCCTTGGGCATTGAAGGCGTACGAATACTGCCGCAGCTTGTCATCCCAAAATTTTTCATTGAATGCTTGCTGCGCTTTTTCAAAATCACGTTGTGCTTTGAGCGCGTAGTCTTTCTCGCCGGCGATCTGCGCGAGTGTTGATATCGCCCAGGCGGCGCGCACCCAAACAGCAGCGAGATAAATATCCGTTGCAATATTCGTCAGCGAACCAAACTCCAACGCGCCAAGCCCGGCCTTGCTGTTGTCCATCAAACCGTCGCGATTGGCGTCGGTCGAGAGGCACCATTCATATGCTCGCCTAATCGATCGCCAACTGTTTTTGATGAAGGCTTCATCGCCGGTCATCGTGAGATAATCGTACATCGCGCACAAATAAAACGGGGTGGTGTCGCCGTGAATATAACCATAGTGATAATCTTTAAACCAATTGATGTAGCCTTCGGCCTGGGAAAGTTCGTGCGCCATTTTGCCGTCGTCGCGTTGCCATTTCTGCGTGAACGCAAGCGCTTCCTTCACTGTCTCGAATGCGCCATAACTGTTCATGCTGAAACTGTTGATATAAGCATCGCCGCCGAAAAACCAGCCGAAACCGGGGCGCCCGCTGGTGCCGGAGGCGCCGAGTCCCGCCACCAAGCCCTTGCCGAGCGTGGGATGATCGACGCGCAAATTGTCGTAAGCAATCTTTGCCCATTCAAACGCGAGATTCAATTCGCGTTGCGGCGTGATGACTTGCAGCGTGCCCTCCCGCAGTCGGCGGTAATAAGCGACATTTTGTTGGTAGAATTGTTCCGGTTGCGCTGCGAGTTTTTGATAGACGGTTTTGATTTCATCGCGCTTGCCTTTGCCGCCGGCCATGATGATGGGAATATATTTTCCTTTGACTGCTGCAACGTCTTTGATCTCGATCTTGAATTGATTCGGCACATCGGAAAGCATGTGAGCGGGTGTGTATGAAATGCCCGAGGCTGCCGGAGAACCGAGATAGCCGTGGTTCATGCGCGAGGATTCCGAAATGAGATATGCTTTCATGCCGTTATCCCAATGCGCATATTGCCCGCCAATGCCAGCCGGCCACATGGGCTGCAAAACCGGCAGGAAGCTGCAAATGATGGTCAGCGGCTCGGTTGAATCGACCTCGAGCAAAATTATTGCGCCCGGTTCGGAAACCGGGGTGAGATAAATCGCGCGAATGGCAAACGACTGATAGGTGTACGTCAGCGTTGTGGCCTCGGGTGTGACGGAAATGAAACGCACGATGTCTTTGCCTTTGATCGGCTCGGTCGAGCTGCCGAGGAGAAATGAAAACTCGAAATTGCGAAAGAGCTTCAGGGGATAAGCCCAGGCTTCAAATGAGCCGCTCTCGAAACCGAGTATGGCGAACTTGCTGCCGGCTTTGTCAAAATAAGTTCCGGGTTGCGCCAGCCGCGACAATTCGAGATCATTGGCTTGCAGCTTGAAAGCCGGAACGAGATTATCCTGGGCGAGCGCCTGAGCCAGGCTCAAGAACAATGCTGTAATCGCAAAAAAAATTCTGAGCATACCTTTCCCTTCGGTGAATCTCAGCCTTTTAATCCTGTGAGTGTGATTCCTCGCACAAAATATCTTTGCGCCAAAAAGAAAACGATGATGATCGGCAGCATCACAATCACTGCCGCCGCCATCTGATGCGTCCAGTCGAGCGCATAAATGGTGCTGAACGAAGCGATGCCGACTTCCACGGGCCGCATCTCGGTTTGACTGGTGACGATCAACGGCCAGAGAAAATCCTTCCAACTGTTCATGAAGGCAAAAATGGCGAGCGTGGCGAGCGCCGGTTTGGCCAGCGGCAGCACGATGCGCCAGTAGATGCCGAATTCATGCGCGCCGTCCAGACGCGCTGCTTCTTCCAAATCTTTCGGGATCGTTAGAAAAAACTGCCGCAACAGAAATATTCCCCACACGCTCGAAAGCGAGGGCGCAATGAGGGCGAAATAGGTGTTCATCCAGCCAAAAGCGGTGATGATCAAAAATGCCGGAATGAGGGTGACCATGGCGGGAATCATCATGGTGGCAAGATAAAGCGCAAAAATTTTGTCGCGCCATTTGAATCGCAAGCGTGCAAACGCATAGGCGGCCATCGAGCAAAACAGCAATTGTCCGGCAACGGAAAAGAATGTGACAATTGTGGTATTCAAAAAATACCGGCCAAAGGGCTGCAGCGCCATGGCTTCGGGATAATTTTCCCAGCGCGGCGATTGCGGCAGCAGCTTTGGCGGATATTGAAAAACTTCAGTGTCCGTCATCAATGAGGTGGAGAGCATCCACCAAAACGGCAACAGCATCGAAGCCGCCAGTGCGATCAGCACTGCATAAATCGAAAATTTGACAATCAGATTTTTCCTCATCTCTTTTCGCTCGTGCAGCAACGATTCATCTCAAACCGTAACAACTGGACGCTCAGATTCTCAAGCGTATTCGACATGCTTGCCCAACAGGCGAAACTGAAGCCACGTGGCCGCCATGATGATCACAAACAACACCAGCGACATGGCCGAAGCATAACCCATGCGGAGATTGTTCCAGGCGGCTTGATAAATGTGATGCACCACGACATCGGTGCTGCGCGCCGGGCCGCCGCCGGTCATCACATAGATGGCGGTGAACACTTGAAAAGAGCCAATGATCGAGGTAATAAAAATGAAAAAAGTCGTGGGCTGCAACAGCGGCAGCGTAATGGTACGAAAACGTTGCCAGGGCGAGGCGCCGTCGATCATCGCCGCCTCATAAAGCGAACCCGGAATGCCCTGCAAGCCTGCCAGGAAAATCACCATTTGATAACCCAATCCCAACCAAATGCTCATGATGATGAGCGCGAGCATGGCCGTATCCGGCGAGTTGAGCCATAATGATTTGGGCAAGTTCAGCAGATCAAGAATAAAATTTGCCAAACCAATTTGCGGTTCGTAAAGCAGCCGCCACACCAGCGCGATGGCGACAAAAGAAGACACGCTGGGCAAAAAATAAAGCGCGCGCAACAGATGCACGCCGCGCAGGTTTAAATTCAGCATCACCGCCACGCCGAGCGAGAGCGCCATGCCGAACGGCACATTAAGCGAATACACCAGCGTGTTCTTGAGCGCATTCCAAAACGCGCGATCGCGAAACATCTCGACAAAATTATCCGCCCCGATGAAGGGCTTGTGCGGGACAATAATCTCCCAATTGTGCATGCTGAGGTAAAACGCAAACGCTATGGGCGTCAATAAAAAGAACAACAAATGAACAAACGAGGGCAGCAGAAATGCAAAACCCATGAGTGTCTGCCGTCGTTTCGCGGTTGCACCGCGCGTTTTCCAAACGCCAAAGCCGGCCAGGCCGAGCGCCAGAACCATCATGACCAGCAGAAATCGCAGAATTTCGGTATTGCCCGGCAGCGCTGTTGCTTTGCCGGCGCCGGTAGCGCGAATCTGTTGTAGCTTTTCATCAATGCGTTGCGCATGAACCGTGAAACTTTCATGAATGGATCTGTTGTTGAAAAGCACGTCATCGATGGCATCCTCGAAAAACCTTTCGATCTCAGGGAATCGTTCGACCACAGAACCCCAATGCTGGCGGCAATAGGGCACTTCCTCAAGAAAAGTCTTTTCGACGCCGAGCGTGTCTTTTTGCACCTGCTCGGCTGCCACCGATTTCATTGCCGGCATGCCGATGAGCATTTCACTGCGCAGCCGCGCGGCAAATTCGTCCGACATGAAAATCGCCAATTCGACCGCCAGTCCGGGATGCGGTGTGCTCACCGGCACGCACCAGCCGGACTCATACATCACATTCACTTTCTTGCCCTGCGCCGGCACCGGCAGCGTGGTCACGCCGAGCGATAACTTGCCGCTCTCGATGTACGGCAAAAACGTCGGCATGGACCAATGGCCGCTGACGCGCATAGCAGCGCGGTTGCTGAAAAACAATGACTCCAACAATCCCGAGGTACGAATCTGTTCGTGCGAGCCCAAATTCGGCGCGACTTTGTGGATGCGTTGCAGATCGATAATTTTCTGCAATGCTGCAATGGTTTGTGGCGAATTAAAATATCCCGTGGCGCGCCGGCCATCCGGCGAAAGCACGTCGCCACCGTGCATCCAAACCAATGGCATCCACATGTAGGTCATCTGCGGCCAAAGTACGCCGAATTGATCCGCCTCGCCGTCGCCGTCCGTATCTTTCGTCAATCGTTTGGCCGTGGCGAGAAACTCCTCCCACGTCCATTGCGCCGGAGGGTAGGAAACGTTGGCCTCATCAAAAAGCTTTTTGTTATAATAGATCACCATCGGCGTAAAATCTTTCGGAAGCGCATACAGTGCGGAATCACGCCGGGCAATCGCGAGCACATTCGGGAAATAAACATTCAAATCGAAACCAAGCCGGCGAATGTGCGGCATCAAGTCGAGCACCACACCCTTGTTGACATAACTCGGAATCGAACCTGAGTCGAGCAAAAAGACGTCGGGTGGCGAGCCGGCCACGATGCTCAGGAGGATTTTCTGATCGTAGTGATGCGGCACCGGCTCGAGCGTTACACTCACGCCGGGATGAAGTTCTTCGAAGGCACGAATGATTTTATTCTCGTACTCAATGTCGCGCTGACGCGTCGACCAGTTGCTCACGCGCAGAGTGATTTCAGATGACGCGAGGAGGGCCGTATCGGCAAGCAGGCAAAAACAGAATACAGCGAGGGCGTATCGCACAGGTAGCATTCGAGGAAGAACGAGTTCGCGATTAAGTTGCACAAAATTGGTTTCCAAAATTGTTGTGATTTTTTCCATGAAGCGCAAGGGCTTTGTCGCCGCCTTGACTTTACTACCGCCTTTCGTTACTTTGATTCACCACAAGTTGACCGGCTCTTACACCAACATTTGGAGAGAAGGCATGATCGCCTCACGTTGCCACTGTCGATGTACAAATCGGGGAACAAGTCTTTCAAAGCCCGTGCCTTTATTGTATGCGATGTTAACCGGCATCATCGTTCTCGCATGTTACCTGCCGCCGGCTCACGCACAAAATTCTCACAACTCGACTTCGAATCGCATCGACCCGGTTTTGACCAAGAAAGTTCTGCAGGCAATAGACGGATTTAAGGGCGAGGTCGGCGTTTATGTGCGGCATCTCAAAAGCGGAAAAACCGTCATGATTCGCGCGGATGAACTTTTTCCCACGGCCAGCATGATCAAAGTGCCGATTTTGTTGACTGCTTTTCAAAAAATTCAAGAGGGCGAACTGGATTATCACGGCGAGCAGACCTATCGTGATTCGTTGCTCTATGCGGGCGAAGATATTTTGGGATCATTCAAAGACGGCGAAAAAATCAAGCTGAGCAAAGTGATCATGCTGATGATTACCACAAGCGACAACACCGCAAGCTTATGGTGCCAAAAGCTCGTGGGCACGGGCACGGCAATCAACGAATGGCTGCAGGCGCACGGATTTTCACAAACACGGGTGAATTCGCGCACGCCCGGGCGAGAAGCCGACCGTGAAAAATTCGGCTGGGGGCAAACCACGCCGCGTGAAATGGCCGAGTTGTTGGTGATGATTCGTGAAGGCCGCGCCGTCAGCCTGGACGCGAGTGAGGAAATGTATCGCACGCTCACGCGCATCTACTGGAACGGCGAAGCCCTGTCGCAGATTCCACCGTTCATACAGGCCGCATCGAAACAAGGCGCAGTCAACCGCTCGCGCTCTGAAGTCGTGCTCGTGAATGCGCCCTCCGGCGATTACGTGTTTTGTGTCATTACCAAGAATCAAGAAGACGAGAGTTGGCAATATGACAACGCCGGTTATGTGTTGCTGCGCAACATCTCGCGTTTGTTGTGGGACTATTTCGAGCCGAAATCGAAATGGCAACCGGCGCCCGGCGCGAAAAAATGGGCGAAGTGAAGAGCCCCGGAGGGAAATCGCAGAAGCAAGGACGCAATGCAATCATGACGAAACTTCACTGTATCTCTTTGCCGACGCCTTTTCCGGTTGGGCCGGTCAATGTTTATTTGGCTAAGGGTGAGCCGTTGACTTTGATCGACACCGGCCCGAAAACTGAAGCAACGCGCGCCGCATTAAGCCAAGAATTGGCGCGGCTCGGCTACAACCTCCCTGATCTGAAGCAAATCATTCTTACTCACCATCATGTCGATCACCTCGGCCTGGCCGGGGAAATCGCAGCCCAATCCAATGCAAAAATTTTTGCGCATCCGTACAATCTGCCCTGGTTGCACGACTATGCCAGCACGCGCAAACACCACGCGCAATTCTACCGGGGGTTTTGGAAACAGAACGGCGTGCCGCAGGAGTTGATTGAGCGCATGCTGTACCTCGGCGAGGCATTGACGCAATTCCGCGATTCCCACCTGCCGGTTCAGCCTTTGCCCGAGGGCCAGGAAATCCATTTTGCCGGCTGCGATTGGAGCGTGTATCACACGCCCGGCCATGCCGGCGGCTTGATTTGCTTGTGGCACGCGCAGAGCCGCACGCTGATCTCAAACGACCATATCTTAAAAAATATTTCATCAAATCCCATTCTCGAACCGCCCATGTCCGGCGAGGCTACGCGGCCACAGCGTTTGCGCGATTATTTGCGTGAAATGAACCGCATGGCCGAATTAAATCCGCAAATTGCCTACACCGGCCACGGCCAGGCGGTGCGAAACGTTCGGGAACTGGTCGCCCGGCGTGTGGCATTCCATCACCGGCGCGCCGAAGCCATTTTAAGCGCGCTCGGTGCACGCACAATGAGTTTGTGGGAACTCACGCAGGAACTTTTTCCGGCATTGACAAATGATGCTGATTTCTTCCTGGCAATTTCCGAAGTGCAGGGGCATTTGGACCTTTTGCAGAACGACCAGCGCATCGTTGAAACTTTTCACGGAGAAAAAGTTCTTTGGAAGCGCCAAGCCTAACCCTTCCGGCTTCACATCTCTCATTCAGAAACGTCATTCAAATCCCCCTACTCAGAACCTGTCCATTGACCGCTAATTTTCTTTGACTCAACGTCGATCAGCGATGAATCGTGTCAGAGTTCTTCATTCCACCAAAAAAATTCTCCAGGTTTTGCCCAATTGTTTACACCAAGCGTTGCTCATTTATAAAACTATTTGGCTGCGTACCGGAATACTTCCCGCCTATCATCTGCGACAGCAGCTCGTTTGGGTGTTTTAAATTCATCAACTCCAGCATCAAAAAATGACTCTCAGGCAAGTTTTCACCAAACACTTTGCGAAGAAGTCCGTTGCGCGCCGCCAAGCCCATGATCATGAATTGATTTACGCCAACGGGAAATACTTCATTCAGGAGCGGCACCAGAGTCCGGCGATTATCGTGATGCCTTCGGCGCGCATCGTGTCTCATGTTTTTCTCGATTTGATGATGGAGCTGGGCGAAGAGGTGATACTCGTCGTGGGGGAAACCATTTTCGAACAGAAGCCGAAACACGTCATGTCATTCAGCCCGGCGTTGGCGGCTAGCCGTTTGCAAGTTTTGCTGGCGGATTATCATGACATCATCAAGCGCCACCCGGGCATCGAGATGAGCGTGACAAACACCCGAAAGTGTTGCAGCCTGGTGTTATCCGCAAGCAAACACATTTTCATGAATGTGTGTTCTCTGAACCCGTATGTCCGGCTTTTGGAGAGCCGTGGCATTCGCCAAACCGAAGAAATCTCGGGGCGCATGCCAAACGCTTGCGCCAAAGCCACGCCGGTGGACGAGATTCGTCTTGACGAATTGAAGCAAGTGCTAACGCTTTCGGCCGCGGCGTTTTGCCCGCAACAGGAGTTGCTGCACTAAGGTGATCGCACGGCGTGAGGAGAACGCCAGTTTTGTTGTTGTGAATGGATGTCTTTGCAAGAATGCTGTGGTTGCACACGGTGATCGCGAGGCGTTTGGTTTTAGAAATGGCGGGGATTTTGGGGAGGAAACGCGTCGCGATCTTTTTTTATTCAATCTGCGATTTACTTCTCAAATGCCGCTTCCACTTGCTCAACCCTTTCGCTTATTTCCGTCCACTCTTCCAAAAACTTTTCAAGCTGGATTTCAACCTCCCGTTGCTGGCGAAGTTTTTGAGGATAGACATCCTTATTCGCGATAATCTGGGGATCGCACACCGCGGCAAGCAATTCCGTCTTTTCTTGTTCCAGGCGCGAAATTTCCCGTTCCAGCTCAATCAGGCGTTGTTTGAATGGTCGCAGTTCGCGTGACTTCTGCTGAACGCGTTCCGCGCGCAGGCGGCGTTCTTCTTTTTTATTCACAGCCGCGCTGGCCTTGTCAGCCTCCAGCGCTGTGGCCGTAAGCGGCGCGGGCGCGCTTGCCATCTGTTTGCGCCAGACATAATCATCATACGTGCCGGGAAAAATCGTCAACCGGCCATCCACGACTTCCACGACTTTGCTGGCAATCGCATTGATAAACGCGCGATCGTGCGAAATGAAAAGCAGTGTTCCCTCATAATCTGCCAGCGCGTCTTCCAAAATTTGCCGCGACAAAATATCAAGATGATTCGTCGGTTCGTCCATCACCAGCAAATTGGCCGGACGCCCGAGCATCTTTGCGAGCGCCACGCGCGCTTTCTCTCCGCCGGATAACACCGAAACCGGCTTAAAAATATCATCTCCAGTGAACAAAAATGCTCCAATCAGAGTACGGCGCTGTTCGGGAAGCAGATGGCCGGTCACGCTCGAAATTTCTTCAAAGATGGTCGCCGCCGGATTGAGAATCTCGAGTTGGTGCTGAGCATAATATTCAACCGTCACGTTGTGGCCGTACAAACGTTCGCCATCTTCAATCGGCAAAACGCCGGCAACAATTTTAAGCAGGGTTGATTTGCCCGCGCCGTTGGGCCCCACCAATGCCACCTTTTCGCCGCGCGCCAGATGGAAATCAAGATTGCGGTAAACGAGTTTATCGCCATAGCGCTTCTCGACGCTGCGCAGTTGCAGGACATCGATGCCGGAACGTTCCGGCTGCGGTAACCGGAACTTCATGACGCGCGGCGCATCATTTTCAACTTTCACCCGCTCCATTTTTTCGAGCATTTTGATGCGGCTCTGCACCTGCCGCGCTTTGGTCGCTTTGTAACGAAACCGCTCGATGAATCTTTCCGTCTGCTCAATTTTCTTCTGTTGATTTTTGAATTGGGCCTCGAGCTGTTCGCGCTTCACCGCTTTCTGCTCGGCATAGGATTCAAAATCGCCGATATAGGTATGCAATTGATGCAGACTGATTTCGAGAATGCGTTCGGCGATGCTCTGCATGAAAACCTGATCATGCGTCGTCAGCACAATAGTGCCGGGATAGTCCATCAAAAAAGATTCCAGCCAGACGACGGATTCGAGATCAAGATGGTTCGTCGGTTCATCCAGCAACAAGATATCCGGTTTACTCAGCAGCAATTTCGCCAGCGCAACGCGCATCATCCAGCCGCCGGAAAACGTGTGCAACGGCTGCGCGAACTGCGCCGGCCGAAAGCCGATGCCGCTCAAAATTCTTTTGGCCTCGTGCTCGATGGCATAGCCGCCGAGGGCTTCGAATTTTTGACGCAATTTGCCGTAACGTTCGATCAATTCGGCGTCGTGATTTGTCGCCATGGCGTTTTCCAATTCGATCAGACTTTGCTCCAGCGCTTGCAGTTCCGGAAAACCGGCCAGCACCTCGGCAAGGATGCTGCGCTCGGGATTATTCCAAACCTCCTGTTTAAGATAGCCAACGCGCGCGCCCTTGGAAATAACGAGACTGCCCTCATCGATATGCTCCTCGCCGATGAGCATGCGGAACAGCGTCGTCTTGCCGGAGCCGTTGGGACCGACGAGGCCGACGCGCGTATGCGGCGGAATATGCGCCGAAGCGCCCTCAAAAACGACCTGCGGGCCGAATTGTTTTCTTAGATTGTGAATATGGATCATGCCAACTTAACTCAAAATGAGTCGGATCTCGGACTAAAAATCAGGCGGGGAATATAAGCATACGAAGGGCAAAAAACAACGAGGCGGCCTCATCATCGAACGCGAACAGGGCAGGAGAAAAGAGATGCGGAGAACGGCAGGCGAGGTGACGGCTGTACAACCTCCACTCGATTAAACACGAGTTTCCCGAGCCGGGCAAACATCGTCGCCGTTATTTCTTTTCTTTTGATTTCGCAGTTATCCTAAGCGAGAGGCATAATTTCAGCCTGTAGTCCCACGGCTAGTCTTGCTTAAAAGTATTTAACTGAAGGGATAGTCTTTATACAAAAATCGTTATGGTCTCTGTCCCGGGTTATTCCAATAACTTGCAAATGCTACCGGCGATCAGTGCATGGAACGCACGGCTTTCATGAAATCTGCTGTGCGATAGCGGCTGACGAGCACGGCGCTATGCATGAAATCCTTCATGGTGAGTTGGCAACGGCCATCGGACAGCGGCGTGATCTTTTCGATTTGTTTGAGATTCACGATCACGGAACGGTGAATGCGAAAAAACGTGCCGGAGGCGAGACGGCTGTACAGTTCTTCCATCCCGAAATCAAGCACGTGTTGCTTGTTCTCGGTGTAGGCATACACGAGCCGATGTTTGGTGCCAATCCAAACGATTTTTGCGACGGGCAAAAAGAATTGTTTTCCGAGACGTTGGATCGGCAACCGGTCGCCGGGCTGGGAATATGACGCGGGGTTAAAACTGTTTTCCAACAAAAAGGCGGCGGGTGTGCTTGATTGCACCGAAATCATAACAGGCTCCTGAATTGGGTGAGAGGACTTGTTTCGAATAGACGCTCATAATTTCGAAAATGTTCAAAGAAAGTTTCACATTGCATTCCACTCGAAAAGGGATTAATTTACTTTCGTCCATGTGCGACGATTAAACTCCGGGGCTGTTTTCCCCGGTCATGATCCGTTGTACTAACCGGAGGTTTGTATGATCCCCGCTCTTCAACGACCAGAAGCGCCTGCCGAAAAGACGCGGACGATGTCGCTGCCCATTCGAAAGCTCTCCCTGCCCGATTTCGACCATTTGATTTTTGATGTATATCGCACCGCCAATATGTACTTGGCCTGCCATGTTACAAGTGATGATCCCGATGAGGGCAAACATTGGCCCAATCCCTGCTTGGATATTGGCTGGGAATTTTATTACTCGGATGATTGCCCGGAAAATGGATGGCGCAGCGTCGCCAATAAAGCTCTCGTCCCCATGCAGCATTTGTCCCTGCATCCCGCAACCTGCGCCTTGCATTACGGCGCTGCCGCGTTTGAAGGCACAAAAGCTTTCATTTCGGCAAAAAAAAGGGTCGTGCTGTTTCGACCGGAAATGAATGCTCGGCGCCTGCAAAAATCGGCGGCGCGTGTATTGATGCCGAAGGTGCCGATTGAAATGTTTCTTGAAGGGGTCACAGAAACCGTGCGGGCAAACCGCGAGGCCATCCCGCCCTACCGCGAGGAGAATTGGGCGTGGCAGACGCGCAATCCGCAATGCTTATACGTGAGGCCGTTGCTCATGGGTCATGGCCCGCAATTGGGCGTGCGCCCGGCCAAAGATCATCTATTTCTTATTTATGCCTCGCCCGTGCGTTCTTATTATCCCGTGGAAGGCATGAGTGTCTTGATTACTCGCAGCTTTCATCGCGCAGCGCCCGGCGGCACCGGCAACACCAAAACCGCCAGTAACTATGTTTCCGGTTTATTACCGACGCAGCTCGCGCGCCGGGGGTATGATTGGGTGGAGGGCAAGCCTGTGCAGGTGAGTGACAAGCCGTTCAATGACGTTCTTTATTTGGATGCCGTTCACAATCAATACATTGAAGAATTCTCCGGCGCGACTTTTCTGGCGGTGTCAACCGAGGGCAAACTGATCACTCCGCAATCCGACACCATCCTGCCGGGTGTCACGCGCGATTCGGTGATGACTCTGGCGCAAGCTCTGGGCATTTCCGTGGAACAACGGCCGCTCCACGTGGATGAAGTGATGGACGAAAAACGTATTGCCGAAGTGTTTTGCGCCGGCAATGCCGCCGTAGTGACGCCCATTGTTTCGATTTATTACGGCGGCAAAACGCGCAAATTCCAACTGGAAAAACTCCACACAACGCGGCGATTGTGGGATATGCTCGTCGGCATTCAACTGCAAACGAGGGAAGATCCGTATGGCTGGGTGCGCGAAATCGGTTGACGCCAATCCGGCAGACAAGCTGCAACTAAAGGTTCTTAAAAAATGCCGCCAACGAATGGAAACAACCCAACCGGTAAAATTTTTGTCACCTGAGCCGAGTGCTGACGAGCCATGATAGAGCAGTTTTACATCACTGTATCTGATCTTTAAACCTCTCCAAGCCCGCACTTCCCTCTTATAAAAAAGCGTTAACAAATTTACCGCAGCAAGAAAACTTTCCGCACAGGCCATAAAATGAAAGGTTGTGCTTTTTTTGTTGTGAAATTTTGTGTATTTTTCCGCTCCATCTGCAATAAAGTTCACCTCAGATTCTTTACACGTAAGGAATGTGCATGAGCAGTCAAACAGATAACACCACCCCGCCAGGGCGCTACAATTTCGCCGCCCTCGAAGCCAAATGGCAAACCTATTGGGAAAAACTGGGTTTGAGCAATACCGGCAACGACCCCAGCAAACCTAAAAAATATATTCTCGATTTTTTCCCCTATCCTTCCGGCGAAGGCCTGTCCGTCGGCCATTGCCGCAACTATGTGCCAACCGATGTGGTGACGCGTTATCATCGCATGCGCGGTTTTAATGTCCTGCATCCGATGGGCTGGGACGCCTTCGGCCTGCCCGCAGAAAATGCCGCGATCAAAATGAAAACTAATCCGGCGAAATTGATCGCACAATTTTCTGCCAATTACAAACGCCAAATGAATCTCATTGCGGCAACATATGATTGGGAACGTGAAATCAACTCCAGCAAGCCGGAATACTATCGCTGGACGCAATGGATTTTTTTGCTGCTCTACAATTCGTGGTACGACACACGCGCCAATCAGGCGCGCCCCATCGAAGAATTGGAAGCCGAACTGGCGAAACACGGAACCCAAAACCTCGCACTGCAGGCCGGCGTCGCCGCAGTGTTGCCGCAACAGTGGCAAGCATTGTCGCTGCGTGAAAAGCGGCACTACTTGAGTCATTTTCGCCTGGCCTATCGCGCGGCGTCCGCGGTGAATTGGGATCCGGTGGAAAAAACCGTGCTGGCGAACGAAGAGGTTGTCGATGGCCGCGGCTGGCGCAGCGGCGCGTTGGTCGAACGTAAAATCTTGCAACAATGGTTTTTCAGAATCACCGCTTATGCCGAACGCTTGATCGCTGATCTCGACACGATAGATTGGCCGGAGAGCATCAAGGCGATGCAACGCAATTGGATCGGCCGCAGTGAAGGCGCAGAGGTTTCATTCAAAACCGAGGCGGGCGATTTCGTCATCTTCACGACGCGGCCGGATACACTGTGGGGCGCAACCTTCATGGTGTTGGCGCCCGAACATCCCTTTGTGGCGCAATTGACCACGGCGGCGCAACGCCAACAGGTTGTGGCATACGTCGAAGCGACAAAGAAGAAAAGCGAAGAAACGCGCAGCGAGGAAACGCGTGAGAAAACCGGCGTGTTCACCGGCAGCTATGCCGTCAATCCGGTGAATAACAAGCGCATTCCGATCTGGATTGCGGACTATGTCATGATGGGCTACGGCACGGGCGCGATCATGGCCGTGCCGGCGCACGATCAACGCGACTTTGAATTTGCGCGCATGTTTCATCTGCCCATTCGTGTGGTGATCAAACCGGTGGGCGTTGATCTTGAGCCGGAATATATGACGCAAGCTTATGATGCAAATGCTGGCGAGATGATCAATTCCGATGACTTTGACGGCACACCGGCGGATATCGCGGTGAACAAAGTTACGGCTTGGCTCGAAGAAACCGGCAAAGGCCACCGCCGCGTCAATTACAAATTGCGCGACTGGCTCATCAGCCGCCAACGCTATTGGGGCACACCGATCCCGATCATTCACACCGAGGAGTTTGGTGAAGTCGCGTTAACGCCGAATGAATTACCGGTGCAATTGCCGGAGGTGCCCAACTATGAGCCAACCGAAACCGGTGAGTCGCCATTGGCTGCGATTACAGAGTTTGTGAATGTGACGCTGCCCAACGGCGTCACCGGCCGCCGTGAAACCGACACCATGGGCACGTTTGCCTGCTCCGCCTGGTATTTTTTGAGATTTCCCAGCCCGCACGAGGACCAAGCGCCCTTTGATGCCGAAGCCGTGAAGTATTGGCTGCCGGTTGATTTGTATGTTGGCGGCGCCGAACATGCCGTGATGCACTTGCTTTACGCGCGTTTTTGGACGAAAGTTTTGCACGATCGCGGCCTGGTGCCGTTTGTCGAGCCGTTCAAAAAATTGCGCAATCAAGGCATGCTGCTTTCTTATGACAATCAAAAGATGTCGAAGTCACGTGGCAATGTTATCACGCCGGACGCCGTCGCCGCCGCCAACGGCGTCGATGCCTTGCGAGTTTATATTCTGTTCATTGGGCCGTTCGAGGCCGAAACGAAATGGGAAGAAACCGGTATCAAAGGCGCGAGCCGCTTTCTGCAACGTTATTGGGCGCTGGCAAATGACTTTACTGATGCGCAATTTTTTGATCACTCCGACGAACGCGAACGCGCATTTCGTCGCATCATGCACACGACCATCAAACGCGTGACATACGATATCGAGAATTTTGAATTCAACACCGCCATCGCGGCGCTGATGGAATTCCTCAATTTTTTTTACGATTGCCGGCGCGAACAGAATGTTTATGGTATTTCCGCGGCATTGTGGCGTGAAGGTTTGGAAGTGTTCACCCGCTTGCTCGCGCCGGTTGCGCCGTTCATTACCGAAGAAGTGTGGCAGGAGATTTTGCGCCATCCCGGCCAATCCGTGCATCTACTGCCCTGGCTAGAGCATGATGAGGCCGCGCTCGCGGTTGACGAAATTACAGTTGTCATTCAGGTGAATGGCAAACTGCGCGGCCAGCTTACGGTGCCGGCGGAAATTGACAACAGCAGCTTGCAACAAATGGCGCTGGCAAGCGAGCAAATCAAGAAATTCGTGGACGGCAAAACCGTGAGAAAAGTGATCGTGGTGCCAAAGAAGCTGGTGAATATTGTGGCGGGATAAGACGCGTTTGAGGTTCAGCCACGGCTTGGCCATGGCTTATTGTTTTATTGTGTTTGGAGATTTCATGCGACGGCCCGGTCGTCGCAAAACAATATGCGGTATTGCTGCGATTTATTCCCACTGCCGCAACAAACGAATCATTTCGCCCGGGTCTTCGACCGCCATCAACTCCTCGACCGCGTTGTGAAAGGTGCTGATCTCGGCGAGGTGTTTATAAATACGCAAATATAAGCCGTCATCCTCATGGCCGGGCGCAACGACGACGAAGAAGATATGCGTGGGCTGGCCGTCAAGAGAGTCAAAATCCAGGCCTTCTCGCGAACGCGCGATGGCAATCGTCAGTTCGCGCAGGTAGCTCGTGCGCACATGCGGCACCGCCAAACCGCGCCCGAGCGCAGTGGTGGCGCGGCGCTCGCGATTGATCATGTCGGTGAGCAGTTTGCGCTTGTTCGTGACGTTGCCGGATTTCTCCAAGAGTTCGACAAGCTCTTCAATGATTTTTTCTTTTTGCTGCTGGCGAAATTTTTCGAGATTGGCTGCGGGATCATCCGGCGGCGTGAGCGGAGACTCCATTTCCAGCTTGATTAAATCCGTCGAGAGATAGCGCGTCAAATTCATAACGAATGGCCTTGCGAATTTTGACTTTGATGAATTGCACGGAACCGAATTGACACAAATCTACAAAATCGTTATCACCTGAAACTCAAATTCACTCATACCAAGGACTCTTTTCAAGGAGGACAACTGATGAAAGCATTCAAAATCCTGGCAAGCTTGGGTATCACGCTGCTCGCCATGGCGCCGGCAATGGCACAAGAGGCCGATACCATTAAGGTCAACCGCGTTGCCATTTGCACCGCGGTGGTTGAACGCGAACCTTCCGGAGAAGCGTTGGAATTCGACGCCACCACTCCGATACTTTATTGTTTCACTGAGCTTGAGGGCGCAGCAGGTGAAGTGACGCATGCCTGGTTTCAAGGCGACTCGCTGCGCGGCGAGGTGAAACTCAACAAAGGCCGGGAAGGGCGTTGGCGCACCTGGTCGAGCAAAACCATGACAACCGAAATGTCCGGCTCCTGGAAAGTCGAAATTCGAGACGCTTCGGGAAACACTCTGAAAAGCGCAAGCTTCACTTTCGGAAAAACAGAATGACATTCTCATCGCCTTCCGAAGGCCGGCGCTTTCGGGAGGCGATGTTCATCGTGCAGCATGTCATAATCAATCTTGCCTCCCCCGGCTTCGGGACTTCCTCTTGTTGACCTTATCTCACCAGACTCATCGCCTTCGTATCCTGTTGCGCCCCGCTTTCCAAACGGAAATATTGCACGCCATTTGCCACGAGATTTCGCCGGGCGTCACGGCTATCCCAGCTAATTCCGTATATCCCCGGCAGGCCGTTCGCCTTCGAATAAAATAACACTCTCCCGGCCGTTCACATCAAAAATCTTCAAACGCACGAGGCTGGTGTAAAGCACATCATCTGATCGCGCTTTACGTTGTCGCAATGAACTGACAGGGACTAACAAAAATCTTGCATTTATGGCGCATGCGCTATATATTCATCCTTCATTTTTAAAGCAAGAACTTTGTTTCGATTTGATTCACACCCCAGGTAAGTATGATGCAATCGGATTTGCTCAAAACGCGTGAGTTCAAAAAGCGGATGCTTATTAATGCCATGCACGATCAGCGATACATGCTCTTCTGCGTAAAGCTTCTCGCGCCCGCGAGAAAAAATTCGAATGCACCTGCTTGCCAGGTGCATTTTTGTTTTTAGCAGGATTATTGCTTTTGTTGGCGCTTGGGCTTCGGTACAACTATTCAAACGAATCTTTTTGAGATGGGAAACATATGCTAGCCTCCGTTCTTCAAACCCTATTAGAAGTACAAAAAATTGATCGGCAATTGCTCACCCTGGAAAAAGCCAAAGGCGATTTGCCGCAACGCTTGGCCGAGCTTAAGCAGCGCCTTGCCAGCTCGGCGCTCAAACTGGAAGATATCAGGACCAAGCTGGCCGCAACTGAGCGCGAGCGTCGCGCACTCGAAGGCGCAATTAGCCTGGCGAAAGAACGCAAAAAGAAATATGAGACACAGCTTTTCTCCGTGAAAAACAACAAAGAGTACGACGCCATCACGCTTGAAATCGAAACTACGGAAAAAGAAATCGATCAAGGCGAGACTAAAGTTCTGGGCTTTTTCGAAGAAGAGAAAAAACTCAACGACGACGTCTCATCTCAACAAGCGGCTTTGCAACAACTTGAGCAAGAGGCGCGTGAACAAGAGGCCGAGTTGAATCTCCTGCTGGAGGAGACAAAAAACCATGTTGCCGAATTGACCAACATGCGCGCCGGCCTGGCGCAAAGCGTGAAACCGAATTTGTTACGCACCTATGAACGCATCCTGCGCAGCCGGGAAGACTCCGCCGTGGTGCAGCTTTCACGAGGCGGCTGCGGGGGTTGCGGCACGCGCATTCCGCCGCAGCGCATGATGGAGATTCGTGAAATGAAACAGATTTTTTTCTGCGAAAATTGCGGCCGCATTTTGGTTTGGCAGGAAGACGAAGAAGCCGTGGCGGTTTAAACGAAGCGAGCCGGATCATCGCGTCTTGCCTCGCGCAAGCGAAACGAGACGAGGAAAGTCCGAACACGATAGAGCAGAGTAAGAGGTAACGCCTCTCGCTAGTGATAGCGCTATAGGGCCACAGAAACCAGGTCTGTTCCGCCCTGCGGAATAAGAGTGAAAAGGGTAACCAGTACTCCGTGCAAATGCAAATAGGCTTACGCTTGTCCCGCTTTTAAAAATTTTCAACGCTCTGGCGGGACATGAAGAGCGGCTCGCTCGAGTAAGCGGGTAGCATGCTCGAGGTTGCCGGCGACGGCAGCCCTAGATAAATGATGATCAGCCCGTTTCAGCGGGATACAGAATTCGGCTTACAGGCTCACTTCGACAAGGGCATTCCGTCACGACGGAATGCCCTTTTGTTTGTATCCAATTGCGCACTGTATGCGCCCCCGCTGAAGCAGTTTTGATGATTTTCTCATTTCATTCATTTGGTGGTATATTTGTTTTGTCGGCAGGATCGACGATCGCAGCAGAGACGATCGGGGTTGATTATTTTTGTGTAGAAAACAAAGGCCACACGTTTACCAAGAACTTCAACCGTAGATTTCAAAATTCAAAGGACACAACATGAAAGGTATTATCCTGGCCGGCGGCAGCGGCACACGCCTCTATCCCATCACCCACGTCATCAGCAAACAACTGTTGCCGGTTTATGACAAACCGATGATTTATTATCCGCTGTCGGTTTTGATGCTGGCCGGTATTCGCGATATCCTCATCATTTCCACGCCGCAGGATTTGCCGCGCTTTCGTGAGTTGTTGGGCGATGGGCAGCGCTTCGGCTTGCAATTCAGTTATGCCGAACAACCGCGCCCCGAAGGTTTGGCGCAGGCCTTCATCATTGGCGAACAATTCATTGGATCGGATAACGTCGCGCTGGTATTGGGTGACAACATTTTTTACGGTCACGGCTTTCCCGAAATACTCCGCAATGCGGCGCAGCAAAAATCTGGCGCAACGGTGTTTGCTTATTTCGTGCGCGACCCCGAACGCTATGGTGTGGTGGAATTCGACAAGAATTATCGTGCGCTTAGCATCGAAGAAAAGCCGGTCAAGCCAAAATCAAATTATGCTGTTACGGGACTCTATTTTTATGATAACCAAATCGTCAGTATAGCCAAGCATCTCAAACCCTCGACGCGCGGCGAATTGGAAATCACGGATGCGAACCGCGCCTACCTCGCCTCCAATGCCCTGCATGTTGAAGTGCTGGGCCGCGGCTTCGCCTGGCTCGATACCGGCACGCATGATTCGTTGATCGAGGCGGCAACCTATGTTGCAACCGTCGAAAAACGCCAGGGGCTGAAAATTTCCTGTGTTGAAGAAATTGCCTATCGCATGGGTTATATTGATGCGCAACAACTGTGCGCGCTCGCCGAGCCGCTTGCCAAAAATGAATACGGTAAATATTTGCTGGATTTGCTGCGGTGAGAACGATGTTCGGCGCTCATAACAATTCGGCCATGACGAATCAGCACGATTGAAAAAATTTCAAATGGCGATGGAATAAAGCCGCCTGCCGCGAGTAGAATAAGCAAAACAAATTTTGTTTGGATCATTCTGCCGGAGAGCTCTATGAAGTCGCCTGTAATTTTTCTGCCATTCTTGTTGATGGCGTTCAGCCTGGCAAACGGCCAGGGCCTCATCATTCGCCCGGATTTTCAGCCCACCGAACTGGAATTGCGCCGTCATGCAATCAATGCACAGTTACATGAACAAATGGCCGTCGTGACGGTCGAGCATGAATTTTACAATCCCGGGGCAACGACCGTTGAGGGCACATTTCTTTTTCCCCTTCCAGCCAACGCGCACGTTTCGCGCTTCAGCATGAACGTCGACGGCAAGGAGATGGCCGGAGAGCTATTGAGCGCCGAGGAAGCGCGCGGCATTTACGAGAATATCGTGCGCCAACAGCTTGATCCGGCATTGCTGGAAATGGCTGATTACCGCACCTTTCGCGCGCGTATTTTTCCCATTCCTGCCAAAGCCACACGCAAGTTAACCCTGCGCTACGACGCCAGTCTCGCGCGCGAGGGCAACACGGTCACGTTTCAATATCCCATGCAGGGGAATTTGACCCAACGCCGCGCTGGCGGCCCCTGGCCGCGTCCCCTGCCTCCTCGCCCGATTGCTTCAATTCCGTTCGAGCGCGAGCGCTCGCAGCAACCTGAAAGTGTGAAATCACAACAGAGTTTTTTGCGCATTGAAATGCAGTCGGAAACCGCATTGCGAAATATTTATTCACCTTCGCATCGCGTCGAAATCCGGCAGCCTGACGACCGCCATGCGACTGTAGAATGTGAAATGACGAATGCGCTGGACGGTCGCGATTTTCTGCTCTACTACTCACTCGATCCCAACGAAATCGCCACGACCCTGTTAACGCATCGTCCGGAAACCGGAAAACCCGGCTATTTCATCCTGCTCATCTCGCCGCAAGTCGAGCTTAATGAGAATCAAGTTCAGGCCAAGGATTTGGTCTTGGTACTCGACACCTCGGGCAGCATGGCGGGCGAAAAAATCGAGCAGGCCAAAGCAGCCTTGCGTTATTGTTTGCAACGGCTCGGTGAACGCGACCGTTTTGGGCTGGTAACCTTCAGTTCCGAGGCCAAAGTTTTTCGGCCGACACTAGCGGGTATTACTGAACGCGAGGATGCGCTTTGGCAGGTTGATAAACTGGAAGCCACCGGCGGTACGAACATCAACGAAGCCTTGCTTGCTGCGCATAAACTTTTGCGTGATTCACCGGCGGGACGCGGCATGATCATTTTTCTTACTGATGGCTTGCCTTCCGTGGGCGTGCAAGATGAAGGGCAAATTCGGCGCAACCTCCAGCAGGCCAACAGCAACGAGGTTCGCCTGTTCTCATTCGGCGTCGGCTTCGATGTCAACACCAAATTGCTCGACGGCCTCGGCCGCGATCATCACGCTTTCGCCGATTATATTTCACCGCAAGAGAATATCGAAGAACGCGTATCGACATTCTATGATAAAGTCCGCTACCCGGTGATGCGCAACATGGAATACGAATTTCGCGGCACGGACGTAAGGCTGTTGTCTCCGCGCCAACTGCCGGATTTATTCAAAGGCGGGCAAATTATTCTGGCGGGCCGCTACCAGCAAGCGGGGCATGCCAGCTTGATTCTGCGCGGACAAACCGGAGAGCAGCGTCAAACATTTCAATATGAATTTGATTTTCCCCGGCGCGAGCGCGAACGCGAGTTTGTGGCAAGACTGTGGGCCACGCGACGCGTCGGCGATTTGCTCGAGGACATTCGACTCAACGGCGAAAACGCAGAATTAAAAAACGAAGTGATCAGCCTGGCAAAGGAATTCGGTCTGGTCACGCCCTACACTTCATATCTCGTTCGGGAAGAGGAAACGTTAGCAGGAGATGCTGCAGCTTTGCCTGGTGTATTCCAGCAAATGGAGAGACGCTGGGCCGCAGAGCCGTCGCGGGAAATGCTCATGAAGGCCTCTTCCGGTGCCGGCGCAGTGGCAATGAGCCAATCCATTCGTGAGATGAAGGAGGCCGAGGTTGTCGCTGCACCGAAACAGGCCAGCGTGGTTGTCGTAAAAGGGCGCATCATGGCGTTAAATCCGGACGGCGTCTGGATCGATACGGAGTTCAAACCAGCACTCGAGACGGTTAAAATTGTCTTCGCTTCGAATGCCTACTTCACGTTTCTTCGCCTCTTTCCAGAGGCCGAGGATTTTTGCCGTCTCGGCCAGAAAGTAATTTTTAATTGGCAAGGTAAATTCGTCGAGATCGGAGAAAAAGGCGAAAAACAAATGGATGCAACCAAATTGCGCGAGTTGATGAATTGAAGGATTGACTCTCATCGCCCGTTCGTTAAAGACGAAGATTGTCAGCCGAGCCCAACAATCCAGTCATGTTGAAAGCCGGCAAACGCTTTGTTATTTTGATTTGGAAATTTTCCAGAAACTTTGCATAATGGCGTCATCAACTCTGCATTCCGTTTCAAAGAAATACAGGAGAATAATTATGAGCCTGTGGGAAAAAATTGCAAAAGATTTGCAGCAAAGCGCCACAACATTCAGTGAAATGGCCAGTGATTTCATTAAAAGCGGCGCCGAAGTGATTCGTGAGGGTATTGAAGTAGCTTCCGAAAAAACCGCACAAGCCACCAAGCTCGCCAAGCTCAAGTGGGAAAAGAGCATGATCCATCGTGATATTGAGAAGGCCTTTCTCGCGCTCGGCGGTCAAGCCTATGAGCTTCACGTGCAGGGAAAGCTGGCAGATTTAGCGACGGTGGCTTTCGATAAGCTCGAAGAGTTGCGCATTCTCGAAAGCAAGCTTGACGGCAAAGATCAAGAAATTGCCGATCTCCAAAATACCGCCACGGCTAGCGCCCCCAAGCAAGACACAACGGCACATTCGACCCAATCATGAAATAGACAGGAGACCAGCATGAGTTACATCAACAAAGCCTATGAGCCCAAACCTACGGATGTCTTATGCAGCTATTATCTTGAACCGGCGCCCAAAAGAACCTTGATCGAGGCCGCCGAGGAGTTATGCAAGAAAGCTTCTGTTGATGTTTTAGGTGGAGAAATCGTGAGCAAGCTGCGCGCTTCCGCATACGAAGTGCATGAGGAGGGTACGCAGGTGGCCTTTCCTGCCGAGCTTTTTGAAGGCGGGAATATTCCGCAAATGTTGACGATCATCGCAGGCAAAATTTTTGGTTTGGAAAAAATTGCAAATTTACGTTTGCAGGATGTGCGCTTTCCGCAATGGTGGATAAAAAGTTTTCGCGGCTCTGCGTTTGGCAGCAAGATTGTCGAGAAGCATTTCGGCAATCCAGCGCGTCCGCTAGTGGCGTCACTCATCAGCCCGGAAGTCGGCCTGCCCCTCGAAGCATACAAAGAAAAGGCGGAGGCCTCGTTCTTGGGCGGGTGCGACATCGTGCGTGACAGCCCGCAGATTCACAACATGTCCCTCAATCCATTTGAGAAGCGTGTCGACGCAATTTTGGCGTTGACGCGAGAGTGTTCACAAAAAACCGGCATGCCGAAAATGTATTTTCCCAATGTCAGCGGCTCCGGCGATGTTGTGTTGAGTAGAATTAACTATGTGATGAAAAAAGGCGGGCGGGGCGTGGTAATTGATTTTCAGGCGTGCGGTTTTAGTATCCTGCAAATGGTGCGCAATGAGTTCCCCGAATTGATCGTTTATGCCGATCGCACCTCGCATGCTGCGACAGCACGAAATAAACGCCAAGGCATTTCAATGACAACGCTTGGCAAGCTGGCACGCCTCGCCGGCGCCGATCTCGTCGAAATCGGCTCTATTACCGGCGACATGGTCGAAACGGAAGCGCATGTCGTGCAACTGCATACGAATTTATTGGCAGATTTATTCAAGACGCGCGACCCGCATCGGTTTGATCAGAACTGGCACGGCATCGGAAATAGCCTGCCGGTAACTTCCGGCGGCCTTAAGGCAAATGACGTGCGCGAATTGCGCAATCGTTTCGGCAATCAGATCGTGCTGCAATTCAATCGCAGCATGACGGGCAAAGAACACGTCTCGAAGCGCCACATCGAGATGTTCCTGGATGAGCTTGGCCCGCTGGTGCCGCTGGTCTAACAAATCGGCGATTGCCATTTCCTTACTTTACCCAATAAAAAAGGCTCGTCCTGCGAGCCTTTTTTTATTTCTTGTTGCGCCGAAATCAGGCTGCTTCGAGTTGCGTGACTCGAACATTCAAATTACTCTGGGCCTCATTCTGATCGCTATCAGATTCTTTCAAACGACTGATTTCATCTTTTAAGCGTGATTGTCCCGCCCAGAGTGAAGTTTTTTCCGTGTGAAACTCATCATACTGCTTTCGGACAAAATCCATCATTGTCAAAATCTCGTTGCGCAATTTCGCGTCGTTTTGCTCGATCGCTTCTATCCTTGCAAGCAGCATGCCTCCAAATGTCGCAAACTGCTTTTGAATCTTCACTTCGAATTTATAAAAGGCTTGTTTCATTTCCTGACGGAGCTTCGGGGATTCCTTTGCCGATTCCTGGCGAACCTTCTTGAATTCCCTTGCTGACTCTAGACGGAATTTCTTGAACTCTCGTTTTGATTCCCGACGCATTAACCCAATTTTGCTGGACAAGCCATCCACTCTTTTCTCGAGTCGACTCGACCCATTATTGGGGAGCCGCCTTGTCTTCTTACGAGACTTCATAGGCATAAGGTTTTCCCTCCAATTTGAATTCGTGGCATGATAACGAGTCGTTTTTTGAGTCGCAACCATTTTTTTAAAACCTTTGCAAACAACAAAGGCTCGCACTAAGCGAGCCTCGTTTTTCCTTCCTCCCTCTTGACCAACAGTGCGCCCACTAGGAATCGAACCTAGAACCTCCGGATTAAGAGTCCGCTGCTCTGCCAGTTGAGCTATGGGCGCTTGTCGCAAATTTGCCAGTTTAGAAAACAAACTGTGAGGGTGGAGAGAATCGAACTCTCGGCCAACGGCTTAAAAGGCCGCTGCTCTACCAGCTGAGCTACACCCTCTACCTTTACAAACAAAACGCCGCCAATATAATGAATTTGACACTGGCAGTCAATCTAAATTTCCCTGTAACAAGCGCAAAACCGCGCCGGCTTTAGGGCCAATACCGTTCACTTAACATTTCGTTCGTAGTCCCGGCCCCTTGTGGGCCGATGCTAACGCAAATAATTTCAATCTTCCTGCAGTGCCCCACAAGGGAGCAGTGCTACTAAGTGAACGGTATTGTTCTTAGGGCTTTTTCAGGCCTGGCCGGCCCAACAGTACTCTATTAAATCAATTTGATGCCAAGTTCCTGCAACTGTTTTGGAGAAACAGGTGAAGGCGAGTTGTCCATCAACGAAACGGCAGAATTGGTTTTGGGGAACGCGATCACATCTCGAATGGATTTGCGCCCGGCCAGCAACATCACCGAATGGATTTGCGCCCGGCCAGCAACATCACCAGCCGGTCAAAACCAAAGGCAATTCCGCCGTGAGGCGGCGCGCCATATTCGAATGCCTCCATCAAGAATCCGAATTTTTGTTCTGCTTCTTCGTCGCCGATATTGAGCAATTTGAACATTTTCTGCTGAATATCACGGCGATGAATACGAATGCTGCCGCCCGCGATTTCAACGCCATTCAGCACAAGATCGTATGCTTTTGCACGGACGTCGCCGGGCGCGGAGTCCATCAAAGGCAAATCTTCATCGAGCGGCGAGGTGAACGGATGATGACAGGCCACCCAACGCTGTTCTTCTTGATCGAATTCAAGCAAAGGAAATTCTATTACCCACAACAAGTTTATTTTGTCTTTGGGAATAAGATCTTCGGCCTGAGCCAGTTTCAGACGCAGCGTTCCGAGGATCTCGCGGGCTTTTTCTTTCTTATCCGCGATGAACAACAACAAATCATCACCCTGAACGGCGAAGCGACCATTGACCTGGTTGACAAAACTCTCTGAGAAAAATTTTGCGGCTGATCCTTGCCAGCCTTCACTCGTGTTCTTGAGCGCCACCAAACCTTGCGCTCCCATTTGTGTGGCCTGCAATGTGAGATCGTCGATCTGTTTGCGTGAATATTTTGCGCCGCCTTCAAGACAAATGCCTTGCACGGTTTTGCCGCCCTTGGCCGCCTCGACAAAAACGCGAAAGCCGCATTCACCGGCCAGGTCGGTAATCTCACGGATTTCCATGCCAAAACGCGTGTCCGGCCGATCGCTGCCAAAACGTGATACCGCTTCGGCGTAAGTCATGCGCGGCAACGGCAATGTGACCGGCTTCCCGAGAGTTGCCTGCACCATTTCGGCGACCAGACCCTCCATCATGCTAATCACATCGTTATGATCGACAAATGACATTTCCACGTCGATTTGCGTGAACTCCGGCTGGCGATCGGCGCGCAAATCTTCGTCGCGGAAACAACGCACGATCTGGAAATAGCGATCCAATCCCGCGACCATCAACAGTTGTTTATAGGTTTGCGGGCTTTGCGGCAACGCATAAAAATTGCCATGATAAAGCCGGCTCGGCACCAGGTAATCGCGTGCGCCCTCGGGCGTGCTTTTCATGAGCATCGGCGTTTCGATCTCAATAAAATTATTGCGATCAAAATAGCGCCGCGTGAGCTGCGCAAGTTGATGGCGAATGATCAAATTGCGCTGCATTTCCGACCGGCGTAGGTCGAGATAACGGTATTTCAAACGCAACTCTTCCGCCGCTTCAAAACGATCGCCAATCTCAAAGGGCGGCGTTTTAGCCGGGTTGAGAATTTTCAATTCCGTCGCCAAGACTTCAATTTCGCCGGTGGTAATATTGGCATTCGTCATGCCCGCGGGCCGTGCTTTGACTTTACCTTTGACGGCAATCACAAATTCGCTCCGCAGGCTTTGCGCCAGCGTGTGCATTTCTTCATTTTCCGGCGCAAACACGACCTGGGTCTTGCCATAGCGGTCGCGTAAATCCACAAACAAAACGCCGCCATGATCGCGCCAGCTATCGACCCAGCCGTTCAAAATCACATCGTTGTCGCAATGTTCTTTTCGCAATGCGCCACATGTGTGCGTCCGCTTCCATGTTCCGGATTCGTTTAAGCCTGTCATGTTCTTAGATGTGACTCCCTCTTGAGTTGCACGATTTGTTGCCAACGTCGTCCTCCTTGCCTGTGTCGATTTTTTGCAGGATGCTTTAATCAGATTTCCGCCGCTCAGGCTCTCATGTCATGCACGACAAACGAACACATAAGCCGGCGATAAAATTATCTTGTTTACACGGTACAATCGTCAGGCCGGAATATAAAAATTTCTAACAAAATAAAAAACCGCTTATCTAGCGACCCAACGCGGTCATCGCTAAAGCAAGCGGTTCAGAATTAGAGTCAAAACTATTAAATCAGTAACCGAAGGTGTACACCTGTCTAACAGTCGTATTGCCCTTTTTGGGATCGATTGCACCAAAATCATCCCACCGCCGGATGCGACTCAGAATACAATCTTCCACTTCAGAATTCGTGCTGCTCTTGGAAATGATTGTCGCGCTTTCGACAGTGCCTTGTGGTGTAATTACGAATCTCACGACAACTTTGCCTTTGAGATTCGGGTCACGTTTGATAGCGCGCTGATAGCAATATTCAATCGCCGGACTATGACTTGCCACCACTGCCTGAATGGATTCGGCATCGCGGCCCGTGCCGCCCACTTGCCCTTCTTCCGTTTCGATCAACGGCTTTTCACTGGTGATCACCAGCTCACCCGAGCGGCTCACGCCTTTGGCCTTGCCTTCGCCCAGCCCTTGTACCAAAGCGTCAATATTGCCGCCGCCAGTTTCACGACCGCCGCGGACACGGCCTTTACCAGGCCCTCCCGAGCCAACGCCACTGCCTTCCGCACCGGCTCCGCCTTCAGCCTCGCTGCTGCTGCCGGCGCGTTTGATGCCGCTAACGCCTGCAAGAGCTTCGTCGAGATTGGCGTTGGGATTGTGATCACCAAGCAAATCAGCCGCTTCGTTACCACTCGCCATTCCGCTGTTGCTCGTCAACAGGCCGAGCAGGCCTTGATTGCCAACTTGTTCTCGAATAACTGCGCGTGAGCGCCGCCCGCCCGCTGCCGGGCCACTCGTTCCGGCAATTTCACCGCCTCCACCTCCCGGCTCTCCGGTGTCATCTCCCTGGCCGCTGCTTTGCCCTGTTGTTCGCCGCGACGCTCCGGGATTGACGATGCCCGTAGGCGTGCGAACAGTACTCGCAGTCGGCTCCTCTGAGGGTAACTCATCAGGCGCAACATCCAACGGTGTTTCGACAAATTGGGTTTCGCTTGAGGCCTTTTCCAAGACAAGCCGGGCAAACTGCTCTTGCACCCGCGCCACATCGTGTGTTGGCGGATTTTTTACAAAATAAACAATGACGAGAAAATGGATGATCAGAGAGGCAACCAGCGTCACTGAAAAGCGGCGATCAAGCGTTTGCCACCAATTGTACTCGAATTCCTTCGGGAATACGAGGCCAGACCTCGGTGTGCCCTCATGCTGTCGTTGCGTGCTGCTCTGCGCCGGCATATTGTCCTTCAGGGTTACTTGGCTCAACAGATTTAAGATTTAATTCAGCAGATGTTGTATTCATCCATGAAACAGAGTCATGGCGGTGCGCTGCAACTATTCGCCGCCTTCGCGGTAAACGACCAGCCGCATGTTCGGATAGTCCGAAACGCCGCAGGTACGCATCACTTTCACCAATTCGGCGTAGGGCAGCTCTTTGTCGCCCTGGATCATGACTCTGCCGGAAAATTTGACGCCGTAATCGACTTCCATTTTCTTCGCTTGTGTACTGTAGTAACGCAGGCGCTCCCGCAATGGTTTGATAATGCCATTCTCAACCACCGCAGGATTATTGGACATCACGTCATCCATCGTCGCGACTTTCTCGTGATTGACTAGAATAATCTGCTTGGATACGATCAAATCCAAACCCACCTGGGCCGGCTCTTCAATCAAGGAGTTCGGCAGTTTCAAATATTCCGAAGGCGAGATGAGCTGGCCCTCGGTGGAGAATGTCTTCAGCAAAAACACGAGAATGATCGTGAACATATCCATCATCGAGGTGAGATTGAGTTTCACCTCGACGGCTTTGGTGTCGTGCTTTTTGATTCTAGAAGGTATAAAAGCCATATCGCATGCCGGAAAAGTTGTTTCGAATTTCACGAGCGCAGGTTGTGCGCCCCGCCGCCCGCCGTCAGATGACGCCGGCGCTCAAAGACACTTGCGGAAAAAGAATCATGGGCCCACCTTCGAGGCGTATCATGCGCGCCGCGTCCATCGTGCTGACCAGTACTTGGTAACGGATCTTATTCTCAGCCTGAATGATGATGGATTCAGAGTCCGAGAAGCCGTTGCCAATATTTTGTTTGATCTCATGGAGCTTTTGGGAAAGCGCTTGAAAATCATACTCGCCGTTTGCTTGGATGGGAATGGTCGGCCCGGTCGCCGTTGCGCCCGTGAGCATTGCCGCCGCGCTGGAAATATAGAAGCCCTGATCGGTGATCGACACTGTGAGATCCAGTTTGCGCTGCGCTTCTTTGGGCGCGCTGCCGCTCGCCATGCCGGCGGTTGCGCCGGCGGCCGGCGGCAAATTCAGCTCAATGATGCCGATCTTGATGAACTGCGCCGACGAGAGCAGCAACGGAATCATCACCACCATCAAATTCATGATGGGCGTGAGATTTAATTCCGTGCTCTCCTCCTTGATGTGCCGGCGCTTCGAAGGTTTAAAAGCCATGGCTATTTATTCCCGGTGAGAAGATTGATCAGCTTCACGGTGTGCTCGTCGATCTCATCGATGATCTTTGCGGTTTTGTTGAACAAAAACGTGTAAATCAACACGGCTGGAATGGCCACGGCCAAACCCATCAATGTTGTATTCATTGCCGCACTGATGCCGGCCGCGAGCATGCGCGCCTTCTCCGCCGCATCAATTCCCGGAGATGAAACCGCCTTGAAGGCGAGAATCAAACCCCAGATGGTGCCCATAAGGCCGAGCAACGTTGCCACGTTGGCGAGCATGGCCAAAAAACTGGTGCGCTGATTCAACCGCGGAATCACTTCCAGCGTGCTTTCGTCCACACTGTTTTGAATGGCGCGAAAATCCGTCACTTCCTGCTCCGCCACGCGGCGCAAGCTGGCGCCCACGACTTGCGCCAACGCCTTTTCCGGCGCTGCGTCACACAAGGCCAGGGCTTTCTTGTATTCGCCGGCGCGTACGAGCTTGCGAATCTCGGACATGAATTTGCTGGCGTTGATGTTCGAGCGTACCATCAGAAAATAGAAGCGCTCAATGGCGATCGCTGCTGCGAAAGCGCCAACGACGAGAATGGCATACATGTAGGGGGCGCCGTCGGCTTCCCACCGAAAGGCTTCGATAAAACTATCCATGAAAAAACCTCCTAATACGTTATCCTTAGTTTGTCTGAAAATTCCATCCGGTGAATTTGGGGGTCTATTTTGTGTATTGCGCTAGACAATACCATCAATCCTTTTTCTTTGCGGGAATTTTCTTAAGCCCGTCAACTTTTTGTGGTTGATCGATAGTGTCATCGTGCAGCAATATTCCTTTCGAAACAGATTTGAGTTCCCGCGCAAAACTGCGCTCCAGTTCGCGCATCTCTCCGAAATCAGGTTTGACGCGTTTGGGGATAATATCCACGTTGGGCTTCTCAATGACGGCTTCGATGGCAATGGCTTCCAGCTCAAGCTCATTCAGGTCGGATTTCTCTTTGGCCGCGGCCGGCAGTTTCTTTGCCGTGTCAGCCGGCGCTTGCTGCCGAACGAGGCCAGAGTTTCTTTGCAGCGAATCCGGCGTGGCCGGCTGCGCTTCCTGCGCCGACGCTGATCCCACGCCTGCAAGCAAGAGCATTAAAAAAATGGACCGGGCTAACATCGTTGCGCCTCATTTTAAATTGGGTACAATACCGCGCTCAAAAATGAGCATTTCTTCATAGCGTTCCTTCTTCAACTGCGCTTCCGTCTGGTGTTTTTCCCAGGCCGGCAATGTCTTTAGAAAAATGACCGTCTCCAACCCGCCACCGGAATTGTCGGTATCGCGCACTTCGAAGGCGACAACATTGATGCCACCTTTCAAGAAGTTGGAGAAGTCATGGATGTTCGTTTTACCGCCGTTCGCCGCAGAATTCATGACTTGCGCAATATATTCGCCATTCACAAAAAGATTGTATGAGTCATCGGCTTGCACCTGAATCTGTCCGAACACAGGCAGGCCCTTTAACTCAAAGGCTTTGCGAAAATAGGCGGTTTTGACATTGCTGCGACTGACGCTCGAAACATTTGCTGCCTTTTCAACCCGCGGCGCGCCGGACGATGAATCAGGCGGCGCTTCGGCCTGGCGATCGCCGGGCAACCACACGCGCTTGGCATCATAACCGCTAAATGCCGTCGAGGCCTCGAGCGCTTGCGCCGCCTGCCATTGCGCCGCGGCATAATCAATAGCAGTCCAATTACGCGCATATTGCGCCGTCACGGACCAGGTCTCGTCAGTTTTAATCGTCGTATCGGCAATGGCAAGATTCAACTCTTGCGCATATTTCGCCGGGTCGCTGCGCACGAGAGTCAACGTGATTTTTTCCGACCAGGGATTTTCGATGCTATGATCGCGCATCGCAAGAAATCCGGCTTCGAGAATTTCTTTTTTACTGTCGGTTAAGGCGAAATTATTTTCTTCGAACGTAAACACGGCATCCTGAAATTGATCTTTTGATTCCCGCCGCAGCCTCTCTTCGAAGGCAAGACGCTCCGCATTTGCAACGGCCGCCAGCGAATCAACCTGGCGGGCATGGCTGAAAACGAAACTCAGCAATTGATCTTCCGTGTCTTCCAGCGCGCGGGCACGCAGATCAGCCTGCTTGGCGCTGTTCAAGGTTTCGAGGTAGGATTGCACCGCCGCTTTGGCAAACGAACGCCCAAAATCGATCAAATTCGCCATTTCCTCCTTCACATCATCAGCCTGGAAATCGGCGGTTGCAATCATGTTCTTGTATGTGCCAATATCGCCGGCATATTGCGACATCGCGCGCTTTGACAAACCGACATATTCGCGTGCAAGCGCATTATTGGTTTCAATAATTTTCCGGCGGGAGAGATCCAGCCAGGCGCTTTCGATGCCGAGCGAATCACATTCTTTAAGATTACGTTGATGCGCCTGAATCGTCTGCGCCACCAACGGTTTGACAAACTTGCTCAGCAACTGATTGCGAAACTCAAGCGCCGTGATCTTGTCCATGTTTTCCGGCGTCGGCGCGTCGAGCAACTGCTTCATCGAAGCGCTGTTCAACTCCGCGATATCATAGATCACTTCCGACACCTTGTCTTTGCTGCGTTGAATCCAGCGCCGCGCAACTTGTACCGTCGTGTCTTCCAGGGCAAGCTTGGCATTGCGCACCGTCGTATCCGGAGGATTATTGTACTGGCTCGCCAGGCGCTCCAGCGCCAGCGCCGCATGCTTGTATGATTGCAACGAACGTTCGTACAAATCTGTAGCCGCCTGATTGATTTCTTTTTTTGCGACAATGCGGCGATTTTCGTCGACTTCCGGTATTTCTTGATCCGCCCAGGTTTGCGCAAACTCTTCGTAGGCCGCGCCGATTTTATGTGTGGCTTCATACAACCTCAAGGTGCCAAAGCTCGCGACCCGGGTATAACCGTTCACGATGTCGATCAGCGAGTTCTTCTTGCGGTCTTTCGAAGCGTCCATCTGCGCTTTTGGCAGCTTGAAACGAACTTCGGCGAAATCGCGAAATTTTAGCTCGGTTAAGCGAAACAGCGCTTCGCCGGAAAAGAAATCATTATAATCCATCTCGCGGCTGCGGAACTCATCGCTTTTGCCCATGGCTTTTTCATACTCGGCGCGCGCTTGCGGCAGCAAACCTTTCCATTCAAAATACTCGCCCCGGCGATAGAACGTTTCCACCACGCGCGGCGAATCCGGAAAGCGCACGGCATACTCGCCGTACACATTGTTTGCTTCTTCGAGCTGATCGAGTTTGAGGTGATAATTCGCGATATCGTAGAACAAATCATCGGCATCCTTTGAACCGGGATATTTATCCACAAACTTGCGATTGACGCGGATGGCGCGTTCCCAATCCTGGGCGCGCACAAAATTCACGCTGGCATTGAACAAGCTGGTCTCTGCTTTGGCGGCGTCCGGCTCTTCGTTCGCCAGGCGTTCGAACGTGATCGCGGCATTGAGAAAATCATTCAATTCGCCGTAGTCATACGCCATGTTATTCAAGCCGCTGAGATAATGCGGCGACTTCGGAAAATTGTCCGTCAAAAGGGCATACGTTTCGACCGCGCGGCGATACTCGCGCGCTTGATCGAATTCAAGTCCGGCGTTGTACAGGGCAAGATCGGCAAATTCCGCATTCGGCACCTCTTCATACACCCGGCGGTATTCTTCACCGGCGCGCACATGTTGTTCGATATGCGCCAAATCCTCGGCTTGCAAGAAAATGGATTCTGCCAGGCGCTTCTCCGCCTTTACGGCATATTCACGATTCGGCGAATTGAGCTTGATGCGCTTGGCCACGATTTCGCAGCTTTTGTAATCAAGCTTGCCGAAGTAACTCTCCATTACAAGATACTCGGCATAAGGCGCATCCGTGCTTTGCGGGAAATGCTTGAGCAATGTTTTAAAATACTTCAAGGCGCCGGCGAATTCATTCTTGTTATAGTACAGCGCACCGGCTTGCGCCAAGCGCTCCGCGGTTTGCGACTCATGGGGGAAGAGCTTGATATAATTATCCAAGGCTGTCGCCAGGTTTTCTTCGCCGACCGACATCGGAATCGCCTCCAGCTTCAGAGCCTGGCGCAAACTGTCGCGGTTCATCTCCACGGCAGCTTTCATTTCGCCGAGCTTCAACGGCAACACCTGCGGCCGGCGCATGGTATCCGCGCTTGCCATTTCCTGCGACAACGCCACGGCATTCTCGGCCGCCAGCTTCTGGAAACGGCTGTTCCAATACCGATTGCTGATTTCAATATACTCTTTAAACGCCTCGGGAGGTTGTTTGAGTTTGGCATCCAACGTCAAAGCGAGATTCCAATGAATCAACGCCGCCATCGTATCTTTGGGAAACGCCACGAGATATTTGCGGCTGTCGTTCACCGCTTGCGCATAGAGATTGTTGTCGTTATACTCATCCGCTCGCTTGAGCAAGAGATTGACGTTCTCGCGCAGCGCACGCTCCGCCAAGGATTTGCCTTCCTTCCGAATATCTTCAGAAGTATTGTTTGTCCACCAAGACGTGCCTTCGCGATAATCCATGAACAAGCTGTCGCGCTGCATATAAGCCATTTGTTCATCATCGAGCGCGCGATAAGCCTCGGCAATTTTGGCGCGCACGGTCGGAGCTTTCGGCGCGTTGGGATACATGCGCAACAACAGGCGAAAGGCACGGATCGCATTCTCGTGCTCTTCTTTTACGGTCATGTAAATGTCGCCGATGCGCATGAGAATATCGATGCCGTATTCCCGTCCCCCGAGATCCGCGAGATATTGCGCGGCCTTGTCCGGGCCTTCATAGTCAAGAAACGAGATGCCAATGTATTCAATCGATTCTTCCAGCAGGCCAGGGTTGGTGATTTGATTTTTGGGATCATGCTTCTTGGCGCGATGCAGGTCGTCCGCCAGCAGCGTGAAATAAGAAATCGCCTGCGGATAGTTGTTGAATTTGTAGTGCGCCCAGCCGAGACGGTACAGGGCCTCGTCGTATTTCGGGCTATCGCCGTATTTCAACACTTGTTGATAAATGGCGATGGCGCTGTCGAGCGAGCTTTTGGGAGGGTTGAAATAATACTCCGCCACCCGAAAGAGCGCATCAGGGATATAGCGACTGTCGCGATACGTTTGAATGAAATCCTGATAGAGCTTGACTGCTTGCTCGCGTGGACCGAGATCCTCGGTTAAGAATGCAATGTTGTATGCCGCATCGTCGCGCAGCGGACTATCGGCATGCTCATCCAAAATGCGGCGATACAGCGTCAGCGAGGGCGTAAAATCCTTTTTCGGCTCGACCGGGGTTTCCGTCACCAGGCCGGAATCGAGCTTGGCAAGTTGCCGCGAATAATGCTCCTGGGCGACCGCATAGCTTTCGAGAGACTTTTCATAGTACAGCTCAGCCAGGCGCAAAATGACTTTGTCTTTCACTTTGCTTTTGGGGTGGCTATTCAAAAAAGTCTCCATGTCCCGAATGCCTTTTTCGCGCAACAACACGCGTTCGCGTTCGGTGCGCAGCCGCTGGCGTTCATAAAAATCCTTGTATTCGAGCAGCTCGTCGATCGTATAGGATCGCAAGGTCGAATCCGGATTCAAACGCGAAATGGTTTTCCCTGCGTCCGGCTGGCGTGAGGGCGCGGTGAAGGGCGTATCGCGAACAATCTGGCCAAAAGCGTGATCGTTCGCCGCCAGCGCGACGCCGAGCAAGCAGGTCAGCGCGAGCAGTTTGGTAGCCGGCAACGTGGCGCGTTGTTGCGCGAACGCCTGCTTTTTTTGCGATATGTTGGGGGTGCGATAATTCAAGATCATGCTGAATCAGACTCGGTTAAATGGCTTCCTTCCATTCGCTCGAGGAGGTCTTTAGGGTTTATGTTTCAGGCATCGCGACGGTTGCAACAGAGCTGCGCGGCCGGCAAACGATGCTGTGCTTAACGCCGCTTTAGGGCGTGAGTTTTTCCGGAGTTGTGACTGTTTTAGCTGGCGTGTTGCGCAGCGTTTCAGATTCCGAAGTATCAAAATAGAAAAAATCAAAATACTTCTGATGCTCAAGTTTATCGAGGCGAACCTGTTCCTCCAACAACTCTTCCTCGATGCGATGCATCTCCTCGTCGAATCGTTTCAAGCGCATTTGCAAGCTTGCTTGCCGGTCGCGCAAGATCCCATCGATGGAGGCGAGATTGCTGGCTTGCAGCTCGATCTTGTGCTCACGCCGCTCCATTTCTTGAAAGGTGAGATCGCTCAAGCCGAAACCGGAAAAATCCGCCCATTGGTCGAAGTCACTTTGAACCTCTTCGATGTCGTAGCTGTTCAGCCAGGTTTGAAACCGATCCATACGATACTTCAGGTCGGTCAAATCTTGCTGCAAAATTTCAAAGTTGGTGGCCAGTTCCACTTTATTACGGTCACTGCGCGCCAGCAGACTCTGGAATTGCGCCACGCTTTCTTGCAAACGCGTCTGCTCGCTTTCCATTTCCACCATTAAACTGTCCACGATTTGCTTGCGATAGGCTGCGCCGCTTTCCTTGACAGCAAGCGGGTATTCCACCCAGTAATTCACGGCCTGGACCGCACGATCTGCTTGATAGGTCTCCAGCGCTTTCACAACGCGATTGCGCTGTTGCACGGCTTCTTTTGCAACCTCGAGCTGGCCGGTCTTTTGCGCTTCGGCAATGACGCGATCGAAATAGCGAATCTGCACATACATGCTTTGGCGTTCATCCGCGAATTCATCCATCAATAAATTGCCTTTGGGGCCGCGATAATTAAAATTGAGCAAGATAGCCTGCAAATTTTGCTTGGCCTGCGCAATCAGCTCATAAAGCGGCTTATCCTGCCGCTCCAATACCTGCTGCTCCATCTGATCAAGCTCGGTGAGCTGCGCCACAATCAAACGGCGCTCTTCGTTGTATTCACTGGTTACATCGAGCACGCCGCGGGCATTGGTAACATAGCGAAAATCTTTCATGGCGGAAGCGGGGCGCTCCAACAAACGCTTGCAATGCGCGCTCAACGCCAGCGCTTCATAGGTGTAATTCGACGCCAGATAATTGCCCAACAGAGCGTCGGTCTGCGCAATGCTGCTTTCCAAATTGCCTTGCTTCATTTGCGTCCACGCCAAACCCAGCAAGCTTTGATCATAATGCTCGGAGCCTTTCGACACTTGCTCGAAATAGTTAACGGCTGTGGCATAATCGGCGCGTTCGTAATAGAGAAAACCCAGCTTGACCAGAGCATTGTTCCGCAGCAGGGTATTGAAAGCGGTGCTCCAGGGCAGCGTTTCCGCATTCGCAACAGCGTCGAAGTGTGACAACGCGGCGGAGGCGTTGCCCAGATTCACTTGTGCGATGCCGCGCAGATAACGCGCCGCCAGATAATATCTTGAGCTTGCAGGAATGCGCGACAACTCGGCTTCCACCGCATTGAAGCGGTCGAGCGCAAGATGATAATAGCCGGCAAGGTAACGCCCGCGCTCGAGAATTCGCGGTTCAATGCTCGCCGACAGCGAGTCCATTTTCTGATAATAAACGAAGAATTGATCCTGCCATTTCAGCGTCTGGGCAATGCTGATCAAACGCAACAGCGCCATGCCGCGAAATTTACTTGCCGGATATTCGTGCAAGAGCTGTTCATAAATCTTGTAAGCTTCCGGAAAAATCGCGCGTCCATAAAGCGACTCGGCGCGGTAGAAAATCACAGCTTCCCAGTTCGGGGAGATTCCGTGCCGCGCAAAATAGGGATCATAGTCCCGCCGCGCGGCTTGAAATTGCAAATCCGCAAGCAAATAGCGCTCCGCCGCATAATTCAACAAAGCATCGCTGAGATCGCGATTGAGCATGCGCAAAAACGAACGTGTTTCAGCGGTTTGCAGTAAATTCTTTTTGAGAATCGCGTATTGCGTGCGCTTTACCTCAAACGCCGTGTGCCGCCCGGCACGCCATTCCTGAAAAGCCTTCTCCAGCGTTATCGCCGCGGTGTCGGGCTGTTCGGAGTATCCCAACAAGTCGATCAGATTTTTATCCAGCTTCGATAGAATTCCCCGGCGTTCCGCCTCCACGTCCACCGCGCCGGTGAGTGTTTGCGCTTTCCGCTGATCGAGCTTATCAAGTTGTTGCAGAACTTTGGTGAGCTGTTCGACTTCGTTCAAATAGGCTTCGGCAAACGCCGGATCGTCTTGCGTGACGTCGTACATTTTAGCGACGATCGCTTGAATCTTTTCCTTCTGTTGCTTGACGATCTGCAACGCGCTTGAATCGCGGCGGGCCACAGCGGCGCGCTCGAATCTTTCCAGGCGTTCGTACATGCGCAACACGGAATCGACTTCGACGTCGTATTCGCGCACCAACCCGGCTTTGTAGTCGGTGGTGGGCAAGTTCTTTTTGTAAATTTCACGGCTCTCCACCACGGCCATCAGCCGGTCGCGCAAATCGCTGAACTGTTCGAGCAGCTCGTTGCGGTTTTCTGTGCGCAGCGTTTTGGAGAGCGCCTGAATTTCATCGAGCATCGCCAGAATCGCTTCCAACTCGGCCGTATAGTCATTGACCATGCGATCCATATCGCCATAGATCTGGGCAAAGCCCGCATGATCTTTGGCGATGCCTTCGAGGCCGCGCTGCTTGATCTCGGTGTAGAGGTTCTTGATATTCTCCAGCAAAAGGCGTTCTTGCGCGGCAGTTTCAACGAGATAGGTTTTCGTTTTCTGGTCAAGATAAAACTTGAGCCGTTCGTTGTAGCGCACGGTCTTTTGTTTGTCGAAGACGCCGCTCTCTTGTGCGGTTGCCGGAGAGACAAGGATGGGAATGAAATACAGGCCGGAGATGAGCAAAAAAGCACAAGCGTTTTTTCTAGCGCGACCTGTCCTTAGTCCAATAGGCCACATGGTCTTCCTCAATAATGGTAGAAAGCCAGCACGATGCCTGGCGCAACAATCATTTCCTGCGCAGCTCGGAGTCGGCAAATGATTCGACCCGTGGTCTGCGGCATACAACCCATCCGTGGATTGCCGATACCTTTTTAAACATTTTTGTCTGAGGCTCTATATACTGGCATTGCCTCGCAATTACGTAAGTAATTTTTTAAAATGCGTGCGTACCCATTCAAATTGTTACAATATTCTTACAACTGATTCCAATGGCCATGGTACGATTGCCCGGCGTGGGGTGGCAGTTTCACCTCGCAACGCAATAGTACCGACAATAAGTGAAAATGCCGATTTTCACGCCCATCGACGTGCGCGTTCCGTCGAAACGCGCTTGCAACGGAACACGAAACCCGGCAATTTTCGATTAAACTCGATAGAAAACAATGTCGCGGGCAGGGATGTTGTTATTTTGTTCCCTCCCAAATGTTGCTTGGGCCAGGGTTGGTTGAGGGTTGTGATCGCGGGAATCGCCCCATTGTTTAAGCGCCGCCGAAACCGTTGCAGGAGCATTATCCTCAATGCCTCAGCGCCGGGCAGTATCGAGGCAAAAAAAACGGGGGCGGGAAATCCCGCCCCCGGTAAATTTCAAAGGTGCCTGGCTTGAGAATCAGCCTATTGCTCGACCACCTTGCCGCGGTACTGCGGTTTGGAGAGCAGCAAAAGATCACAGACGATGTGCCCGCTCTCTTCCAACAGCGGATCCGGCGCATTCTCGATGGTCGGCGCTTTTTCACCTTTTTTAAGCGGAGGCAAACCGCGGGTGGTGCGGCGCTTGTTTTCAATCATGAGATTTTCTTCTTCCGCAGCCTCACGCTCTTTGAGACGCCTGCTCTCTTGCAATGAGAGAGCGGTTTTAGCGCGCTCGCGTTGATACCGTGTGAGATCTTCCTCCCGGAAACGAAATTCGGGATTTTTCGCGGTGCGCTGTTGTGATTTCGTGCGCAACTGCGGCAAAAACTGCGAAACTAAATTCCAACGCGTGAAGCCGGTCGGCTGAATTTGATCCCACGGCAGCGCATTGCGTTCCGCGCTTTCACCAATTTCGGAATCACCGGGATCCGAGGGGAATTGAATGTCCGGTAACACGCCTTTGTGCTGGGTCGTGCCGCCGGCAATGCGATAGAACTTTGCCGTGGTCAGTTTGACCTGGCCGAGCTTGGCTTCCGCGGTGGGGATGTAGCGATCGAGGCTGATCAATTGTTGCACGGTGCCTTTACCGAAGGTTTGATCGCCCAAAACCAAACCGCGATCATAATCCTGAATCGCGGCGGCAAAAATTTCCGAGGCCGAAGCGCTGCGGCGATTGACCAACACGGCAAGCGGGCCGTCATACGCGACGTCATTATCGTGATCTTTCAACACTTTCACGGAACCGTCGCTGTTGCGAACTTGCACCACCGGGCCGTTGTCGATAAACAATCCGGTCAACTCCACCGCTTCTTGCAACGCACCGCCGCTGTTGTAGCGCAGATCGATGATCAAGCCGTCAATCCCGGCTTTTTTCAGCTCTTCGATTTTCTGGCGCACGTCGCGCGTCGTGCTTTTATAATTCTTGTCGTCGCGCGCTTGCGCTGCCATATCGGAATAAAAGGTCGGCAAGCTGACCACGCCGATGCGATAGGTGTGGCCTTCGTGTGTGATTTCGAGCGTGTCACTTTTGGCTTCGCGATCGGTGAGCACGATCTTGTCGCGCACCAGCGTCAATTTTTTCGGAGGGCCGCCGGCGGTGGCCTCGGCAGGAATGATTTCGAGGCGCACGGTTGTGCCTTTTTCGCCGCGAATCATTTGCACGACGTCATCCAGCCGCATGCCGACCACGTCAACCATCTTGCCGTCAACGCCCTGCCCCACGCCCACGATTTTATCATTCGCCCACAACTCCCGGCTGCGATCGGCCGGACCGCCTGGAATGATGCGATACACCACGGTGTGCTCGCCCTCGGTCACCAACTGCGCGCCAATGCCCTGCAGCGACAAACTCATTTGAATGCCGAAGTTTTCCGAAGCGATCGGCGACATATAATTCGTGTGCGGATCAAACGTTTCGGAAAAGCCGTTCATGAAAATTTGAAAAACGTCCTCAGACGTGTTTTGTTTGACGCGCTTTTGAAAATTTGTCCAGCGGCTGGTGATGGTGCTGACCACGCCTTCGTCATTTTTGCCCGCCAGCTTCAAGCCCAGCGCTTCATTCTTCAAGCGCTTGCGCCAAATTTCGTTCAATTCCACAACGGTTTTGGGCCAGGGCGCCTTGTCGCGCGCCGGCTCATAAGATTCGTCAAGGGTGAAATCGAATTTTTGATTGGCAGGATTGAGAACGTAGGCAATGCGCTCATCGACCCGCTTGATAAATGTGTTGTAAATATCGTACGCCGGCAGCAATTGCCCGGAGGTAACGGCTTCGTCGAATTGATAACGGTACTTTTTGAAGCTCGCGATATCTGAGCTGAGAAAAAAGCTGCGATTGGGATCAAGCGCCTCGATATAGTAGTCCAGCAAATGGGAGGACACAGAATCATCGATCGCCATCTGGCGGTAATGATGGTAGGAGAACAAGCGCGCCACCACTTTGCTCACCACCGGGTGTTGCCGTTCGGGCAAGAGATCGTCCGCCCGGGAAACATGCACTTGAAAAACAAGCACACTGCAAAGCAAACTCAAAAACATTTTGGTTGCAAACCTTGAAAAATTAGTTTTCATAATAAAATCGTCCTCATATCAAGTGCCTGATTCCCGCAATCGTGTGAATTCAAAATTCAGAAGCAGCGCCGCATTAGCCATCTAGATAATTGAAAGATCGCCAAATTCAGGAAATGTTCAAAAGCTTGTCCGCATTTTTCGGAGAATGGCCTGCTCATCAACGCGATACTTGCAAGCGAGCTGACCATTGACCCAAATCAATGGAATGCGGGTGTGATACTCCGCAAACAATTGCGGCTCCGAGGTGATATCGACTTCCTGCAAATTGAAACCATGACGGCGCTGCAATTCTTGCAGCCGGGCTTTGGCTTCGTCACAAAGACAACAGTCCGGTTTGCTGTAAATTTCAACCACCACGCCCTCGCCGCTCTGAGCGTTTGCCAGCCGGCCCAGCCAATGTTTAAGGCGATCGCGCATGCCGCCTCAGCTTTTACGCTTCGCGAGAAAATCTTCGTACTTCGTCGTCTTGTAATGCCCGTCTGCCAAAAATTCCAAAATCGGCATGAATTTATCCGCAGGCACAAACCCGGAAACCAGCGTGATAAACTCGCCATCCGGCCCAATAAAAATCGTCGCCGGATAGCCGCGCACGCCGAAACCGGCTGCGAGCTGCTGATACGTCAACTCGTTGTCTTGAAAACGTGTCATCGCCTTGGATTCGGCGTTCACTTTCGACATAATCAATTTGGCTTTGGCGTATTTGGCCACCTCGGCGTTGCCATACGTGTCGCGATCCATCACTTTACACCAGCCGCACCAATCCGTATAGAAATCGACCACGAGCATTTTGCGCTCTTTTTTTGCAGCCGCAACGGCTTTCTCGAAATCCAACCATTGAATCGCTTCTTTCTTATTTTTCTCATCCGCCGGGCTAAGAGAAGCCGTCAAAACAACCGCTGCGATTGCCAGGCCGGCCCAACGCCGCCGGCTGCTTTTTGATTTGTCAGTTTTCATAGATAACTCTGTTTTCAAGTACTGTGCCATTACTTGAGTTTAACTTTGACTCAGATGGTCAACGATTAATTGCCAATAGTTGACCATTGACCATTAACAATTAGATGACAAGTGCCAGGACATCGTTGACAAAATAAGTGCCACGACATCGTGGACAAGTTTAAAGTTCTTTGAATTTGTTATTGGGCATGAATATCTTC
>QEVD01000469.1 GCA_003576975.1 Candidatus Zhuqueibacterota bacterium
CAAATCCACCGACAGCGCCGCAAAGTTATTCACGAAATTCAGCGGGTTCTTGATCTCATGCGCGATGCCGGCGGTGAGCTGGCCGAGCGAGGCGAGTTTTTCTTGCGTGATAAGTTGCTGCTGCGTGGCTTTGAGATTCTCATGAGTTTTTTCCAAAGTTTCATAAGCCGTTTTCAACTCCGCCGTCTTCTGCAATTCCACTTCCTTGCGAGCGTTCTCGGATTGCAGGGCTTTGTTTTCCGCTTCAACGGCTTGTGCGCGCAATTTGGTTTCACGAATCTCCGCGGCCTCGCGCTCTTTTTTGAACAAGCGCCGGCGCTGCACGCGATCGGCCGCAAAGACGAGCAGTCCAAAAAGAACGGCATAGCCGCCATACGCCCACCACGTACGCCACCACGGCGGCAGAATGGTGAAGCTGTACACGGCTTCCTGGCTTACGTGCTCATAAATATTCTTCGCCCGTACGCGAAAGTGGTAGTCGCCTTCCGGCAGGTTGGTGTATTCCTTTTCGGTTTTGTTATTCCAGTTTGACCAGTGTTCATCGAAACCTTCGAGCCAAGTTTGAAATTGCAAGCGGCTGGCGTCTTCGTAGGACGAGGCGGAATAGGCGAAGCGTAGGTTGTTGTGGGCATATGCCATCGTAGGGGCGACCGGCCCGGTCGCCCCTACCGCGCCGCCAAAAATCAACGAATCTTCTCCCGCTACCACACGCCGCACCAGGGCCGGATAATTGGCCGTGTCATTCACACTCACGTTTGAATCGTAGCGAATAATTCCATCCGGGCCGCCAAACCAAACCACACCATCTTCCTCCGAATGAACCGTGTAAATGCCTCGATCAGAATAACGCAGGAACGGGGCTTTCAGCCACTGGTAGGTGCCATCGGCCTGGCGCGTTCCGAGTGCCATGCCCTTGCCCAGCACCCAAACTCGCCCGCGTTGATCCTCGTTCAAAATCCAGCCGCCATCCGTAGGAACAACCATGAAAGTGCTATCCACCACAAATTGCTGCTGGGCGTTATCGAAACGGTAAATGTTATCAAGCATCGTGAAATACGGCACGCCATTGATTTCATAAACCGCCACGCCACCATCCGGCAAGCCGCGTTGCGCTCTGAATAATTCGACCTGCACATTTTCCCAGACGTGTTTGCGGTTTGGAGGAAAGGTCAGACGCAAAACACCCGCAGCCCGAGTGCCGGCCCATAACGTGCCATCGTTCATTTCGACCAGAGTTCGGATTTCATCTTGACGATCGGGCAACCGTCCTTCATCGTGCCAAGCGCCATTCTCCAAACGCATGGAGGTTAGGCCATTGAAGAGCCCGACAAACACGCGCTGGTGGTCTTGCCGGGAGCGGCAAAATATGGCGGCTCTGATCGCACGACGCACAAAGGCGGCGTGATCACCATTCAGGGAATATACACCTTCAGTGGTTGCCGCCAGCAATTGGCCCTCGATAGTCAGCAAATCCACGGCGGTCTCTGTCACGGTCTTAACTGGTTTGAAATTTCCGGAGGTTGTATCAAGCCAAGATATGCCCAGAATGGAGGTGGCATAGAGCACGCCGCGGTGACGTTGTATATCCCCAACGATCCCCTCCAGTCCACGATCTGCAGCAAAAGTGCTAAACGGGCCTGTTGCATCCACGTGCGCAATGCCATTGCTGAGCGCCAGCCACTGTGTCTGCGGTCGGGCGGGATTGGAGTAGAGATTGTAGACCGTGTTATCTGTCAAGCCGCTATTGCGATCAATGATTTGCAAAAGCTTGCCATGGCGATCCAACAGCGCTGCGCCTCCCGTAATCGTACCGAGCAGAAGCCGGCCTTCGTTGAGCAACACGCCAGGGGAAAAGACTGAATTTCTCCGCAAAAATTCATCCGCTTCGGTTTTGAATGGGTGGAGGGTTTGACCATCGTAACGGAATAGTCCTTGTCCGCGGGTGACGACGAGGAGGGGATGCGGCAACGCCATTTTGCTTGTTACGTCACTCCCGCGTGCGCGCGAGTCCAGAGGCTTTTGCGCGGCCGGAATTCCTGCCTTCGCGGAAATACCAGAAGAAGAATCCGGGGAAAGTGTCGGAAACGGCAGCATTACGGGAATATACTCGTTGGCAAATAACGCACTGTTAGACACGAGCTGCAACGAGTCGCTCTCCATGTACAGCAGGCCTTTTTTCGATTGCCGAAAATAGAGGACGTCGTCAACAAGAAAGCTCGTGCCAAAGCTACTGCTCGACTTCCAGCATTTCATCTCGCCGGCCCTCGCTGCATCTTGCGAGGGAGACGCAGAAGGCGTCCAGCGGAATAGGTGGTTTCCTGCATTAAACCAGATACTTCCCCGCGAATAATGCGTCTGCCACACATTGGTAAAGTTGCGCATATCTTCCGGCACCTGCGGCAGCAGAGAGACAAAGCGCATTTGTCCAATGCTATCCGGCGCCAAATAACCGAAATCGCCTTTGCCGCCGGCATAAATGCGGCCATGCGCATCTTTCGCCAGCGAGCGGCAGGCGCCCTTGTTGGGCAATCGAATCGGCCGCCAGGAAACGCCGTCATATTCCACAATGCCGCTGTTATTGCCAATATACATCACCCCGCGATCATCCTGTACAATGGCCCAGTTTTGCGGTTCCGCGCCGTATTCGTTCGGTCGCCAGGCGGTGAGGATGGGCTTTTGCCCAGCTCGCTGTGCCGAGGGCGGAGGGCCGAGGGCGTGGAGCTTGGGGTTTGCGCCTGCGCGGCTGCGGGCTTCATCAAACCCGCGCAACCGGCGATAACGAGGAGGAACAGGAGTTTTTTCATGGCGGTTTTTGTATGATTGAATTTTGCCAATCGTTGAATTTTCAAATCACCCAAACCCGTAGGGTTGGCATGTTTATAGAAACGCGATATTAAAACAAACCGCAAACCCCGTCAGGGGTGGCATGTTGTTGCGGCGCATTTTGATCGTTGCCTCGTTGAATAAACATGTCACACCGCTGGCGTTTTGAATTATTATGATGGCGCTGGTCTATAAACATTTCACGTCTCCGGCGTTCTGTTGATTGAATTCACGCCATGCGCCCTGCGCTTTTCGGCAGCCGCACCACAAACTCCGTAAACTTCCCTTCTTCGGTTTCCACCTCGATCTCGCCTTTGTGTTCCTGCACGATGATGTCGTAACTGATCGACAAGCCCAACCCCGTTCCCTGTCCCGTTGGTTTCGTGGTGAAAAACGGATTAAAAATTTTCTCGCGAATGTCCGGCGGAATGCCGTTGCCGTTGTCGTGAATGCGGATTTCGATTTGATTGCCGAGGTTTTTGGTGGAGACGGAAAGCGTTGGGTTTATTCGCTCATTGCCGTTTGCCCCTTGCTCCCTGCCCCTTGCTTTTTGATGCGCCGCGTAACAAGCATTGTTGATGATATTCAAGAACACACGACTCAAATCCTGCGGCACGACTTCGAGCTTGCCAATCGAGGAGTCATATTCTTTTTCAATCGTGATGTTGAAAGCCGCATCGTTGGCGCGCATGCCGTGATAGGTGAGATTCACGGCTTCGTCCAGCAAATGATTGATATCCGCCATCTCACTCTGGGCGGAGGAGCCGCGCGCATGTTGCATCATGCTCTTCACGATGCTGTCCGCGCGCTTGCCGTGGTGGTTGATCTTCTCCGCGTTTTGCTCCAACGTCTCCAATATCTCTTTCATGTTCGCTAGGCTTTCATTATCCACGATCTTCAATCCTCCATCTTCTATCCTCGCCAGCTTTTCACGATCCACGACCAACGATCCACCATCCACAATCTTCAATCCTCCATCATCAATCTTCGCTACCTCCTCCCGCAACTCCTTCGCCAAATCCACCGACAGCGCCGCAAAGTTATTCACGAAATTCAGCGGG
>QEVD01000470.1 GCA_003576975.1 Candidatus Zhuqueibacterota bacterium
GGGGCTTTCATTCTCGGCGCGCGATTCGCTTGCGACCTATCAACTGTTGATTCAAAAATACGCTCATCATGCCGAGGCCAGCCTTTTTGCGCGCTTTCGCCTTGGGCAGCAATTGGCGGCCGAGGGCGAACTGGAACTGGCCACGAACGAGTATCACGGTTTGCTGAAGCTGCTGGAGCAGCGCCCCGATCCGTTCTTTCAAGCTTTGGCGGATCGCACCGCGCTGGCCTTGATACGTTTGCATCTTGACGACAACGAGTTGCCCAGTGCAACTCAAATTTTCGATCAGATGAACAAACGCGATCGCGCCACTTCCGATCAAAACGCATTTCAACACGCGCGTCAAGAACTGATTGCGGCGATGCTGCAACGCGGCCGCTTGTTGCTGCGCCAGCGCGATGCCGAGCTGGCGCTGGCATTGTTTCAGCAGGTGCGCGCCTACGATGCCAAAGAAATCGAAACACATCGCGGCTATTTGGAAGCGATGTTCATGCTCGAACGTATTGATGAAGCTGTCGCGGAATACGAAAATCTCAACGCTTCCCACCCCGGGAATGAGGCAACGCTTTATGCGCTCGGCCTGGCGTACTCATACAAAGGCACAACGGACATCAATCTATTGCGGCAATCATGTGCGCTGATCGAGCGCAGCCTGGCGATCAACTACCGGCTGGTGCCGGCCTATCTTACGCTCGGCTTCAATTACGAGGCCATTGAAAAACTCGAGCAAAAAGAACGCGAGCGCACGAAAGGCTTTTTTGAAAAAATCGCCCTGGCCACGCCGCGCCTGCTCGATAATTTTCTGCGAGCGATCACTCTGCAAAAACCCAGGCTTCCGGAACGCTGGTATGAAAAAGCCATCGACGTGTTGACCATGGGAATTGCGATAAACGACGAACGCGTTGCGCCGTTGACGGAGGCGAATCTGGCGCTCAATCTCGCCAACAATTACTACAATCTCGGCGAGTTTGTTTATGCGAATGGCTATCACTATTATTTGATCAAATTCAAATACGACAGTTCCTTCACGAATCTCGAACAAAAGGCGATCATTTACGAACGCGCCGGGCAATGCGCGTGGGCCAGCGGCAAATCTCTCGAGGCCGCGCCGCTGCTGCAAGAAGCCGTGCGTTTGTGTCAAAGTTTGCGCGATGCCGACGGTGAGCTGCGCAATCTCAATCGCCTGGCTTTATTGTATGAGGGCCTCGGCGACTATGAATCTTCGAATGAATATTATAGCGCGGTGTTGGCGGCAGGCAGGCGTGAATCGCGTGAGCAAAACCAGGCCATCGTTCTGCGCAATCTCGCGCACAATTATCAAAAAAACGAGGAAACGGAGGAGGCCATTCAAAAGAGCGACAGCTCTTTTAAGTTGCTTGTGAAGCGCGGTGACAGCGGTTTTCCCAGGCCCAAGAAAAGCAAATTTGAAATCAAACTCCTGGGCTTGCCAATTTTCTGGCAAACCGCGGATCAGTTCGGCGAATCCAGCGGTGAAGGCTTAACCTATGATCAAGAGCAAGCGCTGATTTTCAGCATTATCGGAGAAAGTCATGAAGCACGGAAAGAGTTGAGCGAAGCCGTCACAACTTATGAAAGGAAAGTTGAAAATGCGCGAAAACGCAAAGATCATATCGCCGAGGCTATTGCGCTCAACAAGCTCGGCAATCTCTGGTACAGCCACCATCAGTTCGGCACAGCCTACGCTTATTTCGAACGCTCGTACGAGGTTTGCCAGCGCAACAATATTGCGCCGGGCAAAGTGGCCAACTTGATCAACATGGGCGCTATCGCCATGCTGCCGCAACCCTCGCCGCGCCAGGCTGATTCGTTAAAATTGGTAATTGAGCGATTGGTGCAGAACACCCGCGCCGATATTGAAGAAATTGCGGTGAGCGAGCCGAGACAAAAGCTGGCCGTGCTCAATCTTCTGGGCGCGCTCTATTACAATGCAACGCTGCGCCATTTTTCCGAAACTTCACCTGCCGCTCCAATCTCTGCCAGCAACGGCCAAGAAGCGCGCCCACTCCATCAGAAGTTGAAAACAACTTTGGAAGCTTTGCAAAATCTTTCACACGCGCGCGCCGCGCTTGATACGGCCCTGGCGTTAGCGATAAACCGGCGAATGTTTGCCGAAGAAGTAATCGTGCGGCGCAATCTCGCCAGCCTGTTCATTCTGGCGCACGATTATTCCCCGGCGCTCGAGCATTTGCAAATCGCGCACGGGATCAGCATTCAACGAAATTTGACCGAACTGACGTGGCGGGTGGAGCATGCCCTCGGCGCCCTCGCACAAATGTGGCATCTGCCGGCGGAGCATCCGCTGGCGCAGAAAACCGCGTGGCAGTGGTATGCCGGCGCGATTGCGATTTTGGAGGGATTGCCCATCGATCCGGTGGGTATCGAGCAACGGCTATCCGAGAAACAAGAACAGCGCGAACTGTATGAAAATGCCATTCTCTTGTTAACCGAACAGGGCGCTGTCGATGAAGCGCTGGCCTTGAACGAGCGGCGGCGCGCCAAGCTGTTTGCGAATCTTAGTGCAACACGCTATCTCCTGCCCAAACTGGAATCGCATCGCATGCTCTGGGGCGGCGGCGGCGGCGAGGTGACATTCTTGCAAGATAAAATCAGCAAAGCGCGCAGCGAGCTGCGCAAACTCGAGCTGGAGGAGCCGCAACGACCGAAAGAATTGACGCGTGTGCGCGCTGAATTGGCAAGCGCAGAGAGCCAGTATCGGCAAATCGTAGCCGACGCGCTCGAAGAAGATCCGCAACTCGCAAGCTTCTTCAGCGTGCCGCCGGTTGATTTGCCCGCGGTGCAAGCCCTGCTTGATGAAAACAGCGCCCGCATCACCGCGGAAGAAATTGTCGCAACGCGCCTGGCCATTTCGCGCCGGCAGTTGCGCGAGCGCGTCATGCAATTTCGCAACAGCCTGATCGACCCGCAGATCGAAAGCGCAGCATTAGCGGCGGAACTGGGCGAATTATTACTTGGCGCGATACCTGAGTTGGACTCCTATGCGCGGCTGATCATCGTACCGGATGATTGTTTGCATTATTTGCCGTTTGGCGCTTTGCGCTATCAAGGCGAATATGCCATCGATTTGTTCGGCTTTAGCAAAACGCCGAGCCTGGCCGCGCTAACCTTTGCCGAGCGCAACAAAAACTTAAACACGCAAAACCTGTTGATGCTGCAGGATGCCGCGCAACCGGAGGAGGAACGCGCAGCACAATTTCCCGCACCGCAGCCAATGCAAGTGATGCAAGGTGAGGATTGGCGTTCAGGCGTAACGCGCCAACAACTTGCGACGGCCGGCATCGTGCAGATCGGCCATCAACTTCTGGCGCAACCCGAAAATCCGTTGTCGTCCAGCTTTCGCTTGCAACTCAAAAAAGGCGGAGACGCGCCGCCGGAAACCGCCTGGTTTCCCCTACATCGTTTGTTCGAGTTGGATTTGACGGCGAGCGCCGTCGTGCTGCCCAATACGGCATTTGCTTACAACGCCGAACAAACCGGTGAAGAGCTGATTGCCTTGCAGCGCAGCCTGATTTACTCCGGTACGCCTTCGATCATTTACACCCAATGGCGTATCACGCCTGAAGAGCGCACGACATTTTGTGAGGCGTTTTATAAAAATTTCAAGGATCAACCCGCCCTTGACGCGCTGAGTGCAGCGCAAGCGCATGTCCGCGAGCGCTTTCCGCAATCTTCCGCATGGGCCGCCTTTGAGTTGACAGGATACATGGGCATGACGGATGCGGAAAAAGTGCAGTTCGCGACTGCTCGATTTGATCTCACCGTCGCCAAAGGGACGAGATCACGCGAAGAAGGCCAATACCGCGACGCAATTCGTTATTATCAATCGGCGCTCACGATGGCGCAACAGCTCGGCCGGCAAGATTATGTCAAACTCATTGAGGAAAGAATTAAAGTTAGCGCGGTGGAAGGCAACAATTTTGCAGTCGCATGCGAAATCGAAGAAAAAATTTTGCAGCAGGCCCTGGCCGCAAACGACATCAGGCAAGCCTCGCGAAGCTATCGCAATCTTTCCATTTGGCAGCGGGAGCTGAAAGATTATGAAGCCGCCGCCGAAGCCGAGAAAAAAAACCTGGCATTGCTCGAACCGGCAAACAATCCGATGTCGCTGGCATCCTCGCAATTCGAGCTTGCCAAAATCGAACAGGCGCGCAGCAATTATGACGCTGCACTCGCCTGGGCGGAACAAGCCGCAGCAATCCTCCAGCAACAAAATCAGCCTCTGGCGCGCTTGCTGGTGGAAACATTGCTCGGTAAAATTGCCATTGAGGCTGACCGTTACGGCCAAGCTTTGACATATCTGGAAGATGCTCTTGAGGCATTTCAGGCCGCGCGCACCGCAACTTCACCGCCGGAAAAAAGCGCGCTCGCGGTTGCCCAGCAATTCACCGCCATCGCTTACACGCGCCTCTCGGCATACTTCGAAGCCATTCCCTTGCTCGAACATGCGACCGCAACGTTTACCGCCTTAAACGACACCGCAAATCTCGCACAAGCGACACAAGCTTTGGCGGAAACGTTCTGGCTCAACGGCGATTATCAAAATGCGTTGATGCAGCAGCAACGCGCGCTGACCTTGTTCGAGGCCTTGCAGGATCGAGCGCTGGGCATTCGCGGTCACACCACGCGCGGCTTAATTTTGCTCAGCTTCGGCGAGCTTGACCAAGCCCTCGATGTTCAAAAGCAGGCGCTGCAACTGGCCCTGGCCTGGGAGGAGGATAAACCCGTTGAAGCACGGCGCGAGCAAGCCACCGTCTACAAGAATCTTGGCCTGGTTTACATGCAACAAAAGCAGTTTCACCAGGCGCGCGCCAGTTTCGCGCTCGCGCGCGATATCGATCAGCAGCTTAATGCCGCGCGCGGCTTGCTCTACGACTATTACAATCTTGGCCAAGCTTATCATGCGCTCAACCAAAATGATTCAGCGCAACACTACATCAATGCAGCGGAAGCGCTGGCGCCGCAGCTAGGCGATCAGCGCATTCATGTCAAAGCGCTTTATACCGAAGGCCTCATTCTCGCCGGTCACGGCAACAAAACCCAAGCGCGCGCAGTGTTGCAGCAGGCATTGGCGAAAGCGGATGAGATCAAACAGGAGGAATTGCAATGGCGTTGCTTGTGGCAGCTCGCCAAGCTGGCGCAGCAAGCCAGCGATTTGTCCGCGGCGTTGAATTTTTATCAGCGGGCAATGGCAGGCATCGAGCGCCAGAGCGCACGAATCAAAGTCGAAGAGTATCGCAGCGGTTTCATCGACAACAAGACGGATATTTATGAAGAAGCGGTTTTGCTGTTATTACAGATGAAGCGCGAGTCCGAAGCGCTGCAATTTGCCGAGCGCGCCAAATCGCGCAGCTTTGCTGATTTGCTCGCGAGCGGCAATATCGATTGGCAAGCGGGCGCGGATCGCGAACTGCTGGGGCGGCAAAATCGTTTGCGGGATCAGATCAGCTTTGCGCAGGGCAAAATCTCCGCATTGCAACAGAAACCCTCTCTCGATGAAAGCGACCGTTTTGCTATAAATGCGCTGCAAGACTCGCTTGCGCGATTGCAAACCGCTTATGTCAATTTGTTGGCTGAAATGAAAGCCGCGCGTCCGGAGCTGGCAGATTTGGTAAATGTCGAGCCGCTACCTGTAACAGAGTTGCAAGCGCTTTTGCCCGACAGTGTGGCCCTGGTTGAATACTTTTTCGCGAAAAATTTTTTGGTGACTTGGGTGGCGGATCGCCGGCACGTGCGCGCGGTTACGACTCCGCTGGAGCGTGCAAACCTGGGCGATCTTATTTTGCAATTCCGCAAAGCCATCGCGAAACGCGCTTCCGTTGAAGATCTTGGCCGGCGCTTGTACGATCACCTGATCGCGCCGATTGCACCGATGGTGCAGAGCGCCGGGCAACTCGTCATCGTGCCGCATGGCGTGCTGCATTATCTTCCCTTTGCCGCATTGCAAAAACCGGATAGTACATATCTCATCGACGACCACGCTTTGGCGCTGGCGCCGAGCGCAACGGTGTTGGGTTTCTGCTATCGCAAAGGTCAAACCATTATAGACGAGGCGCGTGAGGATTTGCGCATATTGGCGCTCGGCAATCCGGATGTCGGCAATCCGCGCTATGATCTGCCGTTTGCGGAAAAGGAAATCGAGAGCCTGCAATTCACCTTCGGTGAAATCGAAAGTTATACGCGGCGCGACGCTACAGAAAAATCTTTGACAGCAGGCGCGAGTCGCGCGAACCTGCTTCACCTCTCCTGCCACGGCGTTTACGACGAGCGCAACCCGCTCTTCTCCGCGTTGCTGTTGGCGCCGGATTCCAGCGATAACACCGGCCGCCTCGAGGCGCATGAGATTTTCAGGCTCAAGCTGAATACCTATCTCGTCATGCTTTCGGCGTGTGAAACCGGACTCGCCAAAGTCACCGGCGGCGATGAGGTGATCGGCCTGAGCCGCAGTTTCATTTTTGCAGGCACGCCCGCGCTGATCGCGAGTCTCTGGACGGTTGATGATTTGGCCACCGCCATCACCGTCAAAAGGTTTTATCGCTATCTCAAA
>QEVD01000471.1 GCA_003576975.1 Candidatus Zhuqueibacterota bacterium
TATCACGATCACATCGACAACGCGGTGATCGACGCCATGCTCGAAGGCGCGGAAGCCGGCGATCGCCTGGGATATGCGTGGTATTTGCTGCCGCTGGCGCGGGCGATGAAAGGCTACAGCATGCTGCTCAACGCGTTTGGCAAAGTCGGCCCGGTTCCTGAGGGTATGAATGCGGCAGCGGCGTTGCGGCATCAACAATTCAATCAAGCGCATTGCGCCCTGAAAGAAAAAGTATTGCAGCAGGCTGAGGCGTTTCACCAGCAAAATGGCTATCGCGCGCCGTATTGGGAGTTGGTGAGGTTTGCGCGCGAGGCGAGGGAATCAAAGAGGTAAGCTTCGTGGCAATGAGCGCCTGATGGAACGCCGTTAGTTACTCGCTGTGGCCGACGAAAATTTTATTGGAAAATCCGGTGAGAAGATCTTGAAAGGTGGGTTGTTCGGACATGCGTCATATCCCCAGGCCAAGTTGGGATGAATGCGTTACTCAACTTCGCGCAATAACCGGGCTTGGTGCACAATGCGCATGATGATGACTTCGCGGCGTTGAATACGAAAGATAATGCGATAACGAAGAAAAGGAATGTGGCGATAAATACGGCGGTTGCGAAGCCGCTCACGAATTTTCGGATAACGTGCAGGCGCCCACCTCAGCCCATCAATATGCTTGTCAAGTTGTTGAATGAATCTTACCGCTGCTGCATGGCGTTCGCGATCCAGATAAAGAAAGATGGCTGCAATATCATCTTGCGCCCTTAACGTGAGGCGTATGTTATAGGTTATGCTCACGGCGGAAGCGCATTATGAATTTATCATAATCATCAATTCTGCCAGCAGCAACATCCGCTTCGGCTTCTTCGATCATTCGCCCAAGCTCATGGGCAGTCGCGTCCAACGATAATTTACGTACATCAATCAACATCGCTTGAGGTTTGCCGTTTTTAGTGAGCAGCACCGGTTTACCGGAGCGGCGCAGACGCGCCAAAGCCTTGTCCGGATTGGCGCGAAAATCGGCAAGTGGCTGACTTGTGTGCGGGCGAGGCTTCAAGTTTTCTCTCCTTGATTTCAAAGACCCCTTCAACTTCTTTCTTCAGTCCAGGTTAGAACCGGATTTTGATTGTGTCAGTTTTGACCATTCTTCTCAAAATTCGGCAAAATGTACCATTGCCGGGCTAAATTTACAAACATTTTTTAGCCTGTGTTGGCGGCTTGCTTTTGTTGGCGAGAATTTGCATTATTCAAATATTTTTCAAACGCATTGAATTATCCAAATAAATGTGAGATTTATATGCTTAAACTTCGAACGACTTGGTTGACTGTCATTGCCGCTTTTTTGATGCTCTCTGCCTGCGCCCGGCAAACAGGCAAGCACACCAGCGCAAATGCTGATTTCGATCCCACCGTTATCCTCGTTTCGCTTGACGGCTTTCGCAATGATTATATCCACAAAACCGACACGCCGAATTTGCAGCGTTTGGCCAAAAAAGGTGTGATGGCGCAGGGCATGATCCCGGCGTTTCCCAGTAAAACTTTTCCGAATCATTACACCATTGTCACCGGACTTTATCCCGAGCATCATGGCATTGTGTCGAATACCATGTATGATCCGGACATGGATGCGCGCTTTCGCATCAGTGATCGTAAGGCCGTGGAAGACAGCCGCTGGTGGGGCGGCGAACCGGTGTGGGTGACGGCGGAAAAGCAGGGTCAAATCAGTGCAACTTATTTTTGGGTGGGATCGGAAGCGGAAATCAACGGCGTGCGTCCGCACATTTGGAAGAGGTATGACGGCGATATTCCCAATCGCGCGCGGGTGGCAGAAGTTTTGAGCTGGCTCGATTTGCCCAAGGCAGCGCGCCCCACGCTGATTACGCTTTATTTCAGCGCCATAGACGATGCCGGTCACGATTTTGGGCCGGACGCGCCGGAAATGCTGGCGGCGATCAGCGCCATCGACAGCGTGATGGGAGATTTGATACAAGGCCTGGAAAAACGCGACCTGTTCGATCAAGTTAATGTCATCATCGTTTCCGATCACGGCATGGCCCCCACCAGCTCGGAGCGCGTGATTTATATCGATGATTACCTCGATCTGCAAGCCGTCGAGGTGGTGGACTGGTCGCCGATTTTGGCGCTGCGGCCGCAGCAAAACAACGAAGAAGAAGTCTATCAGAAACTGGCGAAAGCGCATCCGCATTTGCAGGTGTATCGCAAAGCCGAGATTCCCGAACGGTTTCAGTATCGCAATCACCGCCGCATCATGCCAATCATCGGCATTGCGGATGACGGCTGGTCGATTCGGACCCGTAACCGCGTGCGTCGTTTTGGCGGCGATCACGGCTACGATAATTTGCTGCCTTCGATGCGCGCCACGTTCATTGCGCACGGCCCGGCATTCAAATCAGGCTTTGTCGCCCGCCCGTTTCAGAATATTCATGTTTATGATTTGATCTGCCATCTCTTGCGGCTTACGCCCGCGCCCAACGACGGCAGCTTGGATTCGGTGAGGGTGTTGCTGAAAGCGAAGTAATGTGTCGTGGTAGGCAATAATTTCGAAATGAGTAGATTGAGGGATTTCAAAAGCCAGAAATCCCTCAATCTTTTTTTAACAGCACATCTCTCACGTACCAATTCCCTGTTAGAATCTTTTAATCGTTTTCCAGGTGGGATATTTCGGTTTGCATTTTTTGTCGCACAAGGAAGGCGTTGTATTCGAAGGCGGACTTTTACGGCTTTGAGAATACCGTCTCGAGGTGAAGTGCAAGCACGATTTTTTCACCAATGCTTTTCATCGTGCCTTCGTCGAGTGTGCCGAGGTATTTTTCGAGGCGAGATTTGGAAATGGTCTGGATATTATCAAGCTGAACATAAGACGGGATGGGCAAATTGGCTTTTTGATCGATGTCGGTTTCCGTGGGGTAGCCTTTGCTCTGTGAGGTAATCTCCGCGACCGTCACTTTGTTGAGGTAAGGAATTGCGGCGCTACGCGTGAGAATGACGATCGGGCGCCTACCGGATTTTGCGCCCAAGTCTGCCTGCCACACCTCGCCGCGTTTCATGGCGCGGACCAGGTCTGTGCTTCCAGCCAATCTTCTGCGCGTTGCGCTTCATCGGGATGCTTTTGCAGAGCAGCGATCCATTCTTGCTCAAAGCGCTGGCCCTCGCGGCGTTTGAGCCAGGCGTGCAGCGCTTCGCGCACGATCGCGGTCAAGTCCGGCGACTGGGGCTTGCTGGCTTCTTCAATATCCGCAAGCAATTCTTCTTCAATCGTAATTTGAACATTGATCATGGCTTCATCCTACAAAACCAGTGTCACATTTACAAGCAAAAATTTGGCAGCTTCATCACTCCACCAATCCCCAAAAACATCAATCCTTTTTCGAAGTAACATCTCTCAAATACCAATTACCTTCCAAAATTGCCCAATCGTTTTCGAGCTGAGACATTTCGGATTGCAGCGTGTCGCGCAGGGCGGGATGCGATTTGCGCACGATCACACTTGACGCTTTTGCGCTTGGTTAAGGCCACGTTACGGATTAAGATAAACTATCACAGATTAACCTCCTGCAGCGCCGCGGCAAATTCCCCTGGCGTGGCAAAGCGCTGCTCACGATCTTGTTGCAACGCTTTCACCAAAACCTGATCGAAGGCTTCCGTTAGCTTCACGTTGATTCCGGAAGGCCGGGTGATTTTGCCGGACACGATTTGCGTCGAAATGCTCGCGACATTTTCGCCCACGAACGGCCGTTGCCGCGTCGCCATTTCATAAACCACCGCCGCCAGCGAAAAAAGATCGGAGCGGCCGTCGATTTTTTCGCCGCGCAACTGTTCCGGAGACATGTAACTCGGCGTGCCCAACACCGC
>QEVD01000472.1 GCA_003576975.1 Candidatus Zhuqueibacterota bacterium
CAGGACATGACCCAATTCAACAACTATCTCGACGGCACTGCCAATCAAACCGTCGGGTATTTGGTCAACGGCGAAGCGAATGATTGGTTGTACGGTGAGCAGATCCAGAAAGGCAAGGTGTTTGGCTTTACCACGGAAGTCGGCACGAGCACCGATGGATTCTGGCCGACCCAAGCTCGCATCATTCCGCTGGCCGATGAGAATGTTTATCCCAATCTGGTTTTGGCTGCGGGTGTGAGTGACCTCACGCCGCCGATCATTGCGAACGTGCAAGCCACCAACGTTACAAGCAGCGGCGCACTCATCACCTGGGACACTGATGAAACTTCCAATTCCGTGGTCGAATATGGCTTGACCACCGGCTATGGCAGTCGGGCCGGCGATACGGCCGAGAATGCGACCTACGTTACCAGTCATGGCGTTGCGCTGAATAGCCTCACAGCCAACACGCTTTATCATTATCGCGTCTTGTCGACTGATCCGATGGGCAATACCACGACATCGGACGATTATACTTTCCAAACGCCGGTGAGCCTCTGGCAGGTTATCACTTTTGATAACTTCGAGAGTGGCATGGGCAGCTACACCGACGGCGGCGCGGACATGTCGCGTTATACCGGCGGCGCAACGAATGCGCATCAAGGCGTTGCCGCGGCTGACATTCAAGATAATAGTGGCACGGCTTCGTCATTCTATCACACCGCAAGCTACAACGTGACCGGCTACACCACGCTGGAAGTCGATTTCTGGTTCAAGATGGTGAGCATGGAAACGAATGAGGATTTCTGGGTGCAGTTCTTCGACGGCACGACCTGGCGAACGGTCGCAACCTTTGCGCGGGCGGGCAGCATCGCAAACAACACCTTTTATCACCAGGTTGTCACGATCTCCAGTGCGACGTACAATTTTCCGACCAACGCCAAGCTGCGGTTTATGTGCGACGCGAGCGACAACAATGATGACGTTTACATCGATGAGATCGAGTTCCGGGGAATGACCGGTGGCGCGTTGGCCAAAGGCGGCAATGCGCTGAGCGCCACCGAAGCGCTGCCGGAAAAATTCGCGTTGCAGCAGAATTATCCTAATCCATTCAATCCCACAACCAACATTCGTTTTGAGCTGCCGGCGGAGGCGCAGGTGAAGCTGGCTGTCTACGATATGCTTGGCCAAGAGGTCGCCCAACTTGTCAACGGCGTAAAGCCGGCGGGCGCGCACAGCGTTCTCTTTAACGGCGCAGCGCTGGCCAGCGGGATTTATTACTATCGCTTCGAGGTGCAAAGCCCAGCCCAGGCGAAGAAGTTTGTGGAGGTGAGGAAGATGGCGTTGGTCAGGTAAACTGGTTGTTCGTTGTTTGCACTCTTTCTCGTACTCATGATCTATGCGCGCCTAGAGGTGTGGCCGAAACCCACTTATTATTGCATAATCGATGAGGTTAACCCTCTGTTTTCGAGTACGTGTTTTGAGCGAAAACAGGCTTTTCGGCTACACCCGTAGGGGTGTGGCCGAAACCCCCTTTCCGTGCATATTCTGTGAAGCTAACCACCTGCTTTCGAGTGTGAGTTTTGACCGAAAACAGACTTTCCGGCTACACCCCTAGTCTAGGCCATAGGCTTACTCGCCGTACAGATTTTCACATGCGCGTAAGAGTATGAGAAAGAGTGAAAGTAAGCCATGCCAATTCAAATGCCAAACGGCCGGGATTTTTTGAAAAAAATCTGAGGGTCATCGAACGGCGACCTCGCAAAAAAATTTTCGGCATGCAACCTAATTGATATTCATGCCGCGCGCGTTGCGGTATTATGAGAGAGTAAATTTAGATCAACCTCCTTTGTCATGGCTGACTCCCTCTCTCCAAGCATGGCTGTGTTCAACACCTAACAAGATTGCTTTACAGTAAGCTTCAAAAACTGTTCATGGTTAAATGGTTCCATGGTTAAGCCGTTTCCGCCGTTGAATTGAGCCATAACTTAGCCATTCAACCATTTAGCAAATCAACCATTTAACCTTCAAATTTTCAGGAGGCTGTAATGAGTAGAGCAAGGTTTAATCGCGTGACCGCCATTGCCTGCATGGCGTGGCTGGTTGCAATGTTGGGAACAAGTTCGGCGCAAGAGTGGCGCAAGCTGCGCGAAGAGGGCGCGAATTTCTATGACGTCAAGCGCAGTTTTGAACAAGCCGAGGCGCAGGCGCTGCAAAACGCGCTGCTTAAAAAGGGAGCGGATGAAGAAGGATTCGAGGATGAGGCCAAGGTGCCAGGCTATACGAGCTTCAAGCGCTGGGAATATTGGATGGAACCGCGCGTTTACCCCAGCGGCAACTTGCCGGATCCGGATCAAGACTTCAAAGCCATGCAACAATATTTTCAGCGGCACGGCGCGCTCATGAAAGGCGCAGCGACGCCTGATGCGGTGGCCACGGCCATTCCGTCGGCCAATTGGACTGGGCCCAACCTCGTGGGTGCTTACGTCAAACAGCGTGGCGCCGGGCTTGGGCCGCGTTTCGGCAATCACTTTTCATCCGACCGATGCCAACACGATCTTTCTCGGCACGCCGGCCGGCGGTTTGTGGAAGAGCACCAATGGCGGCGCGAGCTGGAGCACCAACACCGACAACCTTCCGGTTTTGGGCGTCTCAAGCATTGTGATCGATCCCACCAATACGAACATCATGTATATCGCCACCGGCGACAATGACGGCAGCGACACCAAGAGCGTCGGCGTGCTGAAATCAACCGACGGCGGCGCGACCTGGAACACCACCGGACTCAATTTTCAAGTCACGGAAAGCCGAAGGATCTACAAGTTGCTCATGCATCCGACCAATTCCAACATTCTGGTGGCAGCGGCCAGCAATGGGTTTTGGAAAACCACAAATGCCGGCACAACTTGGTCACGAAAAGGGATGGGCGGTTATTACAGAACGACTAGGGAAATAGAATTCAAACCGGGCGATCCGGCGACCGTCTATGCGACGGTAAAATCTGTAACTTCGCCATACCCGATGGATTTCTGGAAATCAACCGACACCGGCGAGACCTGGACCCAGATTACCAGCGGCGTGCCGACCACCGCGAATAGACTTGAAATCGGCGTCACCCCCGCTAATGCGAATTACGTTTACTTGCTTGTCAGTAAATCGGCGGACAACAGTTTTGGTGGTTTGTATCGTTCGACCGATAGCGGCGTTTCATTCACCACCCAGTCGACGACTCCGAATATTCTCGGTTATCTAACCAACGGTTCCGATGTTACCGCAGGCCAAGGCTCTTATGATTTGGCCTTTGGGGTTTCGCCGACCAATGCCGACGAGCTTTATACCGGCGGCGTGAACATTTGGAAATCCACCAACGGCGGCGTGAATTGGACCAACAAAACGCATTGGGTGTATAACACCAATCCGAATGCTTATGTCCATGCCGACGTGCATCTCTTCGAATTTAATGGTTCGAACGTTTACACCGGCACCGACGGCGGTTTCTTTAAATCGACCGACGGCGGCACCACGTGGTCCGATCTCAGCGCGGGGATGAACACCACGGAGTATTATCGCATCGCCAGTGATCCCAATAGCGCGAATTTGGTTTATGGCGGCGCACAAGACAACACCATCACCCGTTACAGCGGCTCGGGCATTTGGGACAGTTTCATGAGCGGCGATGGCGCCGAATGCCTGGTTGATCGCACCAACTCCAACATCGTTTATTCTGCTACCCAACGCGGCAGCTTGAAAAGGTCGAGCAACGCCGGCGTGACGTGGTCTTCCATTAAAAATAACATTACTGAGACCGGCGCGTGGGTGACGCCGTATGTGATGGATCCGGTCTCGAACACCACGTTGTACGCCGGTTACGTCAATGTTTGGAAGACCACCAGCAGCGGCGGGAGCTGGACCAAGCTTTCCACTTTTGCGAACACCGCGACGATTGTGGATTTGCAGGTGGCGCCTTCGGATGCGAATTATATTTATGTCACCAAAACCGCCAACGTGTATCGCAGCAGTGATGGCGGCGCCAACTGGACCGGCATCACCGCCGGGCTGCCGGCCGCGGCCTATAAGCAAATTGCCGTGGCCAGTAACGATCCCCAAAAAATATGGCTCACCCTGTCCGGCTATTTGAGCGGCAACAAGGTTTGGGCTTCTACCGATGGCGGTGCGACCTGGACGAATTATTCCGGCACGTTGCCGAATCTGCCGTTCAACACGATTGTCTACCACAACAACGGCGGCACGGATGCGCTTTATGCCGGCGCTGACGTCGGCGTGTATTATCGCGATAACACGCTTTCGGATTGGCAGCTTTATCAAACCGGCTTGCCCAACGTACCAATCAGCGAGTTGGAGATTCATGCGAACAGCGGCAAGCTGCGCGCAGGCACGTTTGGCCGCGGGTTGTGGGAAACGGATTTGGTGCCTCCGCCGGGCGCGGCGCTGGCGTTTGACGGGGTGAATGATGATGTCACCGCGCCGGGTTTTTCGTGGCCGACCGGTGGAGCCATCACGGTTGAATTTTGGAGTTATTTCGCAAGCAGCGATCTGCAGACCTCAAGCTCTTTTAGTGTCGGCAATCAAGACACTCCAAACCGTTGCCAGGCACATGCTCCAAATCCCTCCGGCACATTACATTGGGACTATGGAGACAACACGGCTAACGGACGAGTAAGCGCGAACTATATGCCATATCTTGACAAGTGGACGCACGTCGCATTAGTCTCTGAAGGGAACGGCGGCACTTTTAAGGGCATTTATCTGGATGGGGTTTTAGTCGCATCGGGAGCCGTCTCAGACGGACCCAATATCGCTCTCTCCGGGTTGACGGTGGGAGCTTGGCCTCTTATCAATTATCGCCACAAGGGCAAAATTGATGAATTCCGCATCTGGAACGTTGTGCGCGGCCAGGCCGATATTCAGGCGAAAATGAATTGCGAGTTGACTGGCACGGAAGCCGGTCTCGTGGCTTACTACCAGTTCAACCACGGTCGGGCAGGCGGCAACAATGTTGGTGAGACAACCCTTGATGATTTGACTGCGAACAACAACAACGGCACACTGAACAACTTCGCGCTAACCGGCACGACTTCCAACTGGGTAGCGCCGGGCGGCGTGACCAGCGGGACGACTTGTGGCACGATGGCGATGCTTATCGCCAATGCCGGCAATGACAATCTGCATAGCGGCGGCGCGACCAAGCTCAACGGTTTCGCCAGCGGCGGCAACGGCGGTTACACCTATGCTTGGGCGGTCCAATCCGGGCCGAACGCGGGCAGCGAGCAATTCAGCAATGCCGCCTCGCCGAATACGATTTTCAAACCCACGGCAAAAGGCAATTACGTTTTGCGCTTGACGGCGAAAGACGGCATGAATGCGACCGCTTCGGACAATGTCGCGGTTACGGTCAACGCCTTGTTCGCAGCGAGCATCAGCGGCGACGATCCGGTGAATCCCGGCACCACGCACACCTACACCGTCACCACCGATGCCAGCAATCCGAGCTATCTGTGGATAGTGACAAACGGCACGATCGGCGGCGATAACGACCAAAGCTCCGTGGAGGTCGAGGCCGGCCAGCCTTCCGGCGATATGCGGGTGGAAGTGTACGTGACCGACGGCGTGACGAACGACGTCGTCTACGCCCTCAAGAGCGTCACGGTGACAAATCCGAATGCTTTAAGCGCGAATGCCGGACCGGATCGCAGCATCATCGTCGGCGGTTCCGCCACGATCGGCGGCAGTCCCTCGGCGATTGGCGGCATTCCGCCTTTAACTTATGAGTGGTCGCCCACCACGGGCTTGAGTGATCCGAATGCGGCGAATCCTCTTGCGCAGCCAATCACCAGCACGACCTACACGCTCACCGTTTTGGATGGATTTGGCGGCGTTGCCACCGATCAAGTGGACGTGAACGTAACGGTGTTGCAAGTGAAACCGTTCGTGTTACTCGGAAACAAGATTACACTCGCGCGCACCAAGCAACACACGCCTGCCGGTGACATGCATTCCAACGGCACGTTGACGGTTTCAAAAGGCGATCCCAGCACGTACAATTCCAATCTCACCGCGGTGAGCAAGATCACCATCAACAAAGACAACACCATTAACGGCAATGTGAAAGCGCCGAGCATCAGCAATTCCGGCAAGATCAACGGCACCAAGACGATTGGGCCGGTGGCGAACGAACCATTGCCGAGCTTGAGCTACAGCGCTACTGGCTCGAACAAAACCGTGCCGAGCGGAGGCTCGCTCGTGCTCGCGCCGGGTTCGTACGGCATTGTCACCGTGAATAGCAGCGGTACCCTCAA
>QEVD01000473.1 GCA_003576975.1 Candidatus Zhuqueibacterota bacterium
CGCAGGCCTGGCGGAAAAATCCCCGGCGCAGTCCGTGACCGAGATGCCGGTGGTTTATCAGCTTCCCGGCATGTACAAGGTGATCGTCAAAAAAGATCTCACCTACAAAACGGTTGATGGCGTTGCATTAAAGATGGATGTCTATTATCCGCCCAACCTCGAAAAATCACAAAAGCTGCCGCTGGTGATTTTCAACAATGGCGTCGGCGCAATGCAGATTCCGCAATGGCGCGTTTATCAGGATTGGGCGAAGCTCACGGCGCTTTCGGGGATGATTGCGGTGAATTATCAAAGCCGGCAGGGCGCTGCCTTCGAAGACACCGATGATTTGATCAACCATATCCGCAGCAATGCAAGTTCGCTGCAAATCGACGAAAACCGCATCGGCATCTGGACGTGCTCCGGCAATGTTTCAGTTGGGCTGCGCCTGGCCATGCAGGGCAACCGTTCATACATTCGCTGTGCGGTGGTCTATTACGGGATAACCGAATTGAGTGTCTTTCGTCAAACCCTGCCGCTCTTTGTCGTGCGCGCCGGACAAGACGCCCTCGGCCTGAATCAGGCGATTGATGAATTCGTTCGCTATGCGCTCACCAACGACTTCAATCTTCAGTATATCAACTATCTCGAAGGCCAGCATGCGTTCGATATTGTCGATGACAATGGTCGTTCCCGGGAAATCATCAAACAGACGCTGGATTTCTTAAAAAGTAATCTTGCCGCCAAGACGGGAGAGACGCCGGAATCCGTGCTCACGGCAACGACTTTTTATGATATGCTGATGCGCGGACAAAGCGACAGCGCCATGGCGCAATACCGGAGAGCGCGGGCAAAATTCACCGGCCATCCCAATTATCATTGGATCATGCAGGAAGGCGGCATCAATGCCATGGGCTACCAACTTCTGCAAGAGCAAAGAAACGAAGCAGCGCTGGAAGTTCTGAAGATCAACACGGAAAATCACCCCGGCTCCCCAAACGTCTATGACAGTCTCGGCGACGCCTATGAGGCCGTCGGTGACACGGCAAGAGCGGTGCAAGCTTCAGAAAAGGCGCTGGCGCTGCTGCAGGAAAACACAGCACTCGACGAAAATTTTAGCCGGCTGATTCGTCAAAGCGCTGAAGCAAAACTGGAAAGGTTGAGAAAACAGAAAATTTGAAGAAAGATAATGTCATGACTAGGATTTTGTTGATTGCGTGCGGCCAGCCGGCGCAACAGAACACGAATTTCCCGGAGGCCATGTTTCGCGGTGACGCCCGGCACACGGGAATCTACGAGACAAAAGCAGTCGCACGATTCGACGACGTGAAGTGGGCATTTCAAACTCAGGGACCGGTTCGCTCTTCAGCCGCAATATCCGGCGATATTGTTTATTTCGGCAGCGGCGATAACCATCTGTATGCCGTCGATCTGCACAGCGGCCGGGAAAAATGGAGTATCAGACCGGCGAACTCCTGCCTTACAATTGGGGCTTCGATTATTATGTCTCATCACCGCTCGTCGCGCAAGGCGTCGTCTATTTCGGCAGCGGCGACGGACATCTCTACGCCCTGGACATCGCGAGCGGAAATGTAACGTGGAAATTCAATGCCCAAAGTCGCGTGCGCAGTTCACCGGCAATGGCCGACAACGTCATTTACTTCGGCGACACCCAGGGATACTTCTATGCGCTTGATAGCGCCACAGGAAATCTGAAATGGCGATATGCCTCCGAGGGCACAAAATTCAATCCGGCAGAATTCGGTTTTGATCGCTGCGCCCTCATTTCTTCACCGGCGATTAGCGGCGAAGTCGTTGCGTTTGGCGGGCGCGATGGTTTTCTTTATGCTCTTGATCGCCAAACCGGAGAAGAGAAATGGAAGCGTGACTATAAAATCTCCTGGGTGATTTCCTCGCCGGCGATCTTCAACGAAACGATTTTCACGGGCACCTCCGATGGCAGGTTTGCACACGCGCTGGACTTGGCTACGGGAAAAGAAAAATGGCGGTTCAATGCGACAGAAACCGTCTGGTCGTCGCCGGCGATTTGTGACTCGCTGGTTTATTTCGGCGATGGCGGCGGGCATGTCTTTGCGCTGGATAATCGCACGGGAACGGAGATATCGCGCTTCAGAACCAAAGATCGTATTTTCTCTTCGCCGATGGTGAGCGCGGGCGTGGTTTATATTGGCAGCGACGACGGGTATCTCTATGCGTTGACAGGCATAGATTCCCCCAAATCGCCTGCACAACCAACACGCCGCGCCGTGTTTTGGGAGGCAAGCAAAGGCTTCAACTGGTTCAAATTTGGCGTTGACGAGCAGATTCGTGATTATTTTGTGAGCGCAGGCTATGAACAATTGAATGCCGAAACACTCGCACAATTCATGCAAGACGGCATCGCCGGAAAAACGCGGAGCGTCGTCATATTTGCTGCGCATCGCGTGCCGGCAACGGTGATCAATGATTCGACGGAAGCCGCGTTATTGCGGCAATATCTCAATGCCGGCGGCAAGGTGATTTGGCTCGGGCCGCCGCCATTGGCCTATAAGCGTGATCCCAAAACCGATCACGTGACTGCTCTCGATTTCACCATTCCCGAACGCATCCTCGGCGTGCATTATCCCGGCAACAGCGCGATTGGCGTGGGCGGCTGGTATCAAGCGACCGTAACAACCGAGGGGGTGAAATGGGGCTTGGTGCGCGATTGGTGGGTTGGAGGCTTTGCCCTCGAACCGGACCAAGTGACAACCGTTTTGGCGCAAGATGAAACCGGACGCGCCTCGGCTTGGGTAAAAAATTACGGCGGCCCGGAAGGAACCGGACTCGTGCAACTCTGGCACCAGCGCGAAAGCCAGGAGGATCTCGTCGCAATTAAAGCCGTCGCAGAATACGGGCTGAGATAAAATCAGCGAAACAGAGGATTTGAAAACGTGCAACGGCATTGCAACAAGAGACGCAATCGAATACAGTCGCTATGATTGAAACATTTACTTGCGACTATCACTCGCCTATCGGGCTAATCGAAATCACCGGCAGTGACAGCGGCCCCTCTTCCCTTCTCTTTGTTGATCGCGAGGAAAGATCAACCGTTGTGCCGGCATGTTTGCAAGATTGCCTCCAACAACTCGACGAATACTTCAAGGGTCAACGTAACGAGTTCAAGCTTACGCTGGATTTGCACGGCACCAGTTTTCAGAAACGCGTCTGGCAAGCGCTAATGACCATCCCTTTCGGCAAAACCGTTTCGTATCTGGACATTGCGCTTGCACTCGGTGATCGCAAAAGCATTCGCGCCGTTGGGGGCGCGAACGGCAAAAACCCCATTTGTATCGTCGTACCATGCCATCGCGTGATTGGATCAAATGGCGGTCTGATTGGCTATGGCGGCGGGTTATGGCGCAAAGAATGGCTTTTAAAATTTGAAAGCCGCGGCGGGCAAACAAATCTCTTTGAGAACGTTTATGCCGAAGCAGAATCGCGTCACACCCCTCGGTGAGATCATTGCCACGCCGGCGCGCGGAACGTTGATGGGTAATCGCGGTTGCCTACACAACTCCCGGCAACAAATTGTTCGCCAACATCGCGGTAAACGCTGGATCATATGCGTGCTGCATTTCAAAAATCGGCATCGCGCCATCATGACGCCCGGCCAGTACACCGAATTATTTTTTCTTGATGAGGCCACGGCGCTTGCTGCCGGGCATCGCCCCTGCGCCGAATGCTCGCGCGCGCGTTTCGAATTGTTTCGCACGCATTGGGCCAAAGCCAACAACGCTTCGACGGATAGCTCATTTCCACTTGCACACGAAATCGACGACGTTTTGCATCGCGAACGGACTGCCCCAACAGAACCAAAAGTAGTATATCAAGAAATACTTGCGGCTTTGCCCGATGGAAGTTTCGTGGCGTTCCACGACAATCAGCCGTACCTTTGGCGGGAGAAAGCTTTGCTGGCGTGGAATCCGGAAGGCTACCGGCGAGTCGAGTCGCGGCCAGCCGATGGCATTGTCCGTGTGTTGACGCCGCCCTCAATCGTTAAAACCTTTGCTCAGGGCTACGTCCCCGCGATTCACGCATCGGCATTTCAAAAACTATAATATCAACAAGATTCAACAAAACGTTGCTTCAAAACTGACAAACCATAACACTTACTCAAACCTGGAATAATCTCATGCAAGCCTCATTTTTTTCGCGTCGTCGGTTTCTTCGCCTGTCAACAGCAGGAACAGCAAGCGCGCTATTACTTCCCAACGCTTCTCTCAATGGGGTGCAGCAACAAAACCGGCCTCCAGCCCTGCCACCCGACCTGGTCAAAGAATTCGTTATTGCCGGTCACGGCAACTTGGATCGTACCAAGGAGTTGTTGGCGAAAGAACCAGGATTGCTCAACGCCGCCTGGGACTGGGGCGGCGGGGATTTTGAAACCGCGCTTGGCGGCGCCGGTCACATGGGTCAGAGAGACATCGCCGAGTTTCTTCTCTCTCAGGGCAGCCGCATGGATATCTTCGTGGCGGCGATGTTAGGCAAGTTGGATATCGTGAAGGCCATGCTTGCGGCTTATCCAGAGCTAATTTATTCAAAAGGGCCGCACGGCCTGGCGTTTTTGCATCATGCAAAAAAAGGCGGCGACGAGGCGTTGCCTGTACTCAAATATCTTGAAACGTTGGGCGCCAAATAAAATTTATCCGCCAAGCAATCATTAATCCAAATGAGTTTTGACATTCACGTGCGGCGCCACGGTTCAACTGCAAGCGAACCACAGTAAAAGCCACGGCCTAGCCGTGGCAGAACATCACCGATGTCGGCCGTCAAATTTTATGAGAATCACGCATGCACTATCGCGTTATCCCGCCAACTCCAGCGCTCTCAAATTACCTCGAATGTTTTTGGACGCTGCAAAGCCGCAGCACACCTTCACTCTTATCGCCAGAAAGAATTTTGCCGGATGGCTGTACCGAGATAGTTTTCAATCTCGCCGCGGCCTTCAAGCGTTATCATTGCAAAAACACGATCGAGGTGCAACCGCAAAGCCTCTTTGTCGGACAGATGCGGCGCTTCGCCATGATTGAGCCGACAGGAGAG
>QEVD01000474.1 GCA_003576975.1 Candidatus Zhuqueibacterota bacterium
GAACTGAAACCCTACACGATTAGAATAAGGAATGATCATGGCAGAAAACGGCGCTTTTTCGTTGCGACTCGAGCGTGTGGAAAATTATCAGTTCAAGGCGATATTCGATCAAGAGCATCTCGCGCCCATTATTCTCGACGAGCCTCCGCCGCTCGGCCATAACAAAGGCCCGAATCCTTCGCGCCTGCTGGCAGCGGCGGTGGGGGATTGTTTGAGCGCGAGTTTACTTTTTTGCTTGCAGCGAGCTAAAATCGAAGTAAGAAACGTCACGACAGAGGTCGCCGGCGCGCTGGTCCGTAATGAAAAAGGGCGGCTGCGCATCGGCAGGCTCGACGTGCGGATCATGGTTGATATTGCCGAAGAACAGCAGCGCATTGTCCGCTGTTTGGAATTGTTCGAGGACTTTTGTGTCGTTACCGCAAGCGTGCGCCGCGGCATTACTGTCAGCGTGGTCGTGACCAATCCGCAAGGCCAGGAACTGTATCGTGACGAAGGAATCACGCAAGACGCCTCATGATATGATGACAATAAATTGGAAACTAAACCGGCCGGTTCGAACCCGAAGAAGTTGATAGATGCCTTGCCTACAGCGCGCAATATGAAATACTCCTAAAATAAATTCATTCACCAACACCATCACGGCTCAGTTTATCGTCGCTTGCGGGTATTGCCCGGGCGCTTTTCTCCCTTTCGGCTGCGTGCCGTTCTTCGCCTTTCTTGGATCAAGAAGAAGAGACAAGAGCAGAGTTGTATGGTCACGGCGAATGCCGAATGGCCGTACTCTTCTACATTTTATGCTTGCATCACCACACGCATAAAAAAGCGAGTAGTTTAGAAGAAAAAAAGCAAAACGCCGCGGAACCTCCCACGGGTTCACGAGTGAGCCTAAAATGTGCGACAATAAACGGGGCGCGCCGCCATTCGCGCGGCAGCCCGGCTGATGTGTGTCCTTCCGAAGTTTGGTTCCACAAGTTCTTCTCTGCGCCCGGCAAGCATACGTTCAAGCTGTGCCGTTGTCCTGTGTCGTGCGTGGTTATTGACATTTCCGGCGAATTTTGACATCTTGAAAAAGCAAATATGCGCAGCTCGTGTGCCTTCCGGAGGCGGGTGATTTTTGCTGATTTGATTTTCGAAGAGGCAAGAGCAACAACAAGTGCAGAATTGCAGATTGTTTTTTGCCGGATGCGGGCCGGGCACGGGGAATTGGCCATGGCCGTCCTCTCGCCCGCATGAGGTTTACACAAACTCATCCTTCAACTCGTGGCCGTTCACGCGCGGCGTCACGAGCATGGCGTTATAACAGATTCAATCAGGTTGGGAGCGCTAGGTATGGAAGATGCTTTGCTTGTGCATCGGTTGCAGTTTGCCTTCACCATCATGTTTCATTATCTCTTTCCGCAGTTGACCATGGGGTTGGGCCTGCTGATTGTCATCCTCAAAGGTCTCGCCATTCGCAAACAGGATGAACGCTATAATCGCAGCGCGCGCTTTTGGGCCAAGATCTTTGCCATCAATTTTGCGGTCGGCGTGGTCACCGGCATTCCGATGGAATTTCAGTTTGGCACCAATTGGGCCAAATTTTCCGCATTTGCCGGCGGCGTGATCGGCCAGACGCTCGCGATGGAGGGGGTGTTCGCTTTTTTTCTCGAATCGAGTTTTCTCGGTTTGTTCATCTTCGGCGAGAAAAAACTCGGGCAGATCGGCCATTTTTTTGCGGCCTTCATGGTTTTTCTGGGCTCGTGGATTTCCGGATTCTTCATTATCGCAACCAACGCCTGGATGCAGCATCCTGTGGCATTTTCGATGGCGCCTGACGGCTCGGTGCAACTGGCGAGTTTTTGGGCCTTGCTGACGAATCCCTGGGTGGGTTGGCAATATGTGCACAATATGATCGGAGCCGTGATCACCGCAGCCTTTGTTATGGCCGCCGTGGGCGCGTTTTATGTTCTGGCTAAGCGCGATGAGGAGTATGGCAAGATTTTTTTGCGCCTTGGGGTGATTTCCGGGCTGGTTGCCTCTGTGCTGGTTGCTTTCCCGACGGGCGATGCACAAGTTAAAAACGTTGCGGAGCATCAACCGGTGACCTTTGCCGCGATGGAAGGATTGTGCCGCGATGGAAGGATTGTTCGAGACCAAAGCGGGCGCGGAATTGATTCTCATCGGCCAGCCTGACATGGAGAAGTTGACCATCGACAATCCCATTCACATTCCCCGGTTGCTCAGCTTCCTGACGTATCAGCGCTGGATGGCGGAAGTCAAAGGCCTGACGGCTTTCCCGCGCGAGGACTGGCCCACCAACATTCCGTTGCTTTATTACAGCTATCACATCATGGTCGGCCTGGGCACGATTTTCATCGCGCTCATGGCGCTTGCCGCATACCTGCTGTGGAAACGCAAACTTTATTCCGCGCGCTGGATGTTGTGGATTCTCATGCTGAGCTTTCCCTTTCCCTACATCGCCAACACCACCGGATGGATGACGGCGGAGCTGGGCCGCCAGCCCTGGCTGGTTTACGGCCTGATGCGTACGACCGAAGGCGCTTCACCGCTGGTCTCTGCTGGCAACGGTTTGTTCACCCTCATCGGATTCATGGGCATGTATACGTTGCTCGCGTTGCTGTTTTTGTTCTTGGTGATGCGGGAGGTGTTGCACGGCCCGGGGGGTGAGATGGGGAAAACGCAAGCAAATACGGTCTGATTCAATCTTGAGGGTTAGACATATCATAACCGCGTCGTTGGAGCAATACCGCAGCCTGGCCCCGGCGCAGAATGAGAGCTTGATATTCTTGCAACAAATGCTCGAGAGTTTGCAGTTCTTCGGCGGTCAAGCGATCCTGCTGTTTCAACGCCAAGAGTGCATCAACCTTTTCGTAGTGTTCTGCCGGCAGTGTACTCCTGGCGATTTGCCACAGTTCGGAATCATTCAAGAAAGCCAGGTCCGCTAATTCGTCAGCCCATTCCGTTGGCAATCCGGTTAGCGGCGGCAAGGCTGTTGCTACGGCATCCACTAAAACATCTTCCACTGGCCGATGAAAAGTTTTGGCCAAACGTTGGGCTTTTTGAAAAAGGATGTCGGGCAGGTTCAGAGTTATGGCTTGTCCATTCACAGTTGTTGGCATGGCGATTCAGATGTTTAGACTTGGAAATTGAAGAATTGAGCGCAATATAAACAATCGCTTTTCCCAAAGTCAAGCATGTTAAAGAATCTTGAGTCTTCATGAACAATCGAGCGGACAAATTCGCTTTCATCTTTTCGCTTCAGCGGGAGACCTGACATGGAAATCTTCTGGTTCGCGGCAGTCGGCTTTATGCTCACGATGTACGTCATTCTCGATGGCTTCGATCTCGGCGCGGGCATCATTCATCTGGTTGCCGCCAAGACAAACGACGAGCGTCGCACGATTTTGAATGCGATCGGGCCGGTGTGGGACGGCAACGAGGTTTGGCTGCTCACCGCCGGCGGCACGCTGTATTTTGCCTTTCCCAAAGTCTATGCCTCCAGCTTCAGCGGCTTTTATTTGCCTTTGATGATCGTGCTCTGGCTGCTCATGCTGCGCGCCATCGGCATTGAGTTTCGCCATCATATTCATCACCCCATGTGGAAAAGCTTTTGGGATGTGGTGTTTTCCGGCGCCAGCATTCTGTTGACGATTTTCTTCGGCGCGGCGCTCGGTAATGTCGTGCGCGGCGTGCCGCTCGATGCCGAAGGCTATTTCTTCGCGCCGCTATGGACCACGTTCACGGTTGTGCCCGAAGCCGGCATTCTCGACTGGTTTACCGTGTTGATGGGGTTGGTGGCATTGTTCACCGTGACCGCGCACGGCGCAAATTACATCGCAATGAAAACGAGTCATAACCTGCAACGGCGCGCGCGCCTCCTGGCGCAACGAACGTGGTGGGCTGCGATGGCTGCCTCAATTTTGGCGTTGCTGGCCACTTCGGAAATTCACCCGGAAATTTGGCATAATTATCTGCAATCGCCGTTCGGATTTGTTTTTCCGGTGGTCGGCTTGGGCAGTTGGATTGCCGGCGTTTACTTTCAAGCCAAGCAGCAAGACGTTCGCGCTTTTCTATCATCGAGTTTTTTCATTGCCGGCATGGCCGCCAGCACGGCCTTCGGCTTGTTCCCCAATTTGTTGCCGGCTTCCACCAATGCGCAATACCATCTCACGGCTTATAACTCCGCGGCCTCGGCTTACGGACTCGGCGTCGGCATGGTGTGGTGGAGCATTGGCATGATCATCGCCCTTGCATATTTCACCTACCTTTTTTATTCATTTCGCGGGAAAGTTAAATTGCCGGCAGAAGGAGAAGGGTATTAAACAAAACCTCCGTTGGGGAATACCGCCCGGGTGCTACTCGCGATCCCGTGGAATAAAATCGTTTTTGCATTTATGCTTTCAGCTTGGAAAAGTAAAAGCACCCGGGCGATAATCTGAATCATTACGAACCACGAGCCGTTGCCGCGATGATCATGAAGCAACTCCAACCCTCCCCGCCAAATCAACACACTGAATTTCACATCGACTTTATCTGGGCGGCGCTGGCCGCGTCGCTGTTTATCGGTTTTGCCATTGGCGCGCACGTGGCCAGCATCATCGGTTTTGATTTTCCGCTCGGGCCGGGATTCTACAGCTTCATACAAGTCCACGGCCACGTGCAGCTCGTGGCGTGGGTGGGATTGTTCATCATCAGCATCAGCCTGCATTTCATCCCCCGTCTCGCCGGCGTTCCGCTCGCGCAACCGCAACGCATTGCCTGGATTCTGCGGTTGCTTACCGCCGGCTTGATGTTGCGCAGTCTCGGCCAATGCGTATTGCCGTACATCATAAACAGCGCAGCCGCCGCGCCGGTGGCGTGGCTGACGGCTGTTTCCGGTTTGCTGGAGTGGCTTGCCATCATTTTATATGCCTCTTTGCTTTTCGGTGCGTTTCGCCGCATGCAGGGCTTGAGTAAGCGCCCGGGGCTTTTCCAAGTCGCGCCTTTTTTCCTGATGATGCTGGTGGGTTGGAATATTTATGCCGGGATCAATTTCGTTTTATTGATCCAAATGGCGTTGCAGCAAACCGTTGTCGTGCATCAAGCCTGGAACGAGTTTGCGCTGCAAGCATTCCTCGGCTTAGTGCTGCTGCCGGTGGCGTTTGCCTTTTCCGTGCGCATGTTCCCGCTGTATCTCCGGCTGCCGGCGATCGACTGGCCGGTGCGAAAATTAGCTTACGCCTACATTCTTGCCTTCAGCCTGCAAACATTGCCCAACCTGCCGTTGCTCGCGAGCCTGCCCTCGTCATGGCCGCGCCTGGTTTCCGGACTCGGCATGCTGCTGAAAGGCGCGGTGATTTTATTTTTTGTTTGGAAAGTGGATTTGCTCACGCGCCGGCGTTTGCCGTGGACCGTCAACCGCATTTTTCAGCCCGGCCCCGAGCGCACGCCCACGCGGCCCGGCTTGCCCGATTATGGCGAGTTCGGTTCGTTCGAACGGCTGGTTTATTCTGCTTATTTCTGGCTTGTGCTCGCGGCGATTTTGGAAATTCTCTCCGGGGCGGGCATTCTTTTTGATTTTTCACTCACGCACAGCAGCGACGCGATTCGTCACGTTTATTTGCTGGGATTCATCACACTGTTGATTTTCGGCATGGCGGTGCGCATGATTCCCGGCTTCATGCACCAAAAAAACGTGTGGAGTCCGAAACTGGTGGGCGCGACATTCTGGCTGGGCAATCTCGCCGCAATTTCCCGCATTCTTCCCCTGCTCTTGCCGATGGCGGTGTTCGACTTGTTTCCGGCAATGATCGTCATCACCCAAGCGGCCTTCGGCTTGTCGGGCATCTTTGCGTTGGTTGCGGTGGTGTGTTTGACGGTTAAT
>QEVD01000475.1 GCA_003576975.1 Candidatus Zhuqueibacterota bacterium
ATGAGATCGAGGCGATCGACATAGCCCACGCGGTCGAGCAACTCCTGCGCGGTGGCGATGTCCATCAACAGCAAATTGTCGAAACCTAATCGCGCCAGCAGTTCCTGCGAGATGACGCCAATGATGATGATCTTGCGCCATTCGCTGCCGATGAGTAAATGTAGCGTGTCGGGAATTGCCAGAGCATATTCGCGCGCAAACGGCGCGCTGATCAAGGCCGTGCCTGGAGTGGTGAGAAGTTGCAGGCCGGTTGCAGCAAAAAAGTAGGCGGTGGAATCAGATAAAGAAGCCGCGCTTATCTCTTCGGCCATTGAGCTTGTCTCTCCGGTCATTGAGCTTGTCGAAATGGCCGAAGCGCCTGTCGAAACAGTTGCTGAGCTTGTCGAAGCAGTTGCTGAGCTTGTCGAAGCAGTTGCTGAGCTTGTCGAAGCAGTTGCTGAGCTTGTCGAAGCAGCGGAGTAATCGCGGAAGGCCGCATCGGTAAAAGGATCAACGCCGAGAATGTGCAACGCATCGTTTTGTGATTCGCGGCAGGCGGCAACGTACTCGATCAGCGGCGTGGCTTGCAAGCGCGGCTGGCGTAAAATCCGCGCGGCCAGCGAGTCGGGAATGCCGACGGCGCTGCCGAAAATCTGGTGTGTGGCACGCCCGGAGACGGCATCAACGGTATTGCGAAAGCTTTGCAGCGCGTTTTCATTGGCCAGGTCAATGCCGGCCATCACCGCCACACCGATGGCGATGCCAAGCAGCGAAAGCAGCGCTTCCAGCGGCCGCCGCCGCAAATGCCGGAGATTGAAGAGTCGGAGGAGTTTGAGCAAGAGAATAGGATTTGCTTATAGCGTTTTGATGTGAGATGAATGACTCATCCCGCTCCTATGTGATTTTGTGATAATTCCGCTTCGGATCAAGATTTCTCTGGTGAATCGGTTGACGTGGGCGATAACGAAAAAATCCTGCCATCGCGCACCTGCAGGGCGCGATCTGCGAAGCGCGCAGCCTCGAGGCTGTGCGTGGCGAGCAGCACGGTTTTGCCGTGTTGCGTCACCAGTTGTTTTAAGAGCGCCAGAATTTTCATGCCCGTTTCGAAATCGAGATTGCCAGTCGGCTCATCGGCAAGCAACAAGGCCGGATCATTGATCAACGCGCGCGCGATGGCCACACGTTGCTGCTGCCCGCCTGAGAGTTGATCCGGCATGGCGTCCAGGCGATCACCAATACCAAAAGTTTGCAGCAACGTAATGCCTCGGGCCTGCAAATCTGCCTGCGCGGTATCGCGAAGCTGGGCCGGCAACAAAACATTTTCAAGCACAGTGAGCGTGGGCAGAAGATTGAAGAATTGAAAAACGAACCCGATTTTCTCCCGCCGCAACAGGGTCAGCGCATGCTCGTTCATCGTTGTAATATCCTGCCCATCGAATAAAATTCTGCCGCCGGTGGGCCGGTCGATGCCGCTAATCAAATTGAGCAACGTGCTTTTGCCGGAACCGCTGGCGCCATAAAGCGCGAGAAACTGGCCTTTTGCAATAGTCAGATTGACGCCCTCTAAAGCAGAAATCCGATTGTTCTGCTGACCATAAATTTTCGAGATGTTTTCGAGGAAAATCAAATGTTGTCCTGGTTGTTCCATCGGTTTGATTTCATAAAAATGATGGGCAAGATACATGTGAAAGCGCACAAGCGCAAGCGCTGGCCACGTGAAAAGTTGAGTCACGTGTGAAATAAGTATAACCGAAACACAATTTTGAATTCCAAATGTTCAACAGTGGTACAAGATTGTAACCTTGCTGATTATTTTGCAACAAATTTGGCCAATTTCCGCCACTTGGCTGATTATTGTTCGCTCTCCGCCACTTTTTGAGTAGAATCAAGGCTTTCGAGCCGGCTTCATCTTCAATTTTTGTTTATAGATGTTGAATTTGTGACTCATATAAATGCTTAAAAATACGTAACCGTGATCATTTATCAGGCTTGTGGGTAATTTTTCTGATGTCTACTATTACTTGTGGCATTCAAGTTGCTGATTAAAAAAATGTCTTGATTGAAGGGATCAAGGTTATACCAGTAGGCGGCTTTGTGCCTCACATCGGGATTCTTTGAGTGTCTCGCAAATCCTTTTGTAAAGGTTGTATTGCCTAGGCAGGGTTTGAGGTATTATACAGGATTTGTAGACGAATGCAACCTGCACGACACCCTCTCGGTGTGAGGCCTATTTTTTAATTTCATTCCATCACGCAGAAATAGCCGGTTGCAGCTATTTCTCGATCATCAACCACGGCGAAATCAACACATGTACAGGATGTCGAACCCCTCGGAGGAGTCGATGGAAAAAGGTATCGTTCAGTACTTTGGCAACGGCACTTCTCTGCAATTGGAACACCTTTTGGACAGCGAAGGATACGCGCTCCAAAGTCATTCTCGTTTGGAAGCTTTACCGGAAGTTGTTGTAACCGAAAAACCGGCAGTCATCATCATAGATCTGGATGAATTCGGTGATCGCGTTTGGTCGGCGTGCATTGACCTGCAAGACGACATTGCTGCGCACAAAACCGCGTTAATCTTGGTGACCTCTAGCGAGGACGAGAATTTGCGCGTGAAGGCGTTGGAAAGCGGCGCAGATGATATCATCGCCAAGCCGTTCGGCCCGCGCGAGTTGTCGGCGCGCATCAAGGCCATTGGCCGGCGCCTCGCGTTGATGGATGCCAAAAAAATCCGCGTCAAGGATATCGAAATTGACCTCGATGAGCACCGCGTGCGCAAAGCGGGCAAGCCCATCGATCTCACGTATATCCAATTCAAGCTTCTTTATTTGCTCGCGTCGCGCCGGAACAACGTGTTCAGCCGCAAGGAAATTCTCGAGCGAGTGTGGGGCAAGAAGGTTTATGTCACCAACCGCACGGTGGATGTGCACATCAAGCGGCTGCGGGAAAAGCTGGGCGAATATAAGTATCCGTCTCAATATATCGAAACGATCCACGGCACTGGTTATCGTTTCCTCTAATACCTCATTAATTTTTTCCTCCCTCCGGGCCCCTGGCGCAAGCTGGGGGCTTTTTTATTTCGATCATTCCCTCCGGCAAAACAATATTTCCCACCCACGATTCGCCGCCAGCCCCATCGAATTTGCGCAGCGGTGATCCCAATTGACATTTTAAAAATGCTGAAGTACATTGCCCCGGCAGGCAACGGAAATCGACAAAACTGAAATCGCAGAAAACTCTATGATTCAAATCATTTGGGACACGCGCGGTTATTTTTTCTGGCTGCTGGTGGTGTCCTTATTTTGCTGGATACTCGAACGGCTGGCGCCCTGGCGGCCGGAGCAAAAACCCTGGCGTGAACAAATCGGGCAGGATTATTTCTGGCTGATTTTCAACGGACATTATGCCGGCGTTTTGCTGGCCTATATCGGCAGTTGGCTGATGCAGCAGATGAACCAATTTCTTGGCGTGTGGCAGGTGCCGCCGCCGGAGTCGATCAAGCTGCTGGGCGGCAGCCCGCTGTGGCTGCAATTTCTCGTTTTTCTCACCTTCAAAGATTTTATGGAGTGGTGTGTGCACAATCTGCTCCACCGCGTGCCGTGGTTGTGGGAATTCCACAAATTGCATCACAGTATTGAAGAACTGGATTGGATCGGCAATTTTCGCTTTCATTGGATGGAGATCGTCGTTTACCAGAGCGTGACCTACTTGCCTCTGGTGATGCTGGGCGTTGAGGGCAACGTTATTCTCGCCATTGCGGTATTCGGCACGCTCATCGGCCATCTCAATCACTCGAATTTGAAAATCAGTTGGGGCCCGTTGCG
>QEVD01000476.1 GCA_003576975.1 Candidatus Zhuqueibacterota bacterium
TCGTTGAGTTTGGAAGATTTGATGCGGGATTTCATTCGCCCGCTGCGGGTTCCGGCTTTGATGAATTTGGAGTACGGCCACGCCAGTCGCAAGCACACCATGCCGATTGGCGGCCGTGCGGAGCTGATCGTCTCGGCCCGGCAAAAACGATTGACTATCACCGAGGCAGTTGTTCGCTGAAATAAACGAGCGCGCGAAGTCTGCAAGCCTGACTTCGCCGGAATTGATAACATGAACCTCCGTCTCGCCGTCTTCGCCAGCGGCCGCGGCTCGAATTTCAAGGCCATTCTCGATGCCATTCAGTCCGGCACACTTGATGCAAAAGTGGTTTTGTTGATCAGCGATCAACCACAAGCCGGCGCTCTGCAAACCGCCGCGCAGGCCGGCATCCCGACGCGAATCATCGCGTCGAATGCTTTGGCAACAAGTGAGGATTACGGCAAGGCGTTATTGCACGCGCTGGCTGAGTGTGACAGCAACTTCATCGTGCTCGCGGGTTTTCTGCGCATGATTCCAGCGGCGGTGATCGAGGCGTTCAGCGGCCGCATCATCAATATTCACCCCGCGCTGCTGCCGAGTTTTGGCGGCAAAGGCATGTTCGGCTTGCGTGTGCATCAAGCGGTACTCGATTACGGCTGCAAAGTGAGCGGCGCGACTGTGCATCTCGTCGATGAAAATTATGACACCGGCAAGCCGCTGGTGCAGCGCTGTGTGCCGGTTTATGAGGATGACACACCCGAGTCGCTCGCGGCGCGGGTTCTGAAAGTCGAGCATCAAATTTTACCGGAAGCGTTGCAATTGTTTGCGAAGGATCGTGTGGTGATTGATGATCGAGGCGTTCGGATTTTAACGTAATCGTCGAGATCAATAGCAACTAGGCTGATTGAAACCGGAGCCGCCGCATCCTGAGCATGACTTCGGCAAGCTCAGTAGAACCGTCGAAGGGTGCTGGCTTCGACAAGCTCAGCTAGCGAAACGTTTTCACATCGTCTGAGTTTTGAGGTACGCAAATACTCGTCAACCAAGTTTTGATTTCTTTTTGGGACAGACCTCAATCGTGCAATCCATCAAACGCGCGCTGATTAGCGTGTACGACAAAACCAGCCTGCTCAAATTGGCGCGGGTTTTAGTCGAGCACAATATCGAAATCATCGCCACCGGCGGCACCAGCCGCGTTTTGCAGGAGAACGGCTTTCAGATTACGTCGATCGAAAATATCACCGGCTTTCCGGAAGTGCTGGAGGGCCGCGTGAAAACGCTGCATCCCAAAATTTTTGGCGGACTGCTGGCGCGGCGCGATCTGCCCGCGCATCTTGCGGAAACGGCAGCGCAGGGCATTGGTTTGATCGATTTGGTGGTGGTCAATCTCTATCCCTTTCGTGAAGCGATTCGCCGGCCGCAAGCCACTTTGGAAGAAGCTCTCGAAAACATCGACATCGGCGGGGTGGCGCTGATGCGCGCTGCAGCAAAAAATTTTGCCGCGATTGCAGTATTGACGCATCCCGGTCAATATGCGGCCTTCTGCGAAGAACTGCGCAAACACAACGGCGGACTGACGGAAACCACGCGACGGCAACTCGCGCTCGGCGCGTTTGCCTGCACGGCTGCGTATGACGCGGCGATCCATGCTTATCTGCAACGAACGGCGGAACGCGCGGCTTTGCCCGCTTCGCTGTTGTTTGCGCTCGAAAAGCAACAGGATTTGCGCTACGGCGAGAATCCACATCAGCGTGCGGGATTTTATCGTGACAGTTTGAGTCCAGCATCGGGGTTTCTCAGCAGCCGGCAGTTGCAAGGCAAAGAGCTTTCGTACAACAACATCGCTGACGCCGACGCCGCGCTCAATCTCGTGCGCCTGTTTCAAGAACCATGCTGTGTGATCATCAAGCATGCCAATCCCTGCGGCGTTGCGGTTGGCGATTCGTTGGTAGCCGCTTATGAAAACGCAAAGGCGACTGATCCGGCTTCCGCCTTCGGCGGTATTGTCGGTTTCAATCGCGAAGTAGACGGCGAAACCGCGGCGCGCGTTGCCGAGCTTTTTACGGAAGTGATCATCGCGCCCGCGTTTAGCACGGAAGCACAGCGCATTTTTGCAGGCAAAAAAAATCTGCGGTTGCTCGAGATGGAAGGTATCCGCACGCCAGCGCCGGCGGCATTGGAATTCAAAGCCGTGGCCGGCGGCGTGCTGGTGCAGGAACAAGATGTAAATGCGGAGGAGGACTCCCGTTTCAAAATTGTCACACAGCGGCGGCCCACGCCACCGGAATGGCAGGCTCTGCGGTTTGCCTGGAAAGTGGTGCGGCTGGTGAAATCCAACGCTGTGATTTATTGCGGACCGGATCGCACACTCGGGATTGGCGCCGGACAAATGAGCCGGGTGGATGCTGCGATTATTGCCGTGGAAAAAGCGAAGCGTGCCGGGCTCTCCTTGCAAGGCGCAGCCGTCGCGAGCGACGCATTTTTCCCTTTCGCCGATAGTGTTGAGGAAGCCGCGCGCGCCGGCGCAACCGCAATTATTCAACCGGGCGGTTCGCTGCGCGATGCCGAAGTGATCGCGGCAGCAGACCGTCATCAACTGGCAATGGTTTTTACCGGCGTCCGGCACTTTCGCCATTAAGGCCATCGTGTGCAAGCGCAAACCAACATCTGATAAAACACTTTCCCGCGTGACGGTGAATGTGAAAAATATCGAAAACTCAAATAATTCAAAAAATTTCTACCTCCGGCTGTTGAGACACGTTTCCGTGATGAAAGGCGATCACGCATGAATTTCTCTCTGCAAAATTTTTTGTCAACTGATATTGCCATGGATTTGGGCACGGCCAATACGCTGGTGTACGTGCGCGGCAAGGGGATATTGGTCAATGAACCGAGCATCGTTGCCTTGCGTAAAATTGATCAGGAAATCGTGGCCTATGGCCACGCGGCCAAAGAAATGCAGGGCCGCACTCCCAACGAGATCATTACCGTGCGGCCGATGAAAGACGGCGTGATCGCAGATTTTGAGCTGGCTGAGGCCATGATTCGCCATTTCATCCGCACGGTGCAAGCGACGCGCATCTGGAGACCGCGTATGGCCATCAGCATCCCCAGCGGCGTCACCGAAGTCGAAAAACGCGCGGTGCGCGATTCCGCCGAACATGCCGGCGCGCGCGAAGTTCATTTGATCGATGAGCCGATGGCGGCGGCTATCGGCATCGGCTTGCCGATTGACGAGCCGGTGGGCAGCATGGTGATCGATATCGGCGGCGGCACCACGGAAATTGCGGTGATCTCGCTTTCCGGTATTGTGAATCACAGCTCGATTCGCATCGCGGGCGATGAGATGAATGAGGCCATCGTGCAACATTTCAAACGCAATTACAACTTGTTGATTGGCGAAAATACCGCGGAGCAAATCAAGATCACGCTGGGCTCGGCAGCGCCGTTTCAAGACAAGACGACGATGACAGTGCGCGGCCGCGATTTGGTGGCGGGCATTCCCAAGACCGTCGAGATCACGTCGATGGAAGTGCAAGAGGCGCTTGCAGATTGCGTGAATTCGATTGTCGAAGCGACGAAACATTGCCTGGAACAAACGCCGCCGGAATTATCTGCGGATATTTTGGATCGCGGCATTGCGCTCTCCGGAGGCGGCGCGTTGCTGAAGGGCCTGGATGAACGTTTGCGCCGCGAAACCAGCCTGCCCATCATCGTTGCGGAAGATCCGCTTACGGCCGTGGTGCGCGGCACCGGCAAAGTGCTGGAGGCGATTCACAAATATCAAAAAGTTTTGACGAAGGTGAAGCGGTATTAGGCC
>QEVD01000477.1 GCA_003576975.1 Candidatus Zhuqueibacterota bacterium
ATAATTTGAAATAGGCAGGTCATTGAAGGAATCATTGCACCAAATGCCGCCATAAGTTTCCACCGGGCTGGCGCTGGCACCGCCGAAAAGCAGGAGATAGATGACTTTTGTCTCCGGACGCGCAAGCTCGAGCAAGCGCTGTTTTTCGCCAATGCGATTGTAGACAAACGTTTCCGGCGCGATCGTCTCTCCGGCATGATAACAGGGCCGGGAAGCATCTTGCCCAGACTGGGCGGAATGTTGACCGCATATGATGATCGGCATGAGAATCAATGCCATGAGCACTCGCTTCATTTCGTCTCCTTGAAGATGCCAACGCCAATAATAAGCCGTCTGAAGGGGAAGTGGGATTGCAGGTCGTTGGGAAATTAGAGAAAGGGGCGTTGAATGTCAATCTGAAAGTCGCGGAGAGAGAAGATCTCCTCGCGGCCTGCGCCGGGTTCAATACTAAAAAGCAAAAGCCCTTCAGTGAGAAGAGCTCCAGTGCGTGCTGGAATGAGGTGCGGCACTTCGAGAGGGTTCGGGTGTTGACTTTGTTATGACCGTTTTGTCGAATGTGGCAAAGCGTTTGACCTCGCGATGCCTATCATTCATTCCCGCTGCAGTTGAACATCTTGCACGCAGCGCCATACGCCCTGGGCGTCTCGCTCGAGTTTCTTTATTGAGTAGATACTGTTTTCCTGTCTGGCACGCGCGCGGATGCCGGCCGTGACGAACGGGTCATCATCAAAAACGATTTCGAACACCTTCTGCTTGTATCCCGGGGCCGATACGATGTAATGAATGTGTGCCGGAACACGCGAGTCTGGATACGGCCCGGGTTTGATGCTGCGAAACGCGTAGTTGCCTTCCGCGTTCGTACTCATAGTGCCTTTGATGCGGGGATTCGAACTGCCGCTGCGGCTATCTTGAGAATAATATCCGCGAATGTCGGTGTGATAAACGTAAACCGTTGCGCCGGCGATCGGCGTTTTGCCGTCCGGACCGTAAACCGTTCCAGAGACCTGAAGCGCATCGCCCGGCTCATTTTGCGGCGAGATTGTCATTTGCCAGGGAGTTTCCGGAGTTACCGGGTCAGGGGTTTGTGCAACACAAAAGGAGGTTGCCAGCAGAATGAGAACAAAGTACTTGATCTTCATCACGAGAATCTCCATGAATTTTTGATGTTGTCATTCACAAAATCGCTGCAATTGCCGCGGCGAAACGTTCGGGCGCCGACGGATGCAGACCGAGAAACAATTGTGGCTCAATCAGCTCCAATTCCATCAGTGTGAAATTACCGTTGCTCACAACGCCATCAACGCGCGCATACAGCAGGGGTTGGTTCATTTTGCGAAGAATTTCTTCAGCCTGATGAATCAACTCCGGTGTGGCTGACTGCAATTGACAGGTTCCACCAAAATCGGATTGCACGCGAAAGTCACCGTTCTGCGGGAGCTTGACGACCGCATGACTGAATTCTCCGCCCAAAAATAGGAGCGACCATTCGCCCGAAATTGTCACTTCGGGAATAAACTCTTGAATCATGACGTCTGAAGATCGCAAAAGTTCATCGAGCCTGGTTTGATCGTGTTGCGCGTTTGCAGGCGAGGTGCGCCAGGTTTGCCAGGCCGTCGCGGAAACCGCAGGCTTCACCACGGCTTGCGCGAAGCCATAATCTTGCAGCAATGTTTGCAATGGCGCCGGTGAACCTACCTTGAGCCAGATCGTCCGGGGAATGTTCACACCTTGTGCTGCCAGGTCTTGCAAATATTTCTTGTGCAAGTTCCAGTACACAATCTCCGCGGGATTCCACAACGGAATTTGCAGCGCGGCAATGTGATCGAGCCAGCCGCGGAAATCATCGAGCTTTTGATGATAGTCCCAGCACGAACGCAGAATTATTGCGTCGTATGCTTTCCAATCATTCGAGGGGAGGTTCCAAATGACGGGCGTGACGGCGATGCCGGCGTCTCGCAAAGATGAAAGCGCCGTGGCGTCATCCGGCGTCAGGTGCGGGGCTTTGTGATAAGTGACAAATGCGATGTTTTTCACGGATGGATTCAGTAAGCGTCTTGTTGACGAAAGCCGGCGCGATACCGCCGGGCGCAATAAATAGTAGAATTTTCTTCTAATGACAGAATTTTTTGGCATTCGTTCAATCGAAAGATCGCCTGGAAGGAGGGAGGAGGCGGGGGCCGGTGAAATTAGCGCTTGCGTTCATACTTGATTTCTTCCATCCAATTCTCTTTGCCGTCCTGATACCACGTCCATTGTGCGCTGAAATGATCTTCATCAACAAAGCGAAACACCGCCTTGTCCATGTGACCGCGATCGCGTGAAGGGAGATTGGTCGCATCGAGGAAAGTGAAGGTGATGGCGTTCCCGTTTTCTTCAAATGAAGTCGCTTCGAGGCGAGGCTGGCTGCCGGCGACGCAATAGTGCGTGAGCAGAAGGCGTGTTCCGTCCAAATAAAACATTGTCATCATGGTTTCGTTGGGATGCGCGTCAAACGAGGTTTCCACCACCACTGAACCCTTGGCAATTGTTTTGAAAGTGATTGTTTCTTCCCAACCCTTGGTGCTGCGTCCCTGCCAGTGGCCCTCGAGCAGCTTGAAACGATTGAAACCGGCTTGGGCGAGCGCGGGCATGTCTCCGGGAATTGTATCGGAAGCAATGCCGTTCATCGTCAACTGCCGGGCCGGAATTTCCATGAGTTTGAGCAGATTGTTGGAGGGATCGCGCAGACGTGCAACTGCCGGCTCAAGATTGTCGCGCCTGAGTATCAACCTCGTGCTGCCATTGCGCAGAACGCCGGCCGCCATACAACAACTGTTGCTCTCAATCTCAAATCCCAATGCGCCGGGATAGAATGCCGCGACGCGCTCGACATCCCTGGCAGGGGATTCCAGCGCCCAAACATGAGGAACGAAATCGGTCTCTTTGTTCGCGCAGCAGGGATTTTGTTGTGATCGCGATAAACCTGAGAACCCGGCCGATATGGCAACGAACAGTAGGAAGAGGACCATCTGGGATGTTGTTGGACCCCGGCGGATTTGCAACTGTTGCAAGTACATCTTGACCTCCCTTGGCATTGCGACTTGAGATACGTTTTAGATCTTGTCAATTTGCCTGAGCTCGATTGCGCCACCATATTTGAGATGAGGACAGCGTCCAGCGATGCTGAGGGCGTCCTCGATATCTCGTGCCTCGATCAAAAAATATCCGCCCAGTGCGTCGCGCTGGTTCTGATGGCCAACGTCGCTGATTTCGAGCCGGCCTTGCGCCTGGCGCAGCAGCCGTCCGCCATCTTTCAGTTTTTCTCCTGAAATGGCACGTTTTGCTTCTCTGAGGGATTTTGCCCAGTGACTGTATTCCACGACTTTGTCAGATTCGCTGCCCACCGCTTCCGGTGATTCGTAAAGCAGCAGCATGAACATGGCCTGCTGGTTGGGAGCAGAAATCCCAGCATGAAAATCAGCAAGAATGAAAGAGAGGCCGTGGCCAGGCGAAGAAGACGGCGAGGCTGAGGTGTGGGCGCTTGCCGCAGTTGCCCATTGGCTTTGAGCGCTGCGACAATCTTCTTTTCCAACATTGCGGCAGTCAGGCGGGCGTGCGGCAAAGCCGCAAGCCTTGCTTGTTCTTCCGCACTGAAATCGTCGAGAGGTTCAGATGGCTTCATGGGTGTTGCTCCGATTGACTGTAGTCGCCGCGGGTTCTTACAGGGATTGCGCGGGTTCTTACAGGGATTGCCGTACCGCCCGGCGGGCATGATGGAGTTGGCTTTTCGAAGTGCCGGCTTCAATATTCAAAAGCGATCCGATCTCGGCGTGAGTGTATCCTTCCAGATCGTGCAGCACGAACACGTGCCGGTAACCGTCAGGCAAGCTGGCAATCGCCCGTTCGAGATCGAGATATTCGAGCGAGACATACGCTTCAACAAGCATGTCGGTGAGGACGGCATGCGAGTTTTTGGCACGCCTGCGCTCCAACTCGCGGCAGCAATTGAGCACGATGCTGATCAGCCATGTGCGCAAACTCGACTGCCACCGAAATTCCGGTAGCGCTCCGACCGCTCTCAGCCAGGTGTCCTGCAGCACGTCTTCGGCTTCGTGTTTGTTCCACGTCAGCAAGCGCAGGGCAAATTGAAACAACGCAGGCGTGTGGCGTTTATAAAGCTCGTGAAAAGCTTTTTCGTCGCGGCGCCTCAGAAAATTTCTCACCAGCCTGCGATCTTCAAGCCGGCCGAGATACCTCGATATGATCTTCATGACTATTTATGAGTGACGAAAATCATGCAAAAGGTTGTATCGTTTTTTGAAAATCTGTCGCGGGTGTGGGTTGGCGGACGAGAAGGGATATGCGGCCACGGCACGTCCCACGTGAACATGAGTGTCGCGCTTGCCGGGGCCGAAAAGTCGTAACGAATTAATCTATGAAAAGAGCTTCTGTTTTTCCTGCACGATTTCCCAGGTGCGGCGCACCTCAGCTTCAGTGACGCGCAAATGGCTGATCACGAGCCGTATGACAAAGCAATCGTTTAATTTTGTGTGCGAGAGAAACGCCTCGCCGGTTTCATTGATGGCATGCAGGAGTTGTTCGTTGAGACGATTCAACGCGCGGACCTCCCCAACGCCTTGCGGATGCGCGCGAAAACAAATTGTGCTCAGCGGCACGGGCGCGAGCCGTTCAAAGACGGGATGTTCGTCGACCCATTTGGCAAACAACTGTCCAAGCCGCAGGTGTTCGCGCACGCGCGCCACGATGCCCTCGACTCCGAAATAGCGCATGACGAACCAAAGTTTCAACGCGCGGAAACGCCGGCCCAGCGGAATGCCGTAATTCATGTAGTTCGTCACCTCCTCATCTTGCGCGGTGCGTAAGTATTCCGCCACGAGACTGAAGGCGCGGCGCAACACCTCGGGCTTGCGCGTGTAAAGCACGCTGAGGCCCATGGGCACGAACATCCATTTGTGGGGATTCACCACGAGCGAGTCCGCGTTTTCACAACCGGCGAGCACGTGGCGCATTTCCGGCACAATCGCCGCAATGCCGCCGTGCGCCGCATCGATGTGCAACCAAACATTCTCGCGGCTGCAGATTGCGGCAATTTCCGGAACCGGGTCGATGCTCGTGCATGAGGTGGTGCCCACCGTGGCCACAGCGCAGAACGGCAGCCAACCGGCGCGCCGGTCTTCGGCAATCGCAGCCGCCAGCGCTGCCGGCTGCATGCGAAATTCATCATCCACTGGAATGCGGCGAATGCCTGACATGCCAATGCCGATGAGTAATGCGGCTTTGTCAATTGACGAGTGCGTGTATTCGGAAACGTAGAGTCGCAGCTTGGGCAAATCGTCCCGGCCTGCCATACCGCGAACACGAATTTGCAAATCAACACAATGTTCACGCGCTGCCGCAAGTGCGTGCATCGTGCTCATCGAAGCGCCGTCGAAAATTATGCCCCAGAAATCTTCCGGCAAGTGCAGCATTTGTCGCAGCCAGCCAAGTGTGACTTCTTCAAGCTCGGTTGCCGAGGGACAAGATTGCCACAGCATGCCGTTGATGTTGAATGCGGTTGCCAGCAAATCACCGAGAATGCCCGGACCGCTGGCAGAGGAGGTGAAATACGCAAAGAAACGCGGATGATTCCAATGGGTCATGCCCGGCATAATGATGCGATCAATATCAGCGAGAATTTTCGTCATGTCGTCGCCTTGCTGCGGCGGAGAAGCAGGCAGCAGGCGGCGAATATCTTTTGGCTGGAGGTTGCCGGGGAAAACTGGATGTTGACCGATATCTCTCAAGTAATCGGCAACCCAATCAATGAGCTGATGCCCAAATTGGCGGAATTCTTCGGCGGGCATGTCGCCGCAATTCATACCAGGTTGACTCATCGCAGTTGTGTCCGTTTTAGCGTTGGTTAAATCAAACCTGATCGCACTTGGTGCAATGCTCGTCTCTTTGCTTGGGGGCGCCGATTCGTGCAACGCAAAGCTGGCAGCCCTCAAGAAAAAGGGAAAAATCACGCTTTCGCAAAATGAAAAATGTTCTTACACGGCTGTGCTGCATAGATCAAGAGCAGAAAATTCATTGCCCGGCGACACCGTTGCCGCCGGGCCGAAAATATTTATGAGAGTATTGTGAGAACGCGACCAAATCTTTCGATTCTTAATGCCACTGGTTTTATAGAGTCAACTATCCAATGGCATCGAACCCGGTCAATCACACGCGATGCGTTTCATGGGAAAATCGATTTTTTTCATTTTGCCGTTACTCATGCCTTCAATGGCTGCGGCGAGCAAACCATCTTCGGCAAGACGATAGATGATGCGTTGCGGGAAATCGTGCTCGGGATTTTCGAAGACGGCTTCCCGGTTGCCGTGCTTGATCAGCTTGAATGAAGCTTCGGCCTGTCCGGAGGGTTTTGCGATGTAATAAATCTCGCCCTCTTGTTCGCGAATTTGCAGGAATTCAAACGCCACCGTTTTTCCGTTCACGACCGTACGGCTCATGCCGAGCAGCGTCTGTCCGGAAGGTTTCATCCATTGTTCGGAATATTCGCGTTTGGCTGTGCTGCCATCCCAGCAGCCCGCAAGCCAGGCCAGATCCGCTACTGTTGGTTTTGTGTCTTGCACCATAACACTCAGCAACAGCATACAAACGCCGGCAAACGAATAATGTTTTTTTGACATTGTACCTCTCCTGATAGTGATGGAAATGAATACAAGTTATTTCCACAATATCAAGAAATATTACTCAGTTGTATTGTAAAAATCCGACAGGCGATTTTTGCGGGTGAAGTATTCTGACATTTCATGCGCTTCACTAAAATATATTGCAGGTGTTTGTCCGGAGAATGCTTTAAAATCATGAATAAAATGCGCCTGATCGAAGTAACCGCATTCCGCTGCAATAAAACTCCAAGGCAAGGGACGATGACGCGCCGTCGCCTTGAAAACTTTTTGTAAGCGCAAAATACGGCAAAAAAATTTGGGGGAAAGCCCGACACGTTCCTGAAATTTGCGTTCGAGTTGGCGGCTGCTGAGCTGGAGCTTTTTTTGCAGCCGGTCAATCGCGACGAGTCCGTCGCGGGCGATGATTGTATTGATGGCGCCTTCAATTGTTTTGTCACCGTCTTGACGGCGGTCCAGGCGTGCGAGCAAAGCCTTTTCCGCCAGTCTAATGCGTTCTTGCGTGCTGTGCGCGAGATGAATTTTCTCGGCCAACTCCCGGCTGAAACGATTCCAAACAAGATCGAGGTCGATGATTTTGTCCGTCATTTCCGCTAGCGGGAAATGAGTAAAAACATACGCGCCTGCCGGTCGAAAGCGGATACCAAAAAGCTGGACCTCTCCTGTCGGCTCAATCATGGCGAAGCGCCGCATCTGTCCGACAAAGAGGCTTTGCGGTTGCACCTCGATCGTGTTTTTGCAATGATAACGCTTGAA
>QEVD01000478.1 GCA_003576975.1 Candidatus Zhuqueibacterota bacterium
CTCCAACAAAGCCAATGGCCCGGTGATTGCCGATGCCATTAAGCTGGTTTATCTTGGCAATACACCGGTTTCAAATCACCCCAGCCCATAATTCTTCTTCATGCACATGGTATGCTGGCTGCTCAAAAGCCATCGCATGCTTTTGGGGCACGGCTATCCAACTGCAAAACGTCATACTCGTTCAATCCATTTTGAAATTGTACATATCGCATTTCTGGCCGAGGGCCTTTGTGAAATAGAGTCCCATCAGAATGCGACTTACAGCGTTTTTTAAATGCGTGTACAGGATTCGTAGCCCTGCCCCCTTGTGGGGCATTGTTGCAACCGCGAATTTCATGGTTTCAACAGCCGCCCACAAGGGGCGGGGACTACAAACTCTGTTCATCCAAATGAAAAACGCTGTAACGTTGTAGTATTGGGCAAAAGGCGACACGCGCTTTATTCGTTCAAGCTGTTTGTAAAAAATCTAATTTTGAGAGCATGGTTTCAGAAAAATTCGTTGGGCTTGTGAAATTTTGGCCGATAGCTGAATCTATTTAAACAATACACGACGTGCGCCGGGGCAGTGTACAAATTCACATCTATCAACTTGAAATAATTCTATCGCCGGTAATTTCTGAGATTTTGGTTTCCGATCCGTGTCTTTGAAGATAGCTCTGCCCCCCAAGCCTAGCCTCGCCGCGAGATAAGAAGGTGGGGTAATTTTGCGTTTGAGCCGGCGAGAATGGCTTTGCGAAACACACGCGCCGCAAATTTTCTCATTGAAAATAACCCTAAGAAATGCCATGTTATCTGTAAATCATGACGACGTGCAGCAGCCATTTCATGCAAACCAAAGAGGCAGATCTATGTCGGAACACAATCGCACGGAAACCGCCAAGCTGGCGCGCGGCGCCAAGTGGGTGATTCGCCAGCTCCTGCTGGAAGTCGAGACGCGACAAACCGAGATCGAGTTGTTCAACGCTGTGCCGGAAGGTTTTGCCATTTCGTATCGCTTGCTTTCGGGAGAGGAAGCCGTGGTGGAGGAATTCGCGCAAAAATTGGGCATTCTTAAAAACGGCAATCGCCTTGAGGTGAAACATGGCTGATAACAAAGGCATTTTCTCGTGGATCATTACCGGCGTTTTGCTGATTGTCGGCGTGGCGGTGGGATGGAGCATCTGGTCTTCTCTGAAAGATACCCGCGCCAAGCTGGCGGCCCAGAAGGATAAAATGGAAGAGCTGGAGCGCCGCGACGCCTCGATGCGGCGCTATGTCGATAGCCTCGACGTGGTGCTGAACGACGTGCGCGCACGCGAAGCCCTGCTTGCCGCGGAACGCGAAGAGATCCAGCACAAACTCGAAAATTTGCAGCGTGAACACGCGAAAACCCTGGCGCGCCTGGACAAGTTGTGGGAGGCGAAGGAAGTCACAGGCGAGTTAGACAATGCTTTTCCGCATTGGGCCGGCCAGTTTTGGGACGTGCAACGCTCGGATGGCGTGCATGGCTTGTTAGCGCCGCGCTTCTTCGGTGCGGAAGTCGCAGAGATAAAAGCGGAAAATGATAAACGTGGCAGTGAAATCGCGCTCAAAGACAGCACCATCGCGAGTTTCAGCAGCTCGATGACGCTTAAAGATGATGAAGTGAGACTGTTGACCATGAAGGCCGACAGCATTCGCAGTACCTATGATAATTTGTGGAATGAATATCAGGCGCTCGACAAGAAATATCGCAAAGAAGTCGCGAGCCGGTGGTTCAAAGTAACCGTTGGCGGGGTTGCCGGCGCGGCAGCGGGCTTTGGCGTGGGTTATCTGGTGGGGAAATAGTTTGGCCAACTGCGCCGCCATAAAACAACTGAGTTAACGCGATGGCCGACCCTCGCTTTCCGATCAAAAATCCAAATGCAAAAGCAACGGCCAAGCTGTTGTTGAACCAACCAGGAGGCGTCACCATGATTTCATTAGGAGCATACGATCCCGAGGTGCAATCTTCGGCTCTGGGAGAATACCTTGATTACGCTCATCGTGTAACCGGCGTCGAGCAGGATTGGAAAAACCAGAAGAAACTGCGCGGGGAACGGGACGATCATTGGGTTGCGTTCGAGAAAGCGACGGGCAACGCCATGAAGGTCGCGGAGGTGCAGCGGTTTCTGAAAGACGCGGGATTCTTTCCGCTGGGAAAAATCGACGGCATTTGTGGTTATCGTACTGCTGCGTCGATACGCCTCTTTCAAGAATATGTTCGCACGGTCGAGAACGACAGCAGCATCGGCTTTCCGGATGGCAAACTCGGCCCAAACTCGTTTCAGCATATCAAACGCTGGCAAGCGGCCAGCAAGAAAGCGGATTGGACGGCATTTTCGGGCGCAAATCCAAGCCGTGAATTCAGCAAGTGGATGAACTTGCTGGGCCTCGTCAAACAGAAATATCTGACGAATCCCAATCCCATGCTGCGCAAAGTCAAGCAATTCGCCCAGACATCAGACACGGTGAACGTTGCCAATTGGGATTTGGATCCGAACAAGATCCACATGATCGGCATACGCCGGCATGAGGCGCGGCCCGGTGTGCGTGAGTTTGATGATGTGTTCGTTTTATTGATCAACGGTCTGGCCTTCAAGTTTTATGGTTCGACCGAGCCGGGATATTCACAACATCCTGCCGGCCCGCCGTTTTTAACGCTGGGGCAACATATCTATCGCTTTGGCTGGCATAAACTGTCGGATTTAAGCCGTGTTTACCACGGGCTTAAACCCATGAACTCGGGCGTATTGGTGGTACGTTCGAGCGATATGCTGCTGACCGACGCGGATCTTTCCCGCCCGCTCGAACGCAATAACTCGATTAACGTGCATTGGGGCGGCGAGGGTGAAACTGCGGTGGGCAACTGGTCGGAGGGCTGCCAGGTAATTGTCGGCGAAGGTTATATCAATCACAACGATCATGCGATCAATTGCTCGAAATTCGCGGCGCGCAATTATTCCACGCTGGGGCAGGTGGTCGAGGGCGCATATCAAACGCGCGGGGCATACACGATGCTCGCAGATATCGTTACCGCATTTTCCGGCGGCGAAGACAATACGGTTAAATATATGCTGCTCTCCGAGAAGGATTTGGATTTAAATCCGGAGATTGGCCTGGCCGCGGCACGAGAGGCGTTGGATCGCATTGAGTCGTTGTCATAGAAATTGGTTTACATTCGGCTTGGGCAATAAATTTCGTAATACTCATCTTTTGCCCAAGCCGACTTCATCTCGACGAGGTTATTATGAAATTCAAACTCGCCTTGATAGCCATTCATTTTAAGAAAATCATTCAACTCATTTTGGCAAGGCAAAAATAGCATTCCCTCCACAAGCTTTGATTTGCCTCGCTCAACCCCTCTAACTCCAATACCGTTCACTCAGTAGCCCTGCCCGCTCGTGGGGCACTGCAGGAAGATTGAAATTATTTGCGTTAGAATCGGCCCACAATGGGCCGAGACTACGAACGAAATGTTAAGTGAACGGTCTTGCCTCTAACTCTGATTCTGAACACCCGCCGTTCGAAGTCGAACATCTTGTGGATTCCGCATATCTCGCTAATATCATTCTAAACAAGTTCTTACAAAACGGCATATCGCTTGCAGTTGTCGCGAGCAAATGCAAGCGCTGTTCATATGACAACTCGTGCTCAAAAACCAAAACTTGACTTCATCACGTTTCAGGAGATTGCAAAGTGGATCGACCACTTGATCCGGCTTTTTTGAAAGAGCAACTCACGAAGCGATACGTTCGTCTCGGGGTGATTGTCGCGGCTGTGGCAGCGCTCTTGTT
>QEVD01000479.1 GCA_003576975.1 Candidatus Zhuqueibacterota bacterium
GTTTTGCGGCTTTCTCACCGTATTTGTGCTCAGCGGCCTGGCCAACAAAATGCTGGGCTGGCTCGGCATCGCGCCGATTCCCATTCCGCACCTCGCTTTTACGTGGTACATCATGTTCGGCAGTATTGTGACATTCTTGGTGGGGATCTTGTTTCGGACGGGGAAAATGCAGGAGAGCGCCAACTAAGCCGCAGGATGAAACACCATCTCGAACATCACAAATCATCGCTCACTGGAGACTAAATGCCGCTCTTCAAAAACAAACAGGAACTCGGCTGGTGTTTGTATGACTGGGGCAATTCCGCATTTGCCACGACGGTGATGGCGGGATTTTTTCCGGTATTCTTCAAAGAATATTGGAGCCAGGGCGTGGCGGTGACGGAAAGCACTGCCAAGCTCGGGCTTGCGAACTCCGCCGCCGGCCTGATCGTGGCAGTGCTCGCACCGATTTTAGGCGCCATCGCCGACCGCGGCAGCCGCAAAAAACAATTCCTGATCTTTTTCGCTTATCTCGGCGTACTCTCGACGATCGCGCTATTCGTCATTGCCAAAGGCAATTGGCCGCTCGCCGCGCTGATCTACGTGCTCGGCACGATTGGCTTCTCGGGCGGCAATATTTTTTATGATTCCCTCCTGCCGACGATCGTCAGCGAAAAAAAAATCGACTATGTCTCGGCGCTCGGCTATGCCATGGGCTATCTCGGCGGGGGATTGCTGTTTGCCGTCAATGTTTGGATGACCCTGAGTCCGGCAACCTTCGGCCTGGCAGATGCCGGTGAAGCGGTGCGCCTGTCGTTCATCATGGCGGGCGTTTGGTGGGGCATATTCACGCTGCCCATTATTTTTCTGGTGCCGGAGACCAAGAGCGCGAAAGCGGTAAGCATGCGTGAAGCCGTGCGTGCGGGCTGGCAGCAATTCACGCTCACGTTCAGCAAGATTCGCCACCTTAAAACGATTGCCCTCTTTCTGGCGGCCTATTGGCTTTATATTGACGGCGTCGACACCATTATTCGCATGGCTGTCGATTATGGCATGTCGATCGGTTTTGAAACCAAAGATTTGATTGCCGCCTTGCTGTTGACGCAATTCGTAGGTTTTCCCAGCGCGATTGTTTACGGCAAGCTCGGTGAAAAAATCGGTGCGAAACGCGCGATTTATATCGCAATTTTCGTTTACCTTTTGGTGGTGATTTGGGCGGTGACCATGACGCAAAAATTCGAATTCTACGCGCTAGCCGTCGTTATCGGCCTGGTGCAGGGCGGCATTCAAGCGCTAAGCCGTTCGCTGTATTCGCGTCTCATCCCGCATGATCAAACCGCGGAGTTTTACGGTTTTTATAATTTGCTCGGCAAGTTTGCCGTTATTTTTGGCCCGATCTTGATCGGCTTCACCGGCCTGATCTCACAAAGCCCGCGCGTGGGCATCGCGTCGATTGCCATTCTCTTCGTGCTCGGCGGCATCTTGCTCTCGTTTGTCGATGAAAAGCAGGGCGCGGCGGAAGTGAAATATCTAACCTTGACGAATCAACAAAAATGAATCGCCGAATGCTCCTCGGCTACGTGATCCTTGGTATCGCGTTTATTAGCCTTGCCCTCACGTGGTTTATGTTTGATCTCTTGTACGATGCCGGGGAATTCAAAACAATCGCACCGCACTTCAATGGCGCCTGCCGGCGCATATCTCCTGCTCCCGGAGCGGAAGACATTACGATACATCCCGAGACCGGAATTGCTTTCATCTCCTCGGACGATCGCCGCGCGCGCATGCGCGGCGAACCAAGCCAGGGCGCGATTTACATATATGATCTCAACCACCCGAGCCCCACTCTTATCAACTTAACGATTGATTTCGAACAGGACTTTCACCCGCATGGCATCAGTCTCTATATTGATGAAAGCGGTGACGAAAAACTTTTTGTGGTGAATCATCGCACCGCAGGCGATTGTATCGAGATTTTTGATTATTCCGCCGGCAGATTGCTTCATCGCGAACCGCTGCATGATCCGCTCATGACCAGCCCGAATGATATTGTTGCCGTCGGACCGCGAAGCTTTTATGTGACGAACGATCATGGCAACGAAACCGCATGGGGGCGCACGCTCGAAGAATATTTGCGTCTGGCGCGATCTTATGTGCTTTACTACGATGGCCGACAATTTCAAATTGCAGCCCAAAACATTGCTTACGCCAACGGCATTAACCTAAGCCGCGACGGCAAGCAGCTCTTCGTGGCGGCATGCGTCGGCAGAAAAATCAAAATCTATAATCGTGAACCGGAGGCCGGGAGGCTCACATTTCTAGGCGATATTGATCTTGACACCGGCGTGGATAATATCGAAGTGGATGCGAACGGCGATCTTTGGGTCGCTGCACATCCGCAATTGCTGGCATTCACCCGGCATGCCCGCGACGCCAAAAATCTTTCGCCCTCACAAGTGCTGAAGATTTCTTTGCAGGAAAAACCGCCAAAGATCGATGAAATCTTTCTTGATCACGGCCATAAGATTTCCGGTTCAAGTGTTGCGGCGGTGTTCGGCAACAGACTTTTGATCGGATCGGTGTTCGAAGAGCATTTCCTGGTGTGTGAAATGCAATAACGGGCTTGTCAAGCGCGTGCGAGTTGAGAAGCGAATTTTCTACAGGTAAATTTCATGTCGAATTTCATCAAATTTCTCGGTACCGCAGGCGCGCGCTTCGTCATGATTCAACAATTACGTTCTTCCGCGGGAACGCTGCTGCATCTCGATGGCCAAACGATCATGATTGATCCCGGCCCGGGCACGCTGGCGCGCTGCGCTGCCAGCCGGCCCAAAATCGATGCTACCAAACTCGATGCCATTCTGCTCACCCATCGCCACGTCGATCATTCCACCGACGTCAATGTGATGATGGAGGCCATGTCTGACGGCGGGCGCCAGAAACGCGGGGTGTTGTTCGCGCCGGAGGAATGTTTGGAAGGTGATGATCCGGTGGTGTTGCGCTATGTCAGAAACTATATTGATCGCATCGAGACGCTGCGGCCGTTTTCATCCTATTCGATCAACAACCTTAGATTCAAAACTGCCGGACGGCACAAACACGGCACCGAAACCTATGGCGCTATATTTGAAAGCCGCATCGGGCGCATTGCCTTTTTGATTGATTCGGAATTTTTTCCTGAATTGATTGATTGGTACGCCGGCGTGAAGCTATTGGTGCTGAACGTTGTTTTGGTCAAACAGCGCGAGGAACATGTGATTCAACATCTTTGTTTGGCAGATGCCCGTCGCCTGATCTCAGCAATCAAACCTAAAACCGCAATCCTGACGCATTTCGGCATGTCGATGGTGCAAGCCAAGCCCTGGCTGCTGGCGGAACAACTTGCGCACGAAACAGGCGTTAAGGTTCTGGCGGCTTCAGATGGGATGAGTTTTGCGCTGGATGAACAGTAAGCTTCGACATTGACGCTTCGCGAGGGCTTGGCCATCGCATGCAACCCTCCTTTGTTAAGGTCACATCTTGATCGCCGCCGCTCATTTCACTCCAGCCTGAGATGATCAAAAAATAACGTCACCGGTTCATCCGGATGCGAGATGAAGAAATCTATCTTTTCAATGCTGGCGAGATTCATTCTTCGCCTTGTGCCGCTGGTAACGAGTGAATCCAGCGGCAATGCAAAATGCGTCCAACCTGGCGGCAGCGGCAGGCGGGAGTTGAAGCGATCGGCATACGGTTGATTGCCGCGCATGTCATCGATTCGGATATGCAATCTCAAACTGTCGTTTTGCGGATTATAAATCT
>QEVD01000480.1 GCA_003576975.1 Candidatus Zhuqueibacterota bacterium
ACAACCGAACCGAAAAAGCCGCTTTTATCCGCTGGGAATTATTTTGTTTTTTGACACTTTCGATGATCTGGGGCTGCGCCGGCCCGAAAGTAATTTCAACCACCACCATCAAGCCCGCAGTACGATCGAATGTTGACGCGCCCGAGGTGATGGCGTGGGGCAATTTGAACGGCATTCGCGTGAGCGGCGAATTGATGGAGTTCAAAACCAGTGTGCGCGTGGTGCATACGGATTGGTCGAAGTTCAACGAGACTGCGAAAGAGCGGGAGAGACAGCGGCATCGTTACAATCGTGACGGCAATTTGCAAACGACAACAGGCATTTTGGATTCTTTGTTCTTTACACAACGGTTCGAAGAATCCGGCCCTGGTTTTGCGGCCATTGCCGTGCAATGCTCCTCGCGCGCAGACACAAATTTCATTGGCGCGTTTTTTTGCATCGAACTTCCCGGCCAGGACTATGCTGAAGGAAAAGTTCAATTCACCGGTGCCCAATCAGCAACATTAAATGAGATTGCCTTTGCAACAATTCCCCAAAACGAGCTGGCGCGGACGGCTCTAAGTAGCGCGCGTTTCGTTGCTTCGCGGCGGCAGCTTGAGGTGAGGCTCGCCACGCCTGCGGAAATGATCATCCGCAGAGACAGCACCGCTGCGAATAAAAATATTCACGTGTATTTTGCATTACTCACGAACAGCGTGAAGCCCGGCCAAATCGCGCAGAATACGTTCACGCTCAAAGCCTCTGGCGAAGTCGATAGAAATCCTGTTACACTCGCGCTCGATACCTCAAAGCCCGGCCGCGTGTTCGACGGCTTCGGCGGAAACTTCCGTTTGCAGAATCCTCGCACCGATCCGCCGGTCATTCAATATAATCTTGATAACATGCGCGTCGCGTGGGGCCGCGTCGAGATGCCGTGGCATTTTTGGCATGCCGAAGAAAACGCCGATCCCACTGCTGCGGCCAAAGCGGACAAATTGCATCAACGCGTGCACGAGGCGATGGACATGGCGCGACGGCTGGCGCAACGCAACATGCCCGTTATCGTCAGCGCATGGTCTGCGCCGGCGTGGGCCATCATCGGCGATCCGCGCTCCGCTCAATCCCGAGAAGATGCAAAAGATTTATGAGTCCATCGGCGCGTATTTGCTCTATCTCAAACAGCAATACGGCGTGGAGGCATTCGCGTTTTCATTCAATGAATCCGATCTCGGCATTAACGTGCGGCAAACCGCAGAGGAGCATCGCGATTTCATTAAAGGATTGGGCGCGCATCTTGCATCGCTTGGGTTGGCGACCAAGCTGCTGCTTGGCGATACCTCGGATGCGTGGCCGGTGGATTTCATTAAGCCCGGCTTGCATGATCTCGAAGCGGTGAAATACCTCAATGCGGTTTCGTTTCATTCCTGGCGCGGCTGCACCGACGAGATTCTCGCGCAGTGGAGCGCGGCAGCGCAAACGCTGAATGTTCCGTTGCTGGTCGGTGAAGGCAGTACCGACGCCGCGGCGTGGACTTATCCGCAAATTTTCGATGAACCGTCGTTTGCGCTGCATGAAATCAATCTCTACACGCGCATTTGCGCTCTGAGCCAGCCGAAATCGATTCTGCAATGGCAATTGACGGCGGATTATTCTCTGCTCGCGGGCGGCGGCGTGTTTGGCAACAATAACGAACCGCTGCGTCCTACTCAGCGTTTTTGGAATCTCAAACAACTCGCTGCGACTCCTGCTGGCGCGTTCGCTTTGCCGATCACGTGCAATGCGCCGAACCTCGCGAGCGCGGCATTCGGCAATCTCGCGAAAGGTGAATATGCGGTACACATCGTTAACAGCGGAGCGGCACGATCTGCCATGCTCACCGGATTGCCGGTCGATTTGAAGGAACTGCGCATCTATGTCACCGATAGCGGCCGGGGGATGGAGGAAGGCAAGCGTATTCCAGTGGTGAATGGCCGGGCACAATTCACGCTGGAAGCGGTGAGCTTTACGTCGTTGATGAATGCAAAATAAAGCTGCGATGCCAGCATTCAAATCGAGAAAACTAAAGTTCAATTGAACGGATTGAAACAACGCAACGGATAACGAACATGAAAGCTCAAACTCTATTGCAAGCTGCATCATTCCTGCCGATTATCGCCATGTTTATGTTCGCCACAAGCCATGCGCAGAACGAAACGCCGGCGTTGAAAGAGGTTTTCAAAAAGGCATTTCACGTCGGCGCGGCGCTGAATCGCGAGCAGATTTCTCGAACGGAAGCGAACACGATCAAGCTGGTGGAGAAACAGTTTAATAGCATTACGGCTGAGAATATCATGAAATGGGAGCGGATTCACCCCGAGCCGGAGCGATACGATTTCGCGCCGGTGGATTCGTTCGTGGCGTTCGGCGAAAAAAATAAAATGTTCATCGTGGGCCACACGTTGATCTGGCACAATCAAACGCCGCGCTGGGTTTTCGAAGACGGCGCAGGCAAGCCTGCCGATCGCGAAACGCTGGTGCAACGCATGAAAGATCACATCTTCACCGTGATGGGCAGATACAAAGGCCGCATTCATGGTTGGGATGTCATTAACGAAGCGGTGGAGGACGACGGCAGCCTGCGGCAAAGCAAGTATCTGCAAATCGCCGGCGAAGATTATTTGCAGAAGGCTTTCGAATGGGCGCGCGCCGCTGATCCGCAAGCGGAATTGTACTACAACGATTATAACATGTGGCATAAAGGCAAGCGCGAAACCGTAATTCGTCTCGTGCGCGAGCTGCAAGCGAAGGGCGTGCGTGTGGACGGCATCGGCATGCAAGGGCATTGGGGTTTGGATTATCCGCCGCTCGACGAATTGGAAGAGAGTATTCTCGCCTATGCGGAGTTGGGCGTGAAAGTGATGATCACCGAGATGGACGTCAACGTGCTGCCGGATCCCGGCGGACACACCGGCGCAGAAATTACGCGCAATTATGCGTTGCGCAAGGAACTCGATCCTTATACGGAAGGAGTGCCGAAAGCCGTACAAGCCAAGCAGGCAAAACAATACGGCGATTTCTTCCGCGTGCTCTACAATCATCGCGACAAAATTACGCGCGTGACGTTTTGGGGCGTGCATGACGGCGTTTCGTGGCACAACAATTGGCCGGTGCCGGGTAGAACCGCGCATTCGCTGTTGTTCGATCGCAACCTGCAACCCAAACCCGCTTTTGATGCGGTGATTCAAACGGTGCGGGGAGATTAGGTTTCATTATTGTAGAAGAGGCGGCGATTGCCGAAAATCGTTTTGATTGATTCTGCTGAAAAGGCTTTATGTCTCCCATGAACAGATCAAGAGCTATGAGTATCCGGGAAGCCACGAGAGAGGATTTCGACCAAATCTGGCCAATCTTCCATGAAATCGCCGCGGCCGGCGAAACCTATGCGTACCCGCGCGACATCAGTAAGGAGCAGGCGCTAAAGCTTTGGATGGATACACCGAGAAAGACCTACGTCTTCGAAGAAGACGGGCAGATCCTGGGCACGTACTTCATCAAGACCAACCAAGCGGGCCCGGGCGACCATGTCTGCAATTGCGGCTACATGGTTTCATCCGCCGCCCGAGGGCGCGGCTTGGCCACGGCGATGTGCGAGCATTCGCAAGAAATCGCAAGAAGCCTCGGATACAAGGCCATGCAATTCAATTTCGTTGCATCCAGCAATGCAGGCGCGGTACGGCTCTGGAACAAACTTGGCTTTGCCACTGTCGGTCGCTTACCCAGAGCATTTCATCATCCCTCCAAGGGTTACGTCGATGCATTCGTTATGTACAAATGGTTGGAAACATAGCACGGCTTCCAGCCGGCACGGCTGATGCTGAGCACGAACTTTTATTAAATGATACGCCCAATGAAAAAATTTACTTTGACTTTCATCCTTCTTTCTACTTTGCTCGCCGGCGCAAACCTGCGCGCCGATGACGGTTACCGGCTTTGGCTGAAGTATGACGTGATTACCAATCCGCAAAAACTGCAAGCGTATAAAAAAGAAATCAAGGGTTGGATGATCATCGGCGACTCGCCAACTCTGACGGCCGCGCAAGGTGAATTGCAGGCTGGCTTGAATGGTTTGCTCGGTATTGCCGTGCCCAATCTCAAACAAGCAAGCGAGGGCGCAATCATCGCTGCGGTTTATGCCAATATCTCATCGCGGATTGCAAGCGACTTGTCGAATAAACTCGATGGCCTTGGCCCTGAAGGTTTTGTTATTCTGAATACGACGTTTGATAAAAAGCGAGTGGTTTTGATCACCGCCAATAGCGACATCGGCGTGCTGTACGGCGTGTTTCACTTTTTGCGGCTGTTGCAAACACATGAGGCTATCGAGAACCTCGACATCACGAGTTCTCCGAGAATAAAGCTGCGCGTGCTCAATCATTGGGACAATTTGAACCGCACAGTCGAGCGCGGCTATGCGGGATTCTCATTGTGGGATTGGCACCGGCTGCCGGATTACATTCATCCTTATTATCGCGATTACGCGCGCGCTAACGCTTCGCTCGGCATCAACGGAACCGTACTCAACAACGTTAACGCGAATGCCTTGATCTTGACGCCGCATTATCTCGAAAAAGTCGCGGCCTTGGCCAATGTGTTCCGGCCTTATGGTTTGAAAATTTATTTGTCGATCCGCTTCAGTGCGCCCATCGACATCGGCGGCTTGAAGGTTTCGGATCCACTTGACCCACAAGTGCAACAATGGTGGAAAAAGAAAGC
>QEVD01000481.1 GCA_003576975.1 Candidatus Zhuqueibacterota bacterium
TTCGCGCCGGGAATGTGGCCGCCGCGCTGGCAGGTTTCCGGCAAGCCGGGAGGGGAAAGAATCTTGCCGGTGAATTCATCAACCGAGCGCACGTCGACCATCGCCACGCCGTTTTTCATGGCGTCTTGCACTTGCGGCAAAAATGCGCGCAACGCTTGATCCGGCGCGCCGGCTTTGTAGCTCGCGGCTTTCGGCGCCGGCTTGTCCTTGCTCATCTCACGGCCTTCCGCGACCCACTTCTTGCGGCCGCCATCCATGATGCGAACATCTTTGTGGCCGTAGATTTTCATTTGCCAGAACGCCCAAGCGGCGAACCAGTTGTTGTTGTCGCCATACAGCACCACCGTGGTATCGTTGGAGATGCCGCCATCGCGCATCAGTTTTTCCATTTCATTTTTTGGAATGATGTCGCGCTGCACGGTATCGCAGAGCTGCGTCTGCCAGTTCCAGCCGAGGGCGCCGGGCACGTGGCCTTCGTCATACGCTTTGGTATCGACGTCAACTTCGGCGATGACAACTTTGGGATCAGACTTGTGCTGCGCCACCCAATCGGTGGAAACCAGCACTTCGGGATTGGCATAATTCGACATTTTAGAGTAAAATTTGTGTTTGTTCAGCAAACATTTTTCAACCGCGAATCAATGCTAAAGCGCGGCATCCTCCGCCTTCCTGAGCTTCAGCAATGCCAGCGGCATTTTTACAACGATCTTTTTCTCTTTACATTCAACCGTGAATGCATTTTCGATTTTCCGCAGTACGCTATCGTCAAGCTGCATATGGGCGAATTCATCCCACCAGGCCTGAAACTCTTCGGGCGTGTCCATGATGCGATTGCAATCGAAGCGGACGCGCCATTCGATTTTGAACAAGCCGGCGCGTACGATGCGAGCAACGGCGCGGTTGGCGGCGCGAACGTCATCAACATTCCTGTGCACAACGCCCAGCGGCTGGCAGCGGCCAGCGCACAGAATGCCGACCTGCCGGTGCGCGGCACTTGGGCGTAGGTCGATCAGGAGACCGGCCGGTTTGAGCACGCGATGCGCCTCACGCAGGGCATGCACCATGCCCTGATGCGCAATTCAGCACAGCGACCAAGACAAGACGACCAGATCGAACGACGCATCCGGATGCGGCAATGCTTCTGCCGAGCCGGTGTAATACGCGACGCGCCCGAGGAAGCGCTCGGGCAAGCTCTGTTGGGCCTGGTGAATCGGCGCAGCGCTGGGATCGAACGCCGTCACCAGCGCGCCCAGTTGCGCGAGTCGAAGAGTCAGGCGGCCGTTACCGCAACCGGCCTCGAGCACGCGCCGATCGTGCCAATTGGCAGCTTGCCGCAAAGCGGCAATTTCTTTTTCTTCGGGATCGATGATGATGGCCATGATGTAAATGTTTCCAGTACGTTTTCTTTCAAGCCGGCGGTTATGGATTCGCCTTTTCGCCTCTGGCGGCCGTGGCATTTTTTCCAACAGAACGCTCCACCAACGCCGGCGGGCAGCAGCTTGACATGAACAAAACAAGCAACAGCGCCACGCCACTGAGCAGCCAGGTGCGAGAACGGGAGAGGGATTGCAACATGGTAGTTTTCTCCTGTATTGGTCCGGTAACGCGACTTTCAAGTCGCAATCGTAAGAATTGTCAATTGTCAATTGTTGATGATCAAATGACAATTGAAATTCTTGTGGACGTGATGGTTTTTAAAGAGCAATACTATAAAATCGGAACGCCGAAACCGACCGAATACGTCAAATCATTGGTGCGCACGCTGGATGCTCCGTTGTTTTTCACGATATTCGTCAAGCCGATGAGATAACGCACGCTGACGATGCCGCGATATTTCCCCAGCGGAAATGACACCCCGCCGCCGAGGCTAAAAGCGATATTCGTCGATTTCTTTTGATCTTTAATATCGGTTTCGCTCTCGCTTTTCCGGCCGTTGAAGTTCGTGATGGTTTTGCTCTTGGCCGAGAGCAACAGCCCGAGCGTGCCGCCGCCGCGCACGAACGGCTTGACTTTTCCCGCGCCAAATTCATAGCGGACTTCCGCCGGAATGCTGAAGTAGCGGAGCGACTCGCGGGTTTCGAAGGAATAGCTGCCGCCTTCGCCGAAATCCTCGCCGAATTCGTACGTGCTGCCGCTGCCGCGATATTGCACGCCGGTGGAAAAACGCAGTGGCCTGTTTTCGCACAACACCAGGTCGGCGCCGAAGAACAGACCCAGCAAACAATCCGCGCCCTCGTCAGTGAACCTCGAATGATTCGTTCCGCCGGTCACTTCCAGACTGCGGCGGTTGTCCGAATTCTGCGCGTGTAATGCCGGCGCTGCCAATGCGATCAACAACAGCAGCAATAGATTTTTTTTCATGCCTTTTTCTCCACAATGTTAAGATTTTTGATTTTCTCCGGATAAAGATCAAGCTCGCGTCGCCGCCAGTTTTTCCCACTCGCTCAAATACATCATCGGCAAATCACGCGGCGCTGCCGGCAAATTGCAGATCAATTCGAGCAGGTTGTTGTCCGGATCATTGAAATAAACCGAACAATTAGCCTGCCTCGGCCGCACCACCGGTTCGATTGGCTCGAACTCTTTGTGCCGAACCGGCGTGATACCGAGTTGCATTAGCCACGCGAAGGCGCGCTGCATATCCGCATAATCGATTTGAAAAGCGAGATGTTTGCTGGCGATATGCGGAATCTCGGCTTGCCAGAGGCCGATCCAGCTTTGCCTCGGCACGATCCACATAAAAGCCGTGTTTTCTTCTTGCGAAGCGAGCTGCAAGCCGAGTTTCTGATAGAATTGCATTGATCGCATCAGATCACTCACCTGCACATGAATTTCGTAAAGTCCTTTTATCATCCGATTTCACTTCTCCTCAAAATCCGAGACGTGAGTATCTGTTCCCTCGCCGCCTTGATGAATGCCGAGGCGATAACAAATGCACTCATAGCCTTTTTCGCATTTGCCCCAAGCACTTGGCGGCAACAGCCGGTAGGAATTGACAAACGTCGCGACCGCCGCGGGAAATTGCTGATACGGGTATGACGATATTCTTTCTTCGCTCAGGTCGTCCCGAAATTTCGTCAGAAGTATTTCGTTCATGCCCCACAGCGGCTTCATACCGTCCCAATTCACGCGTGCGCTCAATCGCAGAACGGTGTTGGCATCTACTCCCAGCCGCTTTGAGCCGAGATTATCCAGAACACACGGATCGGTTTCATGGGTAGGAAAGAAAAACAGCACGGCATGAAGGCCTTCTTGTGGCAGCGTCACCACGCTCAGGCGCAATTGCCCCGCAGGAATTCCCAGCATGCGCAGCGAGACATATTTGGCGATCGCGAAGTCGTCGCAATCGCCTTTACCACGCGCGAGCGTTTCGATGGGGGATTGCCAATAGTCGTGGCCATTGGACGTGCCCTTGTCCAGGGTCGCGTCGATCACATGATTGAAAAACTTGTTCACGGCTTCGATTTTCTCCCTGTCCGTACCGTGTTGCAGCGTGTTGATCATGCGCTCCCATTTATTCAATCGCTGTGCGGCTTTGTCTCCCACGCGAGTTTGGGCAGCGGTTTTGATATCGTCAGGAATCTGAAACCGGCCGCGATCGAACATGCTCGCGCCTTTGTGGAGAAGATCGGCTAAGTTGTTGCGCGCCTCGGTCACGTTAATCGGGCTTTTGTAGCGGCTGAGCGTGAGCGCCAGCCCGTGCGCTCCCAGTGCTGACATTTTCTTCATGTGCGCTTCCCACGTTTCGCCCGCAATGAGATCGCGCAACAATTTGGGCACGTACATGTCGTTCCAATAGGTATGTTCGATTCCGTGAAGCTGAAGCTGGTTTGCCGGTGCAAGGTTTTGCCATGCCGCGCGAAGCTGCTCATATTCAGCCGCGGTGATCGCGTAGCCCTGTTGCACATCCGCGTTCAAATCGTAATCGCGCAACAGCGTGTTAAACGCCAAGATCGGATCGGATTGCGCCAGAAGTGCATGAGCACCGGCGACACAGAAATAAATCAGCCACAGATTTTTTTTCATAGCCCTTGACTTCCCAAAAATTCAAAATGCCAGGACATTTTTAATTCATAGAATTCATGTGAACATCTGATTTATGCTATTAAAGTGACAATTGCTGGATCTACAGCGGACACGCTGCTTCACGGCATGCCCCGGAATTGCTCGAAACTCTGACCGCTGGCAAGAAACACAAGTGACGCAATGAATAGCGCCAGCATTGCGGCCGCGGTAGTGGATAT
>QEVD01000482.1 GCA_003576975.1 Candidatus Zhuqueibacterota bacterium
AGACGTGCGGCCCGACATCGTGACGGTGGCGCTCGATCCCGAAGCCAGCGGCCCGGATACGCATTACAAAGTCCTGCAAGCGATTACGGAAGCCTTGCGACGCTATGAAAAGCAAGTCGGGCGCGGGGATATCAAGGTCTGGGGTTATCGCAATGTGTGGTTCCGTTTTCATCCGAGCGAGGCGAACATTTACGTACCGGTGTCGCTCAACATGTTTTCCATCATGCAAAATGCGTTCATGAACACGTTCATCTCACAAAAGGACGCCTCCTTCCCCAGTTATGAACACGACGGCCCGTTTTCGGAATTGGCGCAAAAGATTCAAGCCGAGCAATATCAGCGCATCAAGATTTGCCTGGGACGCAAGTGGTTTCACGAGCATGAAAGCGCGATGATTCGCGCCACGCGCGGTTTGGTTTTTTTGAAGGAGATGAACTTGCAGGAATTCTATCAGCGCAGCCGCGAGCTGAAACAAGTGGCGGAAAATCGCTGAGGGAATTGCACGAGTTGTGATGGTTGATGAACTTTTTATCGGTGGCGAAAGGACTAGAGATGAAGCTGAAAAAAATCCTTGTGTGTACTGATTTTTCCGATAGCGCCAAACGCGCGGTTGATTATGCGGCGAAACTGGCCGAAGCGAATCATGCGAAGCTCGTGGTGTTGACGGTTCTGCCGGATTTGTTGCTGTCGGATGAAGAATTGGTCATGGCGCGGGTGAGTGTGGAAAGCGTGAAAGCGGAGAGCCAGAAACAGATCGCGGCAGCGCAAGCCAAACTGGTGAAACACATGCGCCCGGCGGCGCTGAAAAAACTGCGGCCGCAATTCGTCGTGCGCGACGGCAAAGCGTTTGTCGAGATCATCCGCACGGCAAAAGAATTGAAAGCTGATTTGATCGTCATCTCCAGCCACGGCCAAAGCCGGCTCGCAGAAATGCTGCTGGGCAGCACCACCGAGCGCGTGGTGCAGAAAGCGCCGTGTTCGGTGCTGGTCGTGCGCGAGGCCCAGCATGAATTCAAGATGCCGTGAGCTGTTTTGTTTACCATTGATCACCCAAATGCCGCTTTGCGTCGGCGGCCTTTACAAGTCGATTGCACCAATATGCGCCATTCATGCTCTAATTTCGCTTGCGGAGGGCGCAAGGCGAAGCCGCTGAAATAATTTGTTTAAGTATCAGGAGGTGTAATTTGCTCCCATTGTTGATTGGTGCGGGTCTAGCCATCGTTCTTGCCATTGGTGCAAGAATCACTCGCTCCGATCAAGATCGAAGTTTTTATCCCACCATCTTGATCGTTATAGCCACCTACTATGTCTTGTTTGCATTTATATCCGGCGAGAGCATTGTGGAGGAAATTGTGGTGGCCGCGGTATTCTCCATTGCAGCTATAGCCGGAGGGATAATGTTGCCCGCGCTGGTCGGCGCCGGCATTCTTCTGCATGGCGTCTTTGATTTCTTGCGACCCATATTCATTTCCAATAGTGGCGTTCCTGCTTGGTGGCCAGCATTCTGTGGTGGCGTAGACATTCTTTTAGGTGCGTGGGTAATTTGGCTTTCGTTCAAGGGCGCAGCCCAGAATGGCGCTGCCTCCAGGGCGCAAAGGGATAAGCGAATTCTCTGGAGCGCTCATTGAGCGCCTGGATGGGGGATATGCCGTACACGAGTGTCATGAGATTGGCGTCATGCGGTTTAGCGAGATTGAAACCCAGAGATACAGCCAACTGAAGGCCGCCGTACGCGCTTGGCTCCGAATCGAGCATGGAGAATCAATTGACGGTATTCCAATCGCGTGGGACGAGTAAGCTCGACGCCCAATAAAATATGGCATCGCCGTACCAACCTAAATATTTTGAAACAACGAAATATTTCGATGAAATCATAACTATTGTACCTCTTCTTCCACATGCCTCACCATCGTCCTGCCTTTTCATTTCAGTAATTTTTCTTTGACTTGTTGCACGATTTTCTGTTTATTCGCAGCCATTGTCAATTTGTAACCGTTCGGTGATTTTGAGAAGACAAGATTATCTGGGACAACATGATGAAAATCTTCGTGCGGCAGCAAATTCGAATCATCACTGTCAGCAGTTGAATCGTTAGAGCAATTTTTAGAATTTGTCATTTTTAGCGATGCGGAAGCGCCTTCAAATTGGTTCATGGGCGCATCTTGCCCGGCTCCAGCGGTGTCGTGCGGAAACTAATTTATCGATGAATTCCCATTAATCTCCGAGGGAGGCTTTGTGAAAAACGATCTCGATCTGCAACAAATTACTGCGACGCGATTGGACATGGCCGGCTCTGATCTTTACAATGAAGATTTGGCGCCGACAACATTGGCGCAACGGACCTGGTCCATGTGGAATATTGCGGCACTATGGGTGGGCATGGCCGTGTGTATTCCAACCTACATGCTGGCTGCCGGGTTGATCGACAGCGGCATGAGTTGGGGCCAGGCGCTGTTCACGATTGTTCTAGGCAACATCATCGTACTCGTGCCCATGATGCTCAATGCGCATGCCGGCACGAAATACGGCATTCCGTTTCCGGTGCTGCTGCGCGCTTCGTTCGGCACTATCGGATCGAACATCGCCGCGTTAATGCGCGCCATCGTGGCGTGCGGCTGGTTCGGTATTCAAACGTGGATTGGCGGCAGCGCGATTTATGCGCTGCTGGGCGTGTTATTCGGTTTGCGGCCCGGCGTCGATGACACGATCATTCCCTGGCTTGGCATCTCATTGCCGCAATTCGGGTGCTTCATGATTTTCTGGGCGATCAACGTTGCGATTATTCTCGCCGGCACGGAATCCATTCGCTGGCTGGAAACCCTATCCGCGCCGTTCTTGTTGGTGATTGGTCTGGGGCTGCTGTATTGGGCAATGAGTAATGCCGGCGGCCTGAGCAACATTCTTTCCGCAGAAACCATCGCCAAAGTCAAATCCGCGGCTGGCGCGGAGAATGTTTCGTTTTGGAAAATTTTCTTTCCCTCGCTAACCGGCATGATTGGCTTTTGGGCCACGCTTTCGCTCAATATACCCGATTTCACCCGCTTCAGCCGCAGCCAGCGCGATCAAATGCTCGGGCAGGCCATTGGCTTGCCCACGACTATGGGGCTTTATTCTTTTATCGGCATTGCGGTCACCTGCGCGACCGTCATCATTTACGGCCAGGCGATTTGGGATCCCGTGCAATTGTTGTCGAAATTCGATGCGCCCATCACCGTAATTCTCTCGTTGATTTCAATCACGATTGCAACTTTGACGACCAACATCGCGGCCAACGTGGTTTCGCCTGCCAATGATTTTTCCAATCTGAGGCCAACGTTGATTTCCTTCAAAACCGGCGGCCTGATCACTGCGGTGATCGGCGTCCTCATCATGCCGTGGCATTTGTTGAGCAATTTGGGCAATTATATTTTTGTTTGGCTGATCGGATATAGCGCGCTGCTGGGCCCCATTGGCGGCATCATGATTTGCGATTATTTCGTTATTCGCCGCGGTCGCTTAAAGGTGGAAGATCTCTACAGCCGCAGGGGCGAGTATACGTATCAAAACGGTATCAACTGGAAAGCCGTGCTCGCGCTCGCGTTGGCGATTTTGCCCAATGTCCCCGGGTTCATCAATGCGGCGACGAAAGCGCAGATCTTTCCGGCGTTTTTCGATCAGCTATACACGTATGCGTGGTTCGTGGGATTGTTTTTGGCGATGGCGCTGTATTACGTGCTGATGCGAAAAAACGCAAAAAGCGCATAGCACAGCCCTTGGGACGGCTCGAGTTGGGACGGCTCGAGTTCGATAAAAAGCGAGAACAAGTGCGAACAGAGAAAACGGAGTTTTTTTCTGTTCGCTCGGTTTGCCTCTGTCAAAAAAGCAAAAGCCTTTTCAGTGGGATTTCCTTTTTGTGGGCGAAACACTTTTAGGAGTTTGTTCTCTCTTTGAGAAATTAAACACGATGGCGTTTCGTTCTTGCTTTTGGGGGAATGAGTTGGGGCAACACAAAAGCGATCACCGCTGCCAGCAGGCCCCAGAGAATATAGCCCAATTCCGTGCGCGCCAGCCAGGCGGGTTGCAGGGCGCGCAGCGGTCCGCGCGTTTCGAGAAAATAGAACAGCAACGTACCGAGAAAACCGGTGAGAATGGCCGCATGCACCTGGCGCGGCTGTACCCGCGGAAGAAAAAGCGAGACCATCGGAATAAAAATCGTGGTCGTCAGGATGCCGGAGGAAAGATAAAAGATATCCCACAACGATTCGATGAACAGCGCATACACGAATGCCAGCGCGATGGCAAGCACGGAGATATAGCGCGGCAATTTTTTGCGGAAGTTTTCGGATAAGCGCGCGGCGCCCGGCGATTGTTCCAGAATATCATATGAAAGGGAGAGCGCCATCACATTGCCGGTGGTGTCGATGGTGGACATCGACGCGGCAGACAAGCCCACCACCAAGATCACGCTCAAAACAGCCGGCGCGAAATCCTGCATCATCACGGCGAAAATCGCAGCGCCGTCCGCCAAACGGGCAGGAATTTCATTGCCCACCGGCGGGTAAAGATACAATGCCGTCATGCCGATGAGGAGCGGCCCGAGCGTGACAAACACGAATGAATTCATCGCCGCAATCGCCACGCCTTTGCGCGCCTCAGCGACCGAAGCTGCTGCCTGCAGACGAATCCAAACATCGGTGGTCACGAGCCAGCCCGGTAAATACGCGATGAATGTCATCATAATCAAAAACGGGCCCGCCGTCCACAAAGACGTTGCCGGAGTCAGGGTTTTGGGAGGCGTGGGAAGGTGAGCGAGAAATGAGGCAAAACTCGTTTGTTGCAAAACCGCGTGCAAGCCGAGCGAGGCAATCATCGCAATAAAAAAAGCCACCAGCGCGAATTGAATTTGATCGGTGACGACATCGGCTTCGAAACCGCCAAGCGCGGAATAGGCCGCCACCACCAGCGCCATGAAGAACATCATGAGATACGGCGAGGTTTGCAGCAACGGCGCCGTGATGTTTGCTGCGGCATGAATTTCGGCGCCGCACCAGATGAGATAGACGAATGCCAGCGGCGCCGCGAGCAATTGCCGCGCGCGCACGCCGAAACGCCGTCCCACCATTTCCGGCTGTGAAAAAGCCTGCATGCGGCGCAGGCGCGGTGTGAGGATGAAAAAGCCCAGCATCGCCAGCAGCCAGGGAATTGCCAGCAGCCACAGCGCGCCTAGGCCATACCAGTAAAAAAGCTGTACGCCGTACACGCATGACCAACTGATCGACATCATGCTTGCGGAAATGGACAAACCTGAAGCCCAGCCCGAGAGCCGTTGCCCGGCAGTCCAAAATTCCTGTGCGTTATCGCGCTTGCCACGTTGCGCGGCTTTGCGAAAACTAATAACCCCGACGACGACAACGATGATGCAATAAAGCGCGAATCCGATCCAGTTTAGAATGTGTGTGGGCATGGCAAAGACGAGATAGCCAAAACTTGACTCTTATTAGAAAGTGAGCTACTACTCCGAGCACGATATAGGTTACACCTCTGCTCTGCAAAAAGGACGAAAATCCTTGAAAATTCGGCTATTTTTGAAGATTAAAGTGTAACTTATTACGTTAATCTACTTTGCCGGCAAGGTCAAAAATGGTGCGAGAAATAGCTTTAGAAAAAGTAGCTCTGAATCTTGAATCAGCAGTGCGTGAGATTCAGGATCGTCGCGATCAATTAGTCGTTGTTCATGGCGGCAAAAGAGTCATGGCTATGATTCCAATTGATTTCTATGATCTGTGGTTCGCGGAACGGGAAAAGGCCTTCAAATATTTTGACAAACTTTCCTCGCATGACATGCACTACACCGACGAGGAGGTTGAGTCAGATGTCGAGCAGGCTATTCGAGAAACCCGCAGTCAGGATGGCAACATGTGAAAGCGCTGCTCGACACAAATCCGCTGGTGAGTGCGCTGTTGAAACCATCAGGTGTAAGCGGCCAGATATTTCAACGGTGGCGTCGTGGGCAGTTTGATCTGGCAGTCTCTCTTTCAACCCTCGATGAATTGAGCGCCGTCCTTCACCGCCCGCATATTATTGACAAATATACCATCCGCGAATCTGACATACAAAATCATCTTGGGGTTTTGCGTAATTTTGCCGAGATTGCCTTAGGAAAAATCCTCCTCAATGTCGTTCACGATGATCCCAAGGACAACCATGTTTTGGCTGCTGCGGTTGATACAAATAGTGGCTATCTTGTTTACGGCGATCACCATCTCCTCGATTTGAAAGAATATCAAGGTATTGAAATCCTTACTCCCCGCGCGTTTCTCTCCAACCTGGAAGGCCTTGAAGCTCAATAACCATAAAATATTTTAGCACTTTTCAATTGGATAAACAGGTTCGTAGCCTTTGCCGTCCGTGAACAATTGTTGAAGCCAATGAATTCACGTTTGCAGCAGTACCCCGAAAGAAAGGCTACAATGCCTGTGCGCGCAATTGAAAAAATGCTGTAAAAACGATTGGCCGCGAAACCCAATAAATGCTTATCGCTGTACCCTCAAAATTTTATTTCCCCTCACACTTCGCTTTCAAGCGCGCCAGGGCTTCGTTATAGGCCTTTACTTGCGCGGCAATATCAGCGTCGGTTTGCGGGCCGGACTCGGTGTAGCGCTCTTCGATGGAAACTTTGGCGCCGCTGCCTGCGGGAGTTACGCGCCAGCGCTGCTGGCAAATGTAGGTGGCATTATCCGGCTCCCACACGAAACGCAGCTCGCTGTTCGGCTTGACATAAATCAAGATGAATGTGCCGGTGTCGCCCCAAACCTTCATCTGCACACTGTCGCCGGGTTTGGCCAGCGCTTTTGCCGGGCCTTGATAGCCGAAATTCATCACGCTGCTGAGCTTGGGCAAATCCGTCAACACCGCCCACACCGCTTGCGGCGCGGCATTAACGGTGATTTCGCCGGCAAAACTTTGCCCGGTCAACTTCTTGTTCGTGGTTTGCGCAAAGCCGGCGGCGCACAAACTCAGCAGGGCAAAAATCATGAGGGTGAAACGACGCATAAGAACCTCCTTGATTTGGTGTAGGGTGTAAAGCACTTCAGAAATCAAATGCTGATCCAGCAAACGGAATAATCTCATCTGCAAGATTTTGGGGTTGGCGCGGCTTTTTCAGGCGTCGTGCGCGATCTTTCGTTGAATCATCGTGATCGCCAGCAACATCACAAACGCCATCACCAGCAAAAGCAGGGCATAGGTGTGCGCCGTATCATAGTTGAGTTTTTGCACTTCATCATAAAGCGCGATGGAGGCGACTTTGGTTTTGCCGGGAATGTTGCCGCCGAGCATCACCACCACGCCGAACTCGCCGAGCGTGTGCGCGAATCCCAAAATCGCGCCGACGCCAATGCCGCGCTGTGCGAGCGGCAGCATAACATGCCGGAACGCCTGCCAGCGGGTTGCGCCTTGTGTGAGTGAAACCTCCAGCAATTCCGGCGGCACGGCTTTGAAGGCGCTTAAAATCGGCTGCACGGCATAGGGCAAGCTGTAAATCACGGAGCCGATGACCAAGCCCTCGAAACTGAACGTCAGGGTTTGCCCGGTCAGCTTCACCCAAAACTCGCCGAACGGCCGTTGCGGTGAAAACAACACCAACAAATAAAAACCGATGACGGTCGGCGGCAACACGATCGGCAGGCTGACCAGCGTTTCCAGTATCATTGCGCTGCGCCGTTTGCTGCGGCTCAAGCCATAGGCCAGCGGCGTGCTCACCAGCAGTAGCAAAATCATGACGACAAATGCCAGGCGCAACGTCAGCCACAAGGCTTGCCACAATTCCGGCGATAAGCCGCTTAAAATCTGCAAGCAAGCCTCCCCTTACTCCGGCAGGCGAAAGCCGTAGTGATTGAAGATGGCGCGCGCTGGTGCGGAGCGCAGAAAGTCGAGATAAGTTTTAGCGAGGGGATTTTCCTTCCCAATATTCGTCAACACCGCGCCTTGCTCCAGACGAGGGTGGCTGGTTTCGGGGATTTCAAAAAAACTGCCAAGGCGTGA
>QEVD01000483.1 GCA_003576975.1 Candidatus Zhuqueibacterota bacterium
CAACAACTGGCTTCAACATCCAACGCTGATGCCGGCGATCATCTTCGGGGTCGTTACAGTCGTAGCGCCATTTTTTATCATGCAACCTTCATTCGGGTTTGGATTTGCCGCCTCTAAGATGCCAAGCCCTGGGTCGGCAAGGCTGCGTAGCCTGATGAATCACACGGCGTTTGGCGTAGGTCTTCACCTTTTCGCAGTATTGTTCAACTGGTTGCTGCGGGCATATGCTTGAGGAGTATACCGGGGCGTTCTCTGAGTTTTTTGTTTACAACCATCCGGAATTCTGGCTGCCGGCTGAATTAGACTGCTGCAACTCAGAACACAGAGCGCCAACCTGACATATTTCGACAAAGGCCAAAAACGATACACTCAACGGAGATGCACGGTGTGACCTTCAGTAACGCCGACCAGAACTTGGGTAACGCTCGCACTGCCCGGCTGGCAAACGGTGGAATGCTCGGTATTCGGGCTCCAATGCATGAGGCTGAGAAGCCGGTGGTGCGGCCCTATATTCTCGTCAAGGATATCGATGCGGCTGTCGCGGCTGCAGCGAATTCCGGGGCAGAGATTGCCGTTCCACCGATGAAAATCGCGGGATATGGAACATGTGCCATTGTTATTCAAAACGGAATTGAATCAGGACTTTGGCAGCTCTGAGTCCGAGAGCAACACCACATTCCGGTCCAACCGCAAACAACAAACAGAATTGAGCGGCGCCAACCCGCCAAATTTGTGGTTGGTTCTAATCGGAATTGCTCCGGAATTCGCCGAAATGAATGCGTGCCGGCGCGATTCACCTTCCGCCCACAAACGAAATTGAAGCGGACACTGATCAAGCTGAAAGGATGCAGAAGTCGCATATGATGGAACAACACAATCAGCAATCACCCTCACCTGCCTCGCCGGAGATGCCGGCCCCTCAGCAAAACAACAATGAAGCCGCGGAGAAAAAGCGCAAGCGCTTGTTGCAAGCCTTGCGCGCTTCCGTGCGGTATCACATGAAATATTCGATGGCCCTGGAGTGGAAGAAGGCCACGAATTATGACCTGTTCATGGCGATGTCGTTGGCGATTCGCGAGCGCATGATTGATGGTATGTTGTTGACGGAGAAACGTTATCAGAAGCAGAACGTGAAGCGGTTGTATTATCTGTCGATGGAGTTTCTCATCGGGCAACTGCTGCGCCACAATCTGCACAATCTCGGTATCTACGAGTCGACCAGCAAAACCGCGACCAAGATGAAAATTGATTTGGAGGGAATTTGTGAGGCGGAACGCGATGCCGCACTGGGCAACGGCGGCCTCGGACGCTTGGCCGCGTGCTTTCTCGATTCGCTTGCGACGCTCGATATGCCGGGCTTTGGCTACGGCATTAATTATGAATTTGGTTTGTTCAAGCAGGAAATCATTAACGGCCATCAAGTCGAGCAGCCCGATAATTGGTCGCGCGAAAAAACGCCCTGGCTCATCGAACGCGCCGATCGCGCCTGCTTGATTCCGATTTACGGCAGAATGGCCGATGAAATCGGTGCGGACGGCAAGACGAAATCGGTTTGGCTGGATTGGAAATTGATCATCGGTGTGCCGCACGACATGCCGATCGTGGGCTACGACGGCGAAACCGTGAATTATCTGCGGCTCTTCGCGGCGCGCGCCTCCTCGGAATTCGACATGGAGATTTTCAACCAAGGCGATTATCTCAACGCGGTTGCGGACAAAATCGGAACCGAGCGCATCTCGAAAGTGCTTTATCCTTCCGACAAAGTGCAATCCGGCAAAGAACTGCGTTTGGTGCAGGAATATTTTCTCGTCGCCTGCGCCATTCGCGACATCGTCAACACCTTTCTTGACAAGCATAAAACCTTTGAGGTGTTCCCGGAAAAGGTGGCGATGCAGCTCAACGACACACATCCGGCGCTGTCGGTGGCGGAGTTGATGCGCATTTTATTGGATGAGCACGATTTACCCTGGGAAAAGGCCTGGGAAATTACAGAGGCGACTCTCGGATTTACCAATCATACGCTGCTCCCGGAAGCGCTGGAAAAATGGACCATGCCGTTGATGGAATTGGTATTGCCCCGCCATTTGCAGATCATTCTCGAAATCAATTTGCGTTTCTTGCAGCATGTCGCCCAAATTTGGCCCAATGACGGCGCGCGGTTGCAGCGCATGTCGATCATCGAAGAAGGCGACCCGAAACACGTGCGCATGGCGCATCTCGCGATGATCGGCAGCCATTCGATCAACGGTGTAGCGGAATTGCATACGGAGCTGGTGAAAAAGACGCTGGTGCCGGATTTCCATCAACTCTGGCCGCACAAATTCAACAACAAAACCAACGGCGTAACGCCGCGGCGCTGGCTGCAGCAAGCCAATCCGCGTCTGGCGAATTTGTTGAATCGCACGATCGGAGAGACGTGGATTACGGATCTTGAACGATTGCGCGCCCTGGAGCCTTTTGTAGATGATGCCGGATTTCAGCAGGAGTTCATGGCAATCAAAAAATTCAATAAAGAACGCCTGGCGCGCGTGATTCAGGAAACGAATCATTTGAAGGTGTCGCCGGATACTATCTTCGACATTCAAGTCAAGCGCTTTCACGAGTACAAGCGCCAGCTTTTGAATGCCATGCACATCATGCATCAATACTTCACACTCGTCGAAGACGGCAAGGAACTCGCCGCGCCCAGAACATACATTATTGCCGGAAAAGCCGCGCCCGGATATTTCATGGCAAAGCTGATCATCAAGCTCATCAACAATGTCGCGGATGTGGTGAATCATGATGCGGCGGTAAAAGACCAGATGAAGGTGGTGTTCATGCCGGATTATCGTGTGTCGTTGGCGGAAAAAATCATTCCGGCGGCGGATCTCAGCGAACAAATTTCCACGGCCGGCAAGGAAGCCTCGGGCACGGGCAATATGAAATTCGCCATGAATGGCGCGCTCACGATTGGCACGCTTGACGGCGCGAACATCGAAATTCGTGACGAAGTGGGCGCGGAAAATATTTATATTTTCGGCTTGACGGCGGAAGAAGTCGCCGCCATGCGGCAAAACAACTCGTATCGCCCGCAGGATTATTATTTGCGTAGTCCCATGATTCGGCGGGTGGTGGATAGTCTGAATTCGAACCGCTTTTGCGAGCGGGAGCCGGGCTTGTTCCGCCCGATTTATGAAAAAATCATGGTAGCCGGCGACGAATATTTTCATGTCGCGGATTTGGAGTCGTATGCCGAGACGCAAATACGCGCGGCAGAGGAATACACGCAACCGCAGGTGTGGGCGCGCAAAGCCATTTTTAATGTGGCGCGCATCGGCAAATTTTCCAGCGACCGCACCGTGATGGAATATGCGCGCGAAATCTGGGATATCCGCCCGGTGTACCGTGAGGAAAGTCAAACAAACGGCTGAGTGCCGCCATCACAGATTCGCATCGTTCGGAGATAATGTTCCTGCAAAGGCTTGGCCGGTGCGCATTAAAAATTTAACCCAGCAAGGGGCGCTGCCGGAGCTTGTCGAGGGCAACGAAGTTGTCTTCGACAGGTTCCGCCGGCAGATCGCGGCCCGCAGATTTCTGGCGGCGGATTTTGTCCGGGTGAAGAATTTTATCCGCGAAAGCAGTTATTGCCGTTATGTATTGTGGTAATCCATCACCTGCCATTTGACCTCAACTCTTGATACGGGCTGTAGACACGAAGACCCCGTCACCTCTTTTCACAACCTTGGCTTGACCGAAACGGCATCGCAATCGCTTGGCTGCACGATGCGGCTGTTGGTTCTTCTGTTTTGAGAAGGCGTTACAGTTTACAAAAATTACACACGTTCAACAGGGGTTCGTATGATTCCTTTCCGATTCTTACGGCAAGCGGGTTTGAGCCTGGCATTCCTCGTGGTGTTGTGGATGTCGGGTTCGCCTGCCGCTTCCGCGCAAACGCTGGTGATCAATGAATTGCTTGCCTCCAATCA
>QEVD01000484.1 GCA_003576975.1 Candidatus Zhuqueibacterota bacterium
GAAGCGAGCAGCGACAAGCCATAAAGCCGCCATTTGGTGTCATCATAAGGGCCAAGCTCGTCGGCGAGAACGGCATGGGCCTCAGGAACCTCCAGTTGCAGGGGCACAGAGATCAAACGATAAGCGGCTTGTATGTTGCCTGCCGGCTGAGCCACGGGATTACCTTGTTCATCGTGCCGCGCCTCGCTGGAGACTTGTATTTGAATCGAGAAATATTTGATCGGCGGTTGCCGGTCTTGCGCATTATCCGCATCGGTTGCCGTGATAAAATACTCCACCCCGCGCGAGGTTACGGCGTTTGCCAGAATATCGGCGCGATAATTGTTACCGCCGGCGAGCGTCATTGGCTGCGTGATGAAGCCGGGATCACCGGCGCGGCGATAATGCAAATGCGCGCCGGCAACGCCGTTGTCGTCAATTATACTGGCAGAAATCGCAATACTCTGGCCGTTTGGGCTTGACAGTACCGGCGTGTACGAGATTTCCGGCGCCGCATTGCTGCGCAAGACCGTAAAATTCCGGCTCGCCGAAACGCCGCCGCCCGGGCTGGCGTTGCTCACGGAAAATTCACGCACACCCAAAGCTGCCGCGGTCGAGAGAGTGAGCCGCGCAACCATGCTGGTCGTATTTCTGGCCTCGAGGGCATTGACTGTGATGCCGTTGCCAACATTCACGGTGGTGGCACCAGGGAAGAAGTTCATTCCGGAAAATTCGACTTCAACCGTTTGCCCAATGCGGGCAGAGTCCGGAGCAATGCCGGTCAACATCGGAGCGGGATTGCTTACGGTGAAGGTTTGACTATTGGAGGTACCGAGCGAGAAAAGACGCGGCCCGGTGGCGGCGGCGCTGTCAATGGTGATATTCGCAATCAGGCGCGTTGCATCCGTAAGTTGTTTTTGATTTACTGTGATATTCGGCCCAACGTTCACGGCCAAATCTTCGCTCAGATTGGCACCGGTAAAAACAACTTCAAGAGTCTCGAGACGATTGCCGCCGGAGGGAGCGATACTGTCCAATATCACGCTTTGCGGCCGCACCGTGAATGTTTGCGTGGCAGAAGTTCCACCGCCCGGGCCGCTGTTGGTCACGGAGAATTCGCGCGCACCCCGGGCTGCGCCGGCAGATATGGTGAGATCCGCAGTCAAGCTGGTCGCGCTGTTCACTGTGATCGAGTTGACCGTGATGTTTGATCCCACATTCACCGCAGTGGCATCGCCAAAAAAGTTCGTGCCGATGAAGACCACATCGAGCGTTTGTCCGGCGTCGCCTGCGGCAGGACTGAGTCCGGCCAGCGTTGGCGCGGGATTGCGCACGGTGAACGTCTGGCTGTTCGAGGTTCCCACAGAAAAATTGCGCGGCCCGGTGGCAGCTTGGCCGCTGATCGTGATATTCGCGGTCAAGCTGGTGTCGCCGGTATCCAGACTTTTTAGATTGACGGTAATGCCCGGGCCGGTGTTCACCGGAAGGTTCTGATTAAAATTCGTTCCGGCAAAAACCACATTCAAGCTTTGCAGACGATCGCCGGCGGTGGGGTCGATGCTGGTCAGCGTCACCGTTTGCGGCCGCACGCGGAACGTTTGCGTGGCTGAGGTTCCTCCGCCGGGTGCGGCATTGCTCACTGAAAAATTGTGAATGCCGGTGTCTGCCGCGGCGGTAACCGTGATGTTCGCCGTCAGGCTTGTGGTACTGGTCACGACGATCTCATTCACCTCTATTCCCGGGCCGGTGTTCACCGTGGTTGCATCTTGAAAAAAGTTGCTGCCGGTAAAAACCACCTCCAGTGTCTGGCCAAGATCGCCGCTGGCCGGAGAAATCTCTGCCAGTATGGGCGCGGGATTGTTGACGATAAATGCCACGCTGTTGGATGAGCCAAGTGAAAAATTGTGCTGGCCGGTGGCGGCGTTGGCGCCAATGGTAATATTCGCGGTTAAGCTCGCCGGACTGTTGAGCTGTTGCGAGTTGATTGAAATATCCGGCCCGACATTCACCGCCAGACCCTCAGTAAAATTGGTTCCGGAAAAAATCACGTCCAGCGTTTGCAAACGCTCTCCGCTTGCCGGCTCGAGGGCCGCCAACGCCACGGTCTGCGGATTCACCGTGAAGGCTTGACTGGCCGAGACGCCTCCGCCGGGGCCGCTGTTGATCACCACGAAATCATGTCTGCCGGTGTCAGCCGCGGCGGTGATGGTGAGGTTTGCCGTCAAGCTGGTTGTGTTCGTGACGGTTATATCATTTACGGTGATGCCATTGCCGGCATTCACCGTGGTGGCATCTTGAAAAAAATTGCTGCCGGTAAATATCACGTCCAAGGTTTGTTCAATATCGCCGCGGGCCGGGGCAATGCTTGCCAGCGTGGGCGCGGGATTGGTGACGGTAAAAGAACGGCTGTTCGACGCGCCCACTGAAAACTCGCGCGGTCCGGTGGCGGCGTTGGCGGCGATAGTGAGATTCACGGTCAAACTCTCCGGGCTGTGCAGCCTTTTGGAATTGATCGCAATATCCGCCCCGACATTTATCGCGAGATCGTCGGCAATATTGTTGCCGGTAAAAGTCACCTCCAGCGTTTGCAAACGATTGCCGCTCGCCGGCGAGACCCCGCTCAGTGTCGGGCTGGCTGTCGTGAACTGGAACACATTCGAAAATTCGCTTGGGCCGAAATTGTTTTTGGCATTGACTCGCCAGTGGTACAGTGTATTGTTGGCCAGCGGCCCAGCCGGCCATGAGGTTGCGCTGAGGGTGGAATCATCAAAGACCGTGGTGCTGAAGTCTGCGCCGGTGGAAATTTGCAGCCGGTATGAAGTCGCGCCGGCGGCGGGCTGCCATGACAGCGTGGGCGTGAGCGGCTGGCCATCAGCGCTGTTGGCGGGTGTGAGCAAAACCGGCGGAAGCAGGCGCGGCGTGGCGTTTTTCGTGCCGCCGTACGCGCCCAGGTCGATGCGGCCGCCATTCGGCGCCGGCTCCTCACCGACCGCATCCGCCGGATCACCGGCATCGAGCGCAGGCGAAGTGTTTTGCAGGCGAAAATCATTGGCCGCGGGATCGAGAAAGCGCGGCGCCAGGCTGATGTCGCCCACTCCGGAAAAATTGAATGCGCCGGCGTAATTGACTTCGTTGTTATAAACATCGTTGTAACGATGCACGCCATTCGCTGCGTTGTTGTCAATTCCAATGCTGTTGTTGGTGATGAGATTGTTCTTCACCACCGCGGCGGCTGCTCCGGTGGTAATTTGCACCGCGGTCGCGCAGTTGTGAATCGTGTTGTTGATCAGCATTGCCTGCCCGGAAATGGCAACGCCGCGTCCCTGGCCTTGCCGGATGCCATAGATCACATTATGTTTGGCCACCGTAGCCGCACGTAAATCCAGGGCGTCTTCGGCAACGTTGTTGCCGTCAAACACAAAACCCTCGATCGTGCTGGCATGTGAATCAACCAGCATATCCGCGCTAACTGCTCGCATCACGGTTTTGTTGAGAAAGAAATCGCGCGCGGAGGCTGAAAAATCCTCAGCATAACCGCCCAGCAAGACGACTTGCACTTGCGGCTGCAAACCTTCATTGAAGTTGCCGGCAGCCACTTTGACGGTGTCGCCCGAACTCGCACGGCTGAGCGCTGTTTGAATGTTGCGCACAGGCAGGCTGGCGGTGCCCGGGTTGGCGTCGTTACCGCGCGCGGCAGACACGTGCAGCGCGGTATTGGGTAACGTCGTGAACGTGCGATCGCTGCCATTGCTGGTTCCCGCGCTGTTGCTCGCCGTGACGCG
>QEVD01000016.1 GCA_003576975.1 Candidatus Zhuqueibacterota bacterium
GGTCGATTCTGCGGCGCGCGCTTCCGGCTCGTGCGCCATGGCGACATAAAGCTCGCAATAGCGATGGCCGTCCGTGCCGCAGCGTGAGAGCAATGATTCGCTGTACGGAATGAACTTGGTTGCCGGCGAGGCCGAGCAGTATTGCACCAACGATTCCGCGATGAAAGGACATTCCGGCACGCTAACAACGGCCTCATGCTGTTGCTGCGCTACCGGGCACTGTTGCCAGGCTGCCGAAGAGCAGCGCTCCAGCTCCGTGTGTTCCAAAATGCGCGGAATCATTTTTTTGAACGAGGAGGCGCGGCAATAACGCACGCGCGCTTCTTTGAGAAATGGACAGATCATAACTCACCTCGCTGCCACGGCAAGGTTAAACACGTTCGAAGGTTCGGGAGTCTCAGCGATATCTGATCGCCATACGCCTTACTCATCTTTACCGTTCTCATCTTGTTTCTCGCCGCCGTCCGCCATGGTGAGGCCGAGTTTCGGCAACGCAAAAGCATGATCATCCAATTTTGCAGGGACTTCGGCGCGCCTGCGCAGACGCACAACGACTTCCTGCAACACGCCGGCGGCCAACACCACACAGCAGATGAGCGTCGCCACGCCCAGCGCGATATTGGTGACATTCAGCCAGAATGTCTCCGGATTACTCCAGTCAAACATGGGATGCCTCCATACGACTTTGATTTGTTGAATTGTTTGCAGCGATTACATACCAATCGCTGCCTTAGAGCAATGCTTGCAGATTGGCAAAATGGAGCATCCTAGCGAAACATCAAATGACGAGATGCTACATTGCCTATTCATTACAGTGAAGTGCATCAACAAATGATATGCCGCGTTTTTGTTGGTTACGAGTCTTGTGCGAAGCGCTTGATTTGCTATGAGATAGAGTGAATGCCAAGAATATGAGGATGTGCGCCTGCGTAGGAATTTCCGACAGGCGCGTCGTTCTTTCCAACACGAAGAACAAAGGGAGCAAATGACGATTTGAGTCAGGAATGGTGGGATTCGGATGGGAGGCTAAGACGTTTTTAAACGCGGAAGAGGAGGCCAGCGAACTTACAATCGCACGGCAACCTCTTTAATTTGTGATTTTGCCGTTTGTGCTTTTCATGACTTTGTTTATCTTGTTGGCGAAAGAAATAGCGTAAATATTCGCTAATGCTATTCAATCATGCGTAATCAGAGCAGGAAGAGATGCGACAGCAATTTAAAAAATGGCGCAACATTTTCGGTGTCTGGCTCATTGCCGGAGCGCTGTACAGCTTGCAGTCGTGGTATTATCGCACGAAGTTCGGTCAAGATGCTTCGTTGAGCGGCATTCTGCCCTCGGCATTGAGCTTTATTCTGCTGTGGTCGCTGCTGACGCCGCTGATTTTGTGGCTTGCGGAACGTTTTCGCATCGAACGGAAACATTGGTTGTCGCGCGTGGGCGTGCATTTGTTTTTTGCGATTGTGCTCGGCATCATTCAGCAAGCTGGATATAATGGCGTGATCATGTGGGCGCGCGCAACGCCTGAGCGGCCGTTTTTGTGGGAACGTTTGAATCAATCCGTGCTCGCCAACGTCGATTACAGCATGCTGGTCTACTTTGTCGTTTTGCTGGTCAGTCACGCGTTGGATTATTATCGCCGATTTCATTCCGAGCAATTGAAGGCGGCGCAGTTACAAGCGGAACTGGCGGCCGCGCAACTGCAGGCGCTCAAGATGCAACTGCATCCGCATTTTCTCTTTAACACCCTCAACAGTATTGCCGTCCTGATTCGTGAAGAGCCGGAAACCGCGGTGCGCCTGCTGGATTTATTGAGCGATCTCCTGCGCCAAACGCTAGCCAACGCCGGCAAACAAGAAATTCCTTTGCGCGAAGAGATCGAGTTTCTGCGGCATTATTTGGAAATCGAGCAAACCCGCTTCGGCGACCGCTTGACAGTGCGCCTGAACATTGATACGGATACGCTTGAAGCGTATGTACCAAATTTAATCCTGCAGCCTTTGGTTGAGAACGCTCTGCGCCACGGCATTGCCAAACGCCGCGGCCCCGGCGTTATTGAGATTCAAGCGCAACGGAAAAACGGCGAATTGCATCTGCATGTTCATGATAATGGCGGCAGTTATACGCCGGAACAGAAGCAGGAGTCGAACGGCGGCATCGGTTTGGAGAACACGCGCCGCCGCTTGCAGACGCTTTACGGCGATCGTGCCCATTTCGAATTGAAGCCGGTGCAGCCCACCGGCGCCGTGGCAACTCTTATCATCCCCTTTCATGAATAAGATTCGAACACTAGTAATTGACGACGAGCCGCTCGCGCGGCGCGGCGTGCGCCATCTGCTCAAAAGCGAGCCGGACATCGAGATCCTCGGCGAATGCGGCGACGGCTTGCAGGCGGTGGAAGAGATAACCGCGCAGACGCCGGATTTGATTCTGCTTGATATTCAAATGCCAGAAATGGACGGGTTTGCTGTTTTGCAAACGCTCACCGGCGTGCGCCCGCCGGTGGTGATTTTCATTACGGCTTATGATGAATTTGCCTTGCACGCGTTTCAAGCGCATGCGCTCGACTATCTGCTCAAACCGATCAAACCGAATTTGTTCAAAGTCGCGCTCGACCGCGTGCGCGCGGTTCTGCAATTTCAGCAAACCCGCGTGTTCGAACAAAAACTTGAGGCGTTGCTGCACAGTCTGCCTGACAACAAACGCTATGTCGAACGCTTGATGATTCGAACTGCCGCAGGTGTGCAACTCCTGCCGGTGCAGGAGATCGATTGGTTCGAGGCTGAGGGCGATTATATTCGTATTCACAAAAGCGGCAAAAAACATTTGCTGCGCGAGCGTATGAACGGCCTGGCAGCGCGGCTCGATCCGCAAAAATTCCTGCGCATTCATCGCTCGGCCATCGTCAATATCGATCGCATTCACGCCATGCAGCCGCGCACCAACGGTGATTACGCCGTGATTCTGGCCAACGGTGCGCAACTCACGTTAAGCCGTACCTACCGCGAAAAGGCTTTTGCCCTCCTGCAACAAAGCCTCTAAGCGCTTACCGCTTCACCGTTTTTTTGCCACGTTTCATCTCTTCCGCCTTCGGTTCATCGCAAAGCGATTGCATCACTTCTCTTTTTCTCGCTAACATGCGCCAAGCGTGTGTGATTTTAACGCCAGGCATTTAACAAAAATCTTCACGTCTAGTTGTTTGCACGGTTGGACCTTTGGTCATGTTTAAATACGGAGGACAGCATGATTCGCATTTTGAGTTGCGTTGCATTGGCTTGGTTCGGCTTTGTCTCTTCCTTGCTTAGTCAAAGTTTCACCAAAATTACCGGCGGCGCAGTCGTGACCAACGGCGGCGCTTCGCGCAGCGTGAATTGGGTCGACTACGACAATGATGGCTTTCTCGATTTGTTTGTGAGCAACGGTTTGCGCGCCGGGCAGGATAATTTTTTATATCACAACGACGGGTTACCGGATTTTTCGTTCACGCGGATTACCGGAGCGCCGATCGTGAGCGATCGCGGGAAATCCGATGGCAGCAGTTGGGGCGACTACGATAACGACGGCGATGCCGATGTCTTCGTGGTGAATTGGTATAACGACAATAACATGTTTTTCGAGAATAACGGCGACGGCACGTTTGCGCGCATTACCACCGGCGCTTTCGTGAATGACGCCGGGCTTTCCGAAACGTGCAGTTGGGGCGATTTTGACAACGACGGCTTTCTCGATCTCTATGTCTCCAACAGCGGCGACGTCAATCAAACCGGGCCGCGGCCAAATTTTCTTTATCGCAACAACGGCGACAAAACATTTGCAAAAATTACCAGCGGCGCCCTGGTCACGGATTTGTTCTACTCGCGCGGTATTAATTGGGTTGATTATGACGATGACGGCGACCTTGATATGTTCGTCGCCAATGAAGAAAATCAAGCCAACAATTTGTATCAAAACCAGCTTCACGAAACCGGCAGCGCTACTTTCAACAAGATCACCGCCGGCGCGCTGGTTACCGATCGCGCCTCGTCATGGAGCGGCAGTTGGGGCGATGTCGATAACGACGGCGATCAGGATTTGCTGGTGGCGAATTGGGGCAATCAAAATAACGCGCTTTATATCAATCATGGCGCCGGAAATTTTGAAAAAATTGCCAACGAAGCCGTGGTGGCGGAGCCGGGCAATTTTGCCTGCAGCGGCTGGGGGGATGTTGACAATGACGGCGATCTCGATCTGTTCTTGACGACAGCTTACGGCGCAACGGCTTCACGCAACCATCTCTACAAAAATTTATTGATGGAAACCGGCATCGTAATTTTCGAAAAAATTACGGAGGGCAGCATCGTCAACGATATGGGCCATTCCTATGGCTTCAGTTGGGGCGACTATGACAATGACGGCGATCTCGACATCTTTGTCGCCAAGACGCTCAATGAAGCCGAGAATAATGCGCTTTATCGCAATGACGGCAACGGCAATCATTGGCTCAAGGTTTATTGCTTCGGTGAAAAATCGAATCGTTCCGGCATCGGCGCCAAGGTGAGAGTGAAAGCCGCGATTGCCGGCAAGGCCGTTTGGCAGATGCGCGTGATCGAAGGGCAAAACGGCTATTGCAGCCAAAATTTGCAAGCGCATTTTGGCCTGGGCGATGCGGCCACCATCGACTCCATCAAAATCGAATGGCCCTCAGGCCAGGTTGATGTTCTGAGTCATGTTCCGGTTGATACCTCGCTTACCATCCGTGAATCCAAGATCACCGAGGTGCAAGAGGGTCGCTCTCACGCCCAGCCGGATGAATTTGAACTCGCGCAAAATTATCCGAATCCCTTTAATCCTTCCACGATGATTCGTTACACGCTTGCAGCGCCGCAAGCAGTACAGTTGACAATTCATGATACACTGGGAAGGCAAGTGGCGTTGTTGGTTGATAAACATCAAGCGGCGGGCAGTCACACCGTTATTTTCGCAGCGCCTCCGGAATTGAGCGCCGGCATTTATCTCTATACCATCAAAGCGGGACTTTTTCGTGAAACCCGAAAGCTGGCATTGCTCAAATAACCGCTAACAGCAAAGCATGATCCTTACGCCGTAAGGCGCTCAAAGTTAGAATAATCCCGCAGCGGCGGGACTGAAAGTGTTTCGCCTACTGAAATCCCACCGAAAAGGCTTTTTTCTTTCTGTGGCAGTTCTACTGCTGTGGACGAAGTTTTCAAAGCTGCTCGAAGAGCTTCGATTTTCAGCTTGTCTGAAAATTGGGGTAGGCTGTTATGCAAGAATAATCACGTGTGTTGTGTATCACAAACAAAAACGCCGCTTGTTCAGTGGTTGTGAACAAGCGGCGTTCTTAATTTCTCCCTCGAGCAATGAAACGGCACAATTGGTGATTTTTGCGTTTGCGCAAGATGTCACTCTCGTGCTGTCAATTCTTAGTCGATCTGTTTTAAGCTGTGCTCCACCATTTCCGCAGATTTTATGCGCATCCGCACATCGACAGCCATGCACTTTTCCGGTTCGTGAAACAATAGAAAGGGATTCATATCCATCTCGATAATTTCGGGGAAATCTTGGGCAAGCTGAGAAACGCGCAGCAAAATCTCATAGAGCTTCTCGAATGCCACGGGCGCTTCGCCGCGCACGCCGTGCAAAATCGCCTGGCCGCGCAGAGATTGCACCAGCATCTCCGCGTCTTCCCGGCAGAGCGGCACAACGCGCAACGAAACATCTTTCAACGCCTCCACATAAATTCCCCCCAAACCAAACGCGACGACCGACCCGAATTGTGGAACGGCATGAATGCCGATCAAGGTTTCCCGCCCGCCGCTGATCATTTTTTGCAGCATGAATTGGGTTTGTGAGATGGGTATCTGCAAGGCGCGTAGCCGCGTTTCCAAATCAAGATAAGCGGAAGCCAGCTCGTCGCGATTGCGCAAATTCAGGCGTACGCCCTGCGCTTCGGTTTTGTGCAATAGAGTTGCACTCGAAATTTTCAACACCACCGGAAAACCTAACGCCACGGCACAGGTTTGAACTTCGGACCAATCCCGGCAAAGACGATGTGAAACCGCCGGAATGCCATAGGCCTCGAGCACAGCGAATGCAGCGGCATCACTCAAAAATTGTTGCCCGCCGGCAAGCGCTTGCGCCAGCAATTCCCGGACGCGCTTTTGATCGACGTCGAAGCGCGCCGGCAGAGTTCTTGGAGTTTGCCGCCATTTGGCATAACGCACCATCGCCGCCAGGCTGCGCGCAGCGGACTCCGGAAAAGGAAAGGCCGGTATGCGATGGCGCTGCAATTCTGCAAAGCCGGTAGCAATGCCGCGCATTCCCATCAAGCAACCCATTACCGGTTTGTCAAAATCTGCCGCGACCGCAGAAATCGCGCGTGTCACTTCCACGACGCCAGTGGCAAGCGGCGGCACGAAAATTACAATCGCCGCATCAACCGCGGCGTCGCGCAATGTTTGCTGGAGTGCAAATTGGAATTCATCTGCTGTGGCTGCCGGCAGCAGATCGACCGGGTTGCGCACACTCGCTTCGGGCAGCAGGCGCTCGCGTAAACGTTGTTGGGTTTCGTCAGAAAGTTGGGCGAGAGATAATCCAAGATTTTCGCAGGCATCTGTTGCCATGATTGCCGGTCCGCCGGCGTTGGTGATGACGGCCACGCGATTGCCACGCGGCAACGGTTGATTCGCCAACCCCATGGCAAAATCGAACATTTCTTCGATGCTATTGGCGCGCAGCACGCGGCATTGCGCAAACAGAGCATCAAAAGCCTCATCAGAACCGGCGACCGCGCCGGTATGCGAACTAACGGCGCGCGCGCCGCCCTCCGAGCGTCCGGCTTTGACGACGATGATGGGTTTTGTCTGTGTGACCTCGCGCGCGAGCTGCACAAACTTTTGGGGATTGCCAAAGCTTTCCAGATACATCAGAATCACGTTGACCGAATCATCATCTTTCCAATATTCGAGCAAATCGTTGCCGCTTACCTCCGCTTTGTTGCCAATCGAAGCAAACATCGATACACCCAAATTTAAACTGGCGGCATAGTCGAGAATGGTCACGCCCAACGCGCCGCTTTGCGAAGCAAAGGCCACTTCTCCGCGCATGGGATATGAGCCGGCAAAAGTGGCATCCAGGCGAACTGCGGGATCGGTACAGATCACGCCCATGCAATTCGGGCCGATCATACGCATGCCGTGCGTGCGTGTGATTTCCACCAACTGCCGTTCTTGCTGTGCGCCCTCTTCTCCAACTTCTTTGAAGCCTGCGGTGATGACGATCAAACCTTTCACGCCTTTTTGCGCACAAGCAAGAGCCGCTTCCAAAACTTGCGGCCGCGGCACAACGATAACCGCCAAATCCACAGGCCCGGGCGTTTCCAAAATCGAGCGATAAGCTTTCACCGCTCCGACAAATTCCGCCTGCGGGTGAATCGGATATACCGGGCCGTTGAAATCGGCACGCAGCAGTTTATCAAACAGCGCGCGGCCAATCGAACCCGGCCGGGTCGAGGCGCCAATCACAGCAACGGAGGTGGGCCGAAAAATCTTATCAAGTGATTTCGACATGGAGATCTGTGAGTAAAGTATGCAAGAGCATCATCTTCGCCCGGTGCTGCCAAAGCCTCCGCCGGCGCGTGAGGTTTCATTAAGTTCTTCGACTTCGACGATTTCGGCATGCGCGACTGCGGTGATCACCAGTTGCGCGATGCGATCGTGCGGATTGATGGTAAAAGGTTCATGGCGATGATGATTGATCATGATCACACTCAACTCGCCGCGATAATCAGCGTCAACCGTGCCCGGTGAATTCAACAGCGTGATGGCATGCTTGAGCGCCAGGCCGCTGCGCGGCCGCACTTGCGCTTCATAACCGGGCGGCAACTCGAGGGCAATACCGGTTGGAATTAAAGCGGACTCTCCCGGCCCCAAAACTTTGGGCGCTTCCAGGCACGCGCATAAATCCATGCCGGCGGCAAGAGCAGTTTTATATTCTGGTAACTTTGCATGCGGGTGAAGTTTTTTGAGTTTGAGTCGAAGATTCACGCGTTTTGTTCCTCGATGAAAATTGTATGAAGGGGTTCGTCACATTCAACAAGATCATCACAATTTTTTGATTGGGCGGCCTCGGCGTTATTCGAGACTAAATAAAAATTCCACTTCCTCGCGAAGCTGCACGAACAGCGATTTGTCGAAATCGTTCGGCAAGTTTTCTATCAAACTATTGGCCACGCTGCGGTAATACCAGGCTTGTTGCTCGCGCCCGCGGTTGAAGCGTTCCCACACGGCTTTACCGATTTTGTGATACTCTTCCACGATGCTGCGCACGTTATGCAGTTTGTCAGCCGCCATGACCAGCTTCACCGCCAGGGGCGCCGTGGGCAAGAAATCAATTGTGTGCTGTTTGCGTTTTTCCCAGGGCCAGGATTTATCCGGCTCCGAGCATTGCGCGACGATCTCGGCGATCTCATCGCCGAATTGCTGGCGCAATTGGGCGAGTGTTACCGGCGTATCCTCGATCACATCGTGCAGGATACCTGCGATAACGACTTCCGTTGGGCAGCGTGCTTCGAGCAACAACATGCCGACCGCATAGGGGTGCACGAGATAGGGAACGCCTGTTGCTTTGCGCGTCTGCGCCCGGTGCGCGACGGCGGCTGTTTCAAGGGCGCGATCGAGCAGCGCCCAATCGCGCGCCTCGAAAAATTGTGGGTTGACCCGTGGCGTCATGTGAAACCTTTGCTTTTGATCTTGGGTCAAAATACGAAATACCATGTTTCACTATCAAGGCCAAATTCCAGCGCATGTAGAAGAGTTCAGGCTTGACTTTCCTTCATGTGTTGTCTACTTTGCTGATCGCGCTGGAGAATTCGGCACACATATATACACGACATTTGATATACGACCAAGCATCCGCATGCGCCGCATTTTAAAAAACACCATCATCTCCGTTCCGTTCTTGACGTTTATTGGCGTGACGCTCATCGACACCGCCTGGTTTATGATCGAGCGCATTCCCGAAATCGTGCGGCTGCTGCGCGACGGAGTTTTGCTTGCTGCGATCGTATTGTTGCTGCCGTTACGCCATCAAATCAAGCTGTTCACGGAACGCCGCATTTTTCACACGTTGCGCTACATTTTTTTTACGGTGCTGGCTTGTTTATTGGTGTTGATCGTTGTCGATCAGTACTTGATCGCGTCGCCGGGCGATCATTTGCGGCCCTCGCGCCTGTTCGTTTCCCCGCGCTTTTTTTTGATCGGCACTGTTGCTTCCTTTGTGCTGATCCTGCTGCATCTTCTGCTCTCCGGTTTGATCGCCAATCTCATTTTCTACAAGAGCAAAAGCTCGACGCCGCGCAATTTTCGCCTGCTGGTGTTTGCGATTTTGCTGGTTGCGGCCACCTCTTCGGCGCGCGGGCGGGTGAATTTCTTTTTTTCATTCGAAGAAAATTGGCTGGGCGAAATTCCATTTGTCTTGTTGCTCTTGTTGATCGCGGTCAACTCCTTTCGCCATCGCTGGATCGATTTTCTCAACCGCCGGCAAAAGTGGGTGGTATTTCTGATTTCCGGGCTTGCCTGCGGCATGGGCGTCATGCTCACGCAGCGGGTGATCGACAGCTTCGTGGCCGACCATAGCGTCGCCTATGCGGCGGTGTGCGGCGCGATCGCGCTTTGCTTCAGTGTTTATGCGGGTTTCACCGCGGTTGCTTTGCTGCTGCACTTGCCCACCGCCGGCAGTTTTGATGAAAAAATCAATGCCATCAAAACGCTGCAGGAGGTGAGCCAATCCATCAGCCATTTTATGGAACGCGAGCAGTTGATGGCGATGATCACGCAACGTGCGCTGCAAGTCACCAAATCTGATTTTGCCTGGCTGGAATTGCTGGAAGGCGAGAATAACGATTTGATGCTCAGTTCGGCGGTCAATCTTTCGGAAGATGAGATACAGCGCATGCCGTTGCATCGTGCCGCCGGCATCAGCGGCTGGGTAATCCAAAATCAAAAGAGCCTGTTGATCAACGATGTTACCGAGGACGCCCGTGCCGTCCAGGTGCAGCCGTGGAAAAAAGACATCGGCGCAATTCTCGCCGTGCCATTGATCTCGCGCAGCAAGATTTTGGGCGTCCTGTTCTCGGCAAAGCAGGATTATTTTGGCTACGATCAATTCGATCAGGACATGCTGCAATCGTTTGCCGATCAAGCTGCGATTGCTTTTCACAATGCGCATTTGTTGGAAGAGTCGATTGAAAAAGAGCGGCTGGCGCAAGAACTGCGCGTGGCGCACAAGGCGCAAGAAAAGCTGCTGCCGAAAGTCATGCCGGAGATTACCGGACTTGATGTGGCTGGCGTGAGCGTGGCGGCAAAAGAAGTGGGCGGCGATTACTATGACGTGTTTGCGATCGGGAATAAACTCGTTGTTGTGGTGGGAGATGTTTCCGGCAAGGGCGCGGCCGCAGCATTTTACATGGCGCAGGTGAAGGGCGTTATCGAGGCCATTGGCCGGCTGTATGAATCGCCGCGCGACGTTCTCATTCAAGCCAACCGAATTCTCTGCCGCAGTTTGGAGAAGAATTTATTCATCACGCTTCTCTATGCGATCTTTGACCCTGGCACCATGACGATGACGTTTAGTCGCGCCGGGCACAACCCCCTGTTGTGTTCACCGAAAGAAGGCGAAGTTTCATTCCTGCAACCCTACGGCATGGCCATCGGCTTGGAAAACGGTGCGGTGTTTGAGTCGGCTTTGGAGCAATTAACATTGCCGCTGGCGCCCGGCGATTTTTTTGTGTTTTACACCGACGGCGTAGTGGAGGCGCGCAACATGCAGGAAGAAGAGTATCAGGAACGATCGTTGCTCGCGCTGGTGCAACAACGCGATTACAAAACCGCCAGCGCCTTGAAAGATCGTATTTTATTGAGTGTGTACGATCACGTTGGCCTGGCGAATCCGCATGATGATTTTACCGTCGTGGTGGTGGGAGTCACCGAACAACAACGTCACAAAACTCGCGCAGCCGGGAGGGAGTTTGGCGCAGCGCAAGAAATGGCAGAGCTCTCTTGATGAATGCTTTCGAAAAAATTGCGCTGGAAAAAATCCGCGAGGCGATTGCGAACGGAGAATTCGATAACCTTCCCGGCAAGGGCAAGCCGCTGATGCTGGACGATGAGCCGGATGTTCCACCGCATCTGCGCATGAGTTTCAAAATTTTGAAGAATGCCAATATTTTACCGGAAGAAGTGCAACTTCGAAAAGTCATTCACCTTTTACAGCAACAGCTTGCCGCCGCGCAGGATGAATTAGAGCAACGCCATCTTCGCCACCAAATCCGCGATTGTGAAACACGTTTTAATATATTGATGGAACGCCATCGCCGGCAGCTAACCCAATAATCCAAACACGTGCTCTGACGCATTCACACCTTTTTTGTTTTCGAAATTATCTCGTGAGATGCCAAACTATCACTCTTGTGATTAACACCATCCACATCGGCATGTCGCCTTCCAACCTCTCTTAACGGTATGAGTGAAGCGAAAGTCTGCATTATCGGCGCCGGCGCTTCCGGCATTGCTGCAGCTAAAGTTCTTCATGAAAAGAGCGTCCCGTTCGACTGTTTTGAGAAAGGTTCGAGCATTGGCGGCGTTTGGCGCTATCAAAATGACAACGGTTTGTCCTCGGCCTATGCTTCGTTGCACATCAATACCTCGAAAGAGCGGATGGCCTACTCCGATTTTCCCCTGCCTGAAGATTATCCTGATTATCCTCATCACACCCATATCGCAAAATATTTTGACGATTACGTCGACCACTTCGGCTTTCGCAACAAAATTACCTTTTGCGCCGAAGTCACGGACGTTGCTCCGGCTCCCGCAAACCGTTGGGACGTAACACTGGCAGGAGGGAGGAAGAACCGTTATCGCGCCGTGCTCGTAGCGAACGGCCATCATTGGGATCCCCAATGGGCGCTATTCCCGGGCGCCTTTGCAGGTGTGCAGATGCACTCGCATTATTACAAAACACCAGAGGTGTTTGCCGGGAAGAACGTTTTGGTGATCGGCATTGGCAATTCCGGCGTTGATATTGCTTGTGAAAGTGCACGCGTGGCGGCGCAAACCTTTCTTTCTACACGGCGCAGCGCGCACATCATACCCAAGTACATCCTGGGCAAGCCCGTTGATCACTACACCACGCCGTTGTCGTCGCGTTTGCCGCTGGCGATTCAAACGTTAAGCTTCAAGCTGTTGCTCTGGCTGGCGCGCGGCCCGCAAAAGCGTTTTGGCATCAGGGAGCCGCAGCACAAAATCCATCAAGCGCATCCCACGATTTCCTCGGATCTGTTGAATTTGATCGGGCACGGACAAATCAAGATCAAACCCAATGTCAAAAACCTCGCCGGGGAAGCAGTTGAATTCGAAGACGGCAGCCGGGAAAAGATTGATCTCATTCTCTACGCCACAGGATACAACGTAACGTTTCCGTTTTTTAAGCCGGAGGTTCTAACCGTGCCGGATAATGAGTTGCCGCTTTATCGCCGCGTCGTCTCGTTGCAACACCCCAATCTCTTTTTTATCGGTTTGCTGCAGCCGTTGGGCGCGATTATGCCGCTGGCTGAATGGCAATCACAATGGGTTGCTGGACTGCTCGCCGGCGCATGCAAGCTGCCGGATTTTTCCACGATGCAGCGCGAAGTTGAGCGCGAACGCGAACAAATGCGCCGGCGCTACGTCACGTCTGCGCGACACACCATGCAGGTAGATTATTTTCCATATATTCGGCAACTCAAACGCGAGTTACGGCGGGCGTGATGCAAGTTTGGAGGCGATGATGCTACTTTTGAGAAGAGAGGATTAGGCGCTCGAACAGTGCGTCAAAAGAGGATGCGCGCCAATTGTTGCCAGCGAATGGGATTTAGTCTGGTTGCCGGGCTTCGAGATATGTCAACCGCGTGTCAAGCTTTTCGATCGTGTGATTTTGTTTGAGATCGGATTCTTCCAAGGATTCAACTCTGTTTTCGATGCGATCATCTCTGGCGCCGAGCGCGAGTTTTTCCACGTTGAAGTCATCAAAGTACTTGGTGATCCGATCGGCAATGGTGTAGATTTGGTCAATAACTTTTTGACTCTTTAGTCTGTCCTGTTCGGCTTTTCTAGCTTCTTGATTATGCAAAGCCAGCATTTTTTCCCAGAACGCTTTGAAATCGTTTTCATATTCGTTTTGCCTTTCAATCAAATGCTCTAACTTTTTTTCAAAGCCTTGTTGTCTCTTGTCAAAGCCTTGTTGTCTTTTTTTAAGGCCTTGCAATCCTCTGTTTAAGTTTTGGTTTCCTCTTTTTAAAGAGTTATGGCTTGTCTCAAAGCGCCGAGTAAGGCTTTTGAGTCCCTTATGAATCTGATTGACCTTTTTGGAGAGGGTCTGAGACTTGGCTGGCATAAGATTTTCCCCGTTGTTGGTTTTTTAAGTGGCGTAAGCGTAGCAATTTCCAATTCAAAAAGCAAAGATTTTTTGCATGATTTTTTATGAGCCTTTACCGTCGTATGGCGTGCCGGCCTTGCTTGGAGGCAAGCGCTGATGCGGTTATTCATATCCTTGACGGCAACGATGAACGTCAAAGAGAATTTGAACACTGCAAGATGTGGGAATAATTTGATCTGTGAGAGCGGTTCGAAAGTTGGAATGATGGAAAGGCAGATACGTGAATCGGACTTGGACGCAAATAGTTGGCAAGGTCATGGTAGCATCGCGTCCAAGCCCGGTTACACTAGGTATTGTTAGTCATCACCGTCGTCATCGTGGTCATCATCTTTACCATCATCATCGTCATCTTCGAAGGCTTTAATGGAAGCCTTGATGTTTCGCTCGATTGCCTTCTGGTTCTGGGGAAGTCGCGGATCAAGATAGCCGCCGGCGCCATCGCTGAACCAGGTTGTGGTGTCAATGGTTAGAACGACATTAGTATTCGGCGAGCTTGCGTCGATCACCAGCGGCGGATTAAATTCTTGCTCTTGTTCCAGCTTGATGGCGCTGGTAAATGTGAAAACAGCATTGCTGTCGCCCTCGACGTAACCGCTGACGAAGATCGTGCGATTTTGCAGGTTGGGATTAGTTGTGTAACCTTGGCCGTCGCTGGTGTCCAGCTTACAGATTTCGACCTCAATCTCATCATACGTTCCGTAAGGAACCGAAATGGTGCTGATTTGCGTCATCGTTCCAGCAAGATTGAGATTGACGACTAGCGGGATCTCTGACACAAAATCCAAGCTGTCTTCCGATGTACTCTCAACCTCGATTTCACTAATCACGACTTGAGCGGAAGTAATGGTGACTTGCTGGGCTTGTGCATCAGTTTCCTTGGCCAGCGCGCCAGACATGGCTTTTATGCTCAATTTTAAGTTGCCGCTGGTGCCGGACATCGGATCTTTTTCACAGCCGGCAAGAATGAAGCTCAACACAACCCCGATCACAGTGGCGGCCGAATGAAGGTATTTCATGATGGTATCCTCATGGAAAAAGTTCATTCGCCCTTCTGCAATTCTTGAGCCAGTTGCAATTTTACGCGAGCCCTAAACGTGAGTCATCGCATATTGAATAATTTGCGCTCTCTTAACGATTGAGCTATCCTCACCGGGGCAATTGGGGGCGGATGCTAATCTTTCGTTTTGGTAAGTCGGCAACAAAACTCGAAATACCTTCCACCAAATTCTATGCTGATTTTATCGGGCCATTCCTCTCTCTCTGGCTGGAAAATTTTTGCGATCATCTATCTTGCCCTGTTGGCGTGTTCGCATGCCGTCCGTTTCTTTTCTCCGCCAGAAACAGCGGCGCGCCCCGATCAGAACGTATTGACTCTCAATGCCCTCGCGCATGATCGCACACTGCCGCAGCATGTGAAGCTAGCTTACGATGATCTACAGCCCGATAGCGTTATCAGCCCTCCTGTTGTTTTGTTGCTGCACGGCAGTCCGGTGGCCTCGATCACATTTAGAAAATTTGCGCCCGAGCTCGCGCCAAGCTGCCGGGTGTTGGTTCCCGATCTCCCCGGTTTTGGCCACTCAACGTTGCGCATTCCAGACTATTCGATTCGCAGCCACGCGGCGTATGTTTTGCAGATGTTGGATTCTCTTCGTCTCTCGCGCGTTCACCTCGTCGCTTATAGCATGAGCGGCGGTGTTGCCCTTCATCTTGCCGAACGCGCGCCCGAGCGCATTCAATCGATAACGATGGTATCGGCACTCGGCGTGCAAGAGTTGGAACTGCTGGGCGATTACCATCTCAACCATGCCGTGCATGGATTGCAGCTTGCTTTTTTGTGGTTGGTGCAAGAAGGTGTGCCGCATTTTGGCTATTTGGACGACGCCTTTCTGAATGTGCCGTATGCGCGGAATTTTTTTGATTCGGATCAACGGCCGTTGCGCGCTATTCTCACACAGTATCAAAATCCGATGCTGATTGTTCACGGCAGGCATGATCCGCTTGTGCCGCTGGCAGCCGCGCAAGAACATTATCGCCTCGTGCCGCAAAGTGAATTGCAGCTTTTTGAAGGCGGACACGAGTTGATCTTCAGCAAGCCTCACATGATTGCCAAACAAATTGAGGCTTTTATCCAACAGGCGGAACAGGGGAGGCGCCTTACACGCTCGCAAGCCTCGTCCGAGCGCCTCGCGCTTGCGCAACAGCCATTCGATCCATCGCAAATTTCTCAAGCTCAGGGCATCGCCCTGGTCACGCTGGTGTTCCTGCTTGCGCTGGCCACGCTCGTAAGCGAAGATTTGACCTGCATCAGTGCCGGCTTATTGGTGGCGCGCGGCACAATGGGGTATTTCTCCGCAACGCTCGGCTGTTTTCTCGGCATTGTGTTTGGCGATTTTTTGCTGTTTTTCGCTGGAAAGTATTTAGGCGGGCCGGCGTTGCGCCGCGCGCCCATGAAATGGTTTTTCAATGAAGATGCCATTACGCGCGGTCGCCGGTGGTTCGAGCGTGAAGGCGCAAAAGTCATTGTATTGAGCCGCTTCATGCCCGGCAGCCGGTTACCGACTTATGTTGCCGCGGGTTTGCTCCGAATGAGTTTCTGGAAATTTTGTGGCTATTTCGTGCTGGCAGCGGCTTTGTGGACGCCTGCGTTGGTCGCGGTTTCCACTTTGCTCGGCGGTAAAGTGATGGAATACCTTTCGCTTTATGAACAGTATTCGTGGCGCATTCTAATCGGCCTAGCAGTCGTGCTTTGGTTTATGGCAAAGCTCGTCGTGCCATTGTTCAGCTTTCGCGGTCGACGATTGTTGGTTTCAAAATGGCGCCGGCTCACGCATTGGGAATTCTGGCCGCTGTGGGCGTTTTATCCGCCAGTGATTTTTTATGTTTTATATCTTGGTCTCAAGCATCGCTCACTCACCGTGTTTACTGCGGCGAATCCTGCCATTTTCACGGGCGGTTTTCTGGGGGAATCGAAATCAGACATTCTCAATCGGCTTGCCGGCGCGGATGGCTATATCGCACGCCATCGCTTAATTTGTGTCTCGGGTAACGAAGAGCAGCGTGTGCAAGCGGTGAAAAGTTTTATGCACGAGTTTTCTCTCTCATTTCCAATCGTGCTCAAACCGGATGTTGGCCAACGCGGCGCGGGCGTGAGCGTCGTTCGATCCGAACAAGAGATGCGCGATTATTTCGGAAAGAGTGAGGGCGATACGATTGTGCAGGAATACGCGCAGGGTTATGAGTATGGTGTATTTTATTACCGCCATCCCGATCAAGCTCGGGGAAGTATTTTTGCGATTACAGACAAAAGGTTTCCCGTCGTAAAGGGTGATGGCCGGAGCACGCTCGAAGAATTGATTCTTAATGATAGCCGAGCGGTTTGCATGGCGCGTTTCCTGCTCAACCAGCATCACGCGCGTTTGTTCGAGGTGCCGGCTGTTGGTGAAGTCATACCATTAGTGGAATTGGGCACGCATTGCCGCGGCGCGATTTTTTATGACGGCGAGAAAATCAAGACGCCCGAGCTTGAAGCTTCGATAGATGCAGTTAGCCGCCATTTTGAGGGATTTTATTTCGGAAGGTACGACATCCGTACGCCTTCGCCGGAGGATTTCAAGCAGGGAAAAAATTTCAAGGTGATTGAACTAAACGGCGTGACCTCGGAAGCGACAAGTATTTATGATCCGGGGAACAGCTTGTTCAAGGCTTATCGCGTGTTGATGAAGCAATGGCGCATCGCTTTCGAGATCGGCGCGCTGAATCGTGCACGGGGTATTCGGCCAGTGCCATTGCGCGAGCTGATAAGAGTGGTAAGAAATTCATACGGCCCGGCGAAGGCTCAAGAAAAATGAAGAATTTCCTCATTGTGATCGGGAGATTGAGATCGTGAGTTCTGATTCCGTGCCGGTAAGGTTTTCAGCGAAACCGATTCACAGACATGCACGATTGTGCCGGACTTGCCGCAAAATTTTTAGGTTGACGAAATCAGAATGACGCCGGCCAGCATAACGCCGCAACCGAGCAAACGCTGCCGGAGGTTTTTCTCTCGAAAGAACAGCCAGCCCAGGATCGTTGCGAAAATCATGCTCGTGCGTTTGATAGAAATCATGTATGCCACTTCGGCTTGATTGAGCGCCATAAAATGACAAATCACCGTCAGGGCGACGGCCATTCCGATCAATAAAAAAAGCCTTACTTGGGTCGCGGCAAAACGCAAGCGGCGGTCTGATTTCATGGCCGCAATTGGAAATAGACACAAGCCGGCCAGGGGGTAATAAAAGGATGCAAAAAAGAGCGGGCTTGAATGCTTGACGGCTACTTTACCCAAGGTTGAGGTGAGGCTGTACAGCATCGCCGCCATAAGCATCAAGCGCGAGCCGTTTTCACGCGCGATAGCCCGCAGCGGCGCCAGCCAGCGCGGCCCGTTGCTGTTCAAATGATTATTCGTCTGCAAATTGAGCAAATAGGCGCCGGCAACAATACAAATCACGCCGAGCATGCCGTGCATGCTGAGCCTTTCACCCAAAATCAGCGCCGGCACGAGCAGCAGAAAAAGCGGTGTGAACGCGAGATAGGGAATGGTGAGCGAAAGAGGTGACATCTGCAGGGCGCGCATGCTCAAGGACGCCGCAGTCAACTCCAGCGGCAGAAGCGCGGCCGTTGCAAGCCAAAAAACTTGGTCCAAATTCGGAATTTCGACGAACGCGAGCAGCGGCAAAAGAAATAAAGAGGAATAGCCGAAACGTACCCAGGTCACCGTCCAGCTATCTGTATGTTGACTTGCTTTTTTGCAAAGCGTATCGCTCACCGCACTCATCAAAGCGGAAGCAAAGGCAAAAATCAACCAAGACATACTACAGCAATGTTCCGCTCAAAATCATCGTGGCAACGCTGAAATAAATCACCAAACCGGTAACATCGACTAGGGTTGCAACAAACGGCGCAGAGGACACTGCCGGGTCAAAACCTAGCTTGCGCAAAATGAAGGGCAACATCGAGCCGGTGAGCGTGCCCCACATGACGACGCCGACAAGGCTAAACGCCACGGTTAAACCGACGCGCATGTAATGCTCGCCGTAGATGGTTTCGTTATTCGGAATAAGCGTGATTTGCAGGATGGCAATCGTTCCCAAAATCAATCCCAAGCCCAACCCGGCCGCCAACTCGCGGCGCATGACGCGCCACCAATCGCGCAATCGAATTTCTTCAAGCGCCATCGCGCGGATCACCAGCGAGGCGGCTTGCGACCCGGAATTGCCGCCGCTGCTGATGATCAGCGGGATGAATAGTGCCAGAACGACGGCGCGTGCAATCTCACCTTCAAAATATTTCATTGCGGCAGCGGTCAACATCTCGCCGAGGAAAAGCAGCGACAACCAGCCCCCGCGTTTTTTGAGCATGCTGAAGAAACCGGTTTGAATGTAGGGCTCGTCGAGCGACTCGACGGCGGCCATTTTTTGAATATCCTCGGTCGCCTCTTCCTCGACGACATCGAGCATATCGTCAACCGTTACGATGCCGAGCAGCACGCCTTCGGAATCCGTGACCGGCAGCGCGACGCGATCATATTTTTGCATCTGCTTTGCGGCATACTCGCGATCGTCATAGGCCGAGAGCGAGATGAAATGGCGATCCATCACGCTGGCAACTGCCTCCGAAGGATCCGCCAGAATCAATCTGCGCAAACGAATATCATCGATGAGCTTGCCTTTATCGTCGACCACATAAACAGTGTTGATGGTTTCAGCATCTTTCCCGTGTTGGCGCAAATGCTCCAGCGCCTTGCCAATCGTCCATTCCGGCTTGATGGCAACGTATTCGGGCGTCATCAAACGGCCGACACTTTCCTCAGGATAACCCAGCAGTTGGCGCGCTTCTTTGAGATCTTCCGGCGGGAGTAAGTTGAGCAGTTGCTGCGTGACCTGCGCCGGCAATTCGCCGAAAAGTTCGGTGCGATCATCGGGCGCGAGTTCATGCAACAAGGCGCGTGTGCTTTCAGCGTTGAGGCTTTGTAACAAGCGTTCCTGTTCTTCGGAAGGCAAATAGGCAAAAACCTCGGCAGCCGTTTGGCGGGACAATAAGCGGAAGAGAATGGGTTGATCTTCTTGCGGCAGGCTTAAGAGCAAATCCGCGATTTCCGGCGCCTCCCAATCTGAAACGCCGTCTTTTACTCCGGAATATGCTTTTTCACGAATAAGCTCCTGAATATCGGGGCCGAGTAGTTCTTTCAGCATAACTCACCTCGTAACGATCCTAAGAAAGGTTATAAATGACGTGAACCTTAACAGCTTCCGCAAGAAAGTCAAGGCGAGTGACTTCGATTTCAGAAGCTCATCGCAACACCTGTAACTTGAGCACAGCGCGAAATGTGAACGTAATGAAATTTATGCCGCCCACACGCCGGGCGATGGTCTTTCGTTGATGTCCGTTAATTCACTTGACGAGTAATACGGAGACAGTGCGCCAATTTTTGGCGAAGTAAACCGCGAAGTCCAATAAGTCTGGAAAAACTACCATTGGTTATGAAGCTTTGCGGAAATTTCCCCCTTGCCCCGGCGATTTATTGATGGGTTTCAGCTTTTATCAAATTTTCAATGTGCCGCTTCAGGCGGATGGCTGTGTAACACGCTTTTCGTTGCTGTGCCCGTTTTAACTGGTGGGCTTATCCGAGGGCGGCAGCATCGCGAAAAAATCGGCATAAATGCGCCGGCTGTATTCTTCCAGCAAGGTTTTGATGCGCTCGCGGTCATTTGATCCCAGCACAAAGCCAACATGATTCTTTTTCTGCAAGCGATGGAAAATCTCAGGGTCTTGATAAGCAGATATGTCTGGCCATTCCTGCGAGGCCAGGGAGATAATAACACCGCCATAATCTTGGCGTGGGCACGGCAGCTTATATTCTGCGTCATCCTGCGCGATTTCGATCTTTGCCCATTCTGCCCAGAGATTGACGCCGGTGGCCGCTTCCACCATTTCAACGATGTTGGCCCCGCCGACGCGCGCCGCGGCTTCGAGAAAATAAAAACGGCCGTCGTCTTTGCCCTTGATGAATTCGACGTGCGTGACGCCGCGCACCAGCCCGAGCGCCTCGATCACGCGCGCATTTTCAGCCAGCAATGTTTGTTCGATGAGAGAGCCGCGCAAAACCGTGCGGGTGGAGAACACGCCGCCTTCATGCGCCACGCTCATAGGCGGCAGGCCGTACTCGTGCGCTTCGGCAAAAACAGCTTTGCGCCCGGAGATGATGGTGTCGACATGATACACCTCGCCGGGAACATAGCGTTCCAAAAGATAAAAAGACTGGCGATCGCCCAGCGACTCCAGCAGGGGCCAAATTTCGTGAGCGGCGTTGACTTTTTTGATGCCAACAGACGAGGCTTCCGAGCGCGGTTTCAGCACCCAGGGCGGCGGCACGCGTTCCATAAAGTCGCGCAGGTGGTCGAGATTGAGCGCATGAATGAAATCCGGCACCAGCACGCCGCGCTCGGCCGCGCGCGTGCGCATCGCCAGCTTATCGCGAAAGTAGCGCGCCGTGGTGTCGCCCATGCCGGGAATGCGCAAATGCTCGCGCAGTGTTGCCACCATTTCCACGTCGTAATCATCGAGCGCCACGATGCGATCGACCTTGTGTGTGCGCATCATGTAGCTGACGCCCTTGATAACATCCTCGCGATTGTACAAGTCTGGCATGTAGAACATCTCATCGATGCTCTCGCGCGGCCAGTCGGCGTTTTCCAAGTCTTTCAGCGTCAGCAAATAAACACGGCATCCCTGCCGCCTGCACTCGCGGAGAAATTCTTGCCCTTTTACATAGCTCGAGACACACAACACGGTTTTGCGAGGTGATTCGGCCATGGTTTTTCGGCTCCTTGGTTCACGGGTTGCTTGCCAACACGTTGACGCAGGAATTTTTGTCGATGTTTGATAGCGCCGTCTCAGCGGTAAGAAGCTGTCTGCGTGAAATCAATCTCTGCGGTCGAAACAAAAACGCTTCTATGAGCCAAATGAATAAGCGCATGCTTTTTGGGCTTTATCGGCTCAATTCGAAGAATCCGCTAGCCGGGTTGCGGCTCATGATGCCGTTCGGGGGAAGCGCTTTTGATTTCAGCCAAATTTGGGAACGGACGCGGCTACGTGCTTTTTTGCAATGGGCGCATTATACCAGATTTTATGCGCATTGTCAAGCACAAGACTTTTTCATTTGATAATGAGCAGAATAGTTTTATAATTCTGCTCCGGCAGTGAAAAAGCTAACCGAGCATTGACATCGTGAAAATTTCAATCAGGAAAGGATGCGCGAGGTGCACAAAGTCACTTTAATTCCAGGGGATGGTATCGGGCCTTCGATTACCGAGGCCGCCGTGAACGTTCTCGCAGCCTCAGGGGTCAAGATCGATTGGGATCATCAACTGGCAGGCATGGCGGCGGTGGAAAAGTTTGGCACGCCCATCCCCGAGGAAACGCTGGAATCGTTGCGGCAAAATCGTGTTGCGCTCAAAGGCCCGTTGACCACGCCGGTGGGCGGCGGCTATCGCAGCGTCAATGTCGCGCTGCGGCAGGAATTTGATCTTTATGCGAATGTGCGGCCGGCGATTTCGTTTGAAGGCACGAATGCGTTGCACAAAGACGTGAACATCGTCATGATTCGAGAAAATACGGAGGGCCTTTATTCCGGCATCGAGCATTTCATTACGGCGGACGGCGTCAACATTGCGGCGGAAAGCACAGCGCTGATCACGCGCAGCGGCTCGGAAAAAATCATTCGCTACGCCTTCGAATATGCCCGGAATAACAAACGCAAAAAAGTAACGCTGGTTCACAAAGCCAATATTCTGAAATGTACCACCGGCATGTTCCTAGAAATTGGGCGGGCGATTAGCCGCATGTATCCTGAAATCGAGTTTGCCGACAAAATCATCGATGCCTGTGCCATGCAGATGGTGATGAATCCCGGCGCTTTTGATGTCATTGTCACCACGAATTTGTTCGGTGATATTCTTTCGGATTTGGCTGCCGGGCTGGTGGGCGGCCTGGGGTTGACCGCGGGCGCGAATTTGGGTAGAAACGCCGCAATTTTCGAGGCCGTACATGGCAGCGCACCCGACATTGCGGGAAAAAATCTCGCCAATCCCACGGCTCTGATCATGGCCAGCGTGATGCTGCTCGACTATCTTGGTGAATACCAGGCCGGCCGCCGCGTCGAAACCGCGGTGCGCGAGGTGATTCGTGCAGGCAAATTTGTGACTGCGGATTTGAACAGGCAGGCGCATGTCGGCACGCGTGAAATGGCCGAGGCGATAGTCCGGCAGTTGCAATGACGGCGGCCGGCAACAGGTTAGTCCACCTCAATTGTTGCTTCTGCTTTCAATTTGGAAACAGGCGATTCGTAGCTGGCGATTAGCGTATAACGCCCGGGGCGCGAGGCCACAAAGGTGCCGTCGGGCGCCAGTGTGACTCCGGGAAAATCTATTGACCATTGCATTTTTGCGGCCGCAAGCGTGATGTGTTTGCCGGTCGAGGTTATTATTCTTGCGCTGAAGCGCTGGGTTGTTCCGAGTTTGAGATTGACTTCAGCCGGCACGATTTCAAGCGCCATCGGGTGATGCACAATAACCTTCGCGGAATCACGCGCGATGCCGGTGGCGGCAAAGACGTAGCCGGAATCCGGTTGGCTGCCCGCTGTGAATATTCCTTGATTGGCAAGCCTGCCCGTCAAAGCTGTTGTGCGCCATTGCACCTCTTCCGCTTGCGTTAGAATTGGGTTATAAAAACTGTCGGTTTGCGATGCTGAAAATTTAAATTCTTCGCCGGTAAGTATCTCGATGCGTTTGGGCCATAGACTCAAAAAGGCCGCCGGTCCTTGCGGCGCAGAGGAGATGAGCAGCAACGCATTCGCCACCGGGCGCTCGCCCGCCAAATCACTTGGCCGGTTTACAACGTCGCCGCGCACGACCATGGTGCTCGAACCGCCGCCGTCGAGGTTGATTGCCTGAGTACAACCGAGTTCGAGCATAAACTCCGCCAATTCTTGCAGACTCATGCCCACGCTGTAACCCGGTTGCCGGCCATCGACCACAACAAAATACATGCGCGTATTTCGCTCGTTAAATCCAATGGCCGTGCGCGGGTGCCTGGTTGGGGCAAAATCCGGGCGATTTTGTTCGACCTCACTTTCAATCGAGATCTTACCGTCACGAATCAAACGCGGCGTACCGCCGATGGCTGCCGTGAGGCATGCCGGCGCTTGCGGAATTTGCCAAAGGAGTTTGACGGTGTCGCCCTCGACGAGATGTTGTGCCGCCCAATTGGCGGCACGGCCATGCGCTGAAAGTACATAAAGACTGTCATGCAGCGCGCTGTTGCCGCTTTGCCGCATTTGAGTCAAGACCACGGCCGTGATGGTGTCATTCACGCAAGAACGGCCGAGCAGGCGCAATGCCGTTTCGGTGCCGTAGCGATTGGTATTCGTGTTGGCGCCATTAAAACGATTATAGGCAATCATTTCATCTTCACGACGCGCGCGATTGACGCCGGCGATGGCGTGAAGCGCGCCGCGCCGGGAAATCACAAACCCGGTAAGCTCGGGCACGGCAATACCCGGCTGTTTGTCGGCATTCATTACAAAAACCGAGCGCGGATAAACACCGTGTACAATTTCGCCCTGGCGAATTTGGAGATTGAGGGGGAAGCCCTGCTTGTCAAAAAAATCGCCATTAATGGCGGCGACGACGCGCGCGCCCTTGCGATCTTCCCGCGCTGATAAACGGCTGGTTAATTCCAGGCCATTCGGTTGTTGGGCGCGCACGGTTTCGAGTTGGAGATAGAGATGCTTGTAATCGAATTCCAAAACCTCAATCGCCCACGGCCCGGTCTCACGATAGAATTTGTGATGTTTTGCCTCTGGCCCAACCTCCCGGCTTGCGCTCGGGCCGCCGGTGACTTGTGCAAGGAGAGAAGAAGAGAACAGTACAAGGCAGGGGAAAGCATATCTGAGTGATCGCACGCTTATCATTCCTGTTCGTGAAACAAATCCTGATCAAATCGCCGGCAAAATAGGCATGTACCGTGCGAAAGTCAATTTTAAACTTCCGAAGGGGCTGAAATTGGGCTTGACAGAGAGGGAGATTTTCATACATTACAGCATGTTTTTGCAGCGCGACCCGGGTTGAATCAGACAAGTGAATAGCGCCTAAAATTTTTTTGCGCGCCTGCCCGCAGGATTGCCTGGAAACAGTTGCGAACATATTGCCGAAAGGGATTTTATGCTGGTCGAGTTTCGTATTATTCCCGTTGGTACCGGAGAAGAAACCAAAGAACTTGTGGCCAAAACGCTGGCGATTGTCGAGAAAAGTGAATTGGATTATCAATTGACCGC
>QEVD01000485.1 GCA_003576975.1 Candidatus Zhuqueibacterota bacterium
CAGCATGAGCGAGATTATCTGGGCGATCAATCCGAAGAACAACTCGCTCGACAATCTGGCGGCATATCTGCGCAAATGCGCGGCAGATTGCTTCGAGCTCGCGGCGATAAACTATCGCCTGCATTTTCCGGAGGCCGTGCCCGGCCATCCGATTTCTGCGGAGTTCCGCCGCCATGTTTTTTTGGTGGTGAAAGAGGCCATTCACAACGTGGTCAAGCATGCCAGGGCAACGGAAGCGGAGGTGCAGCTCATCTCCTGCGATCATACGCTGGAGATTTCAATTCGGGATAATGGGCAGGGCTTTGTGCCGGAAACCGTCAACGGCTGCGGCAACGGCTTGCGCAACATGAGCAAGCGCATGGCGGACGTCGGCGGCGAATTCGAGATTCAATCGCAGCCGAACGGAGGAACGCAGGTGAGGATTTGGGCGAAGATCAAATGCGTTTAGACAATCCGGATGCCGGTTGCGAGAATTTCCTCGACAAACGGGTTGTCTCTGCAAAAATCTTTCGTGCGAAGTGGCTACTTCTTTTTGCTTCGTATACGAACGATGCCCGGCGAAATGACACTGAAAGCTCCGGGCATTTCGTTTAGGCGCGTAGCAAGCACCTTTGAAACAATGGCAGCTTTCGTTTGTGGCGGCAGACCAGCGAGACGAATCAAAATAACACCACGATGAGCCAAACCTCGACGATACACCAACTCGCCGTAATCTTTATCTTGCGTGATAAGCAAGGCTTGATGTTCATTTGCCTGCTGAAGCACAATATCATCGGGGATGCCGGGCTCCATTTCTGCGACATAAATAACATCATGCCCATCTCGTCGAAGTTGCTCCACAATCGGCCTGTCAACACCCTCGTCAGCCAACAGGTTCATGCGGCGTGCTCGGCAATGGGATAAAGAACATCAGCACGGAGAGCGCACGCTGCAAACTCTAGAGCGGCAAGTATCGCCGGCCTGGTTAAACGGGGGTGTGCTTCCATCAGTTGCTCGATCGTTTCACCGGCAGCCAGTTTTTCCAGGATCAACTCGACAGTTATACGTGTCCCTGCAACAACTGGCTTACCCATCATAACATTGGGATCAGACTGTACCAGTTGATTTTTCATTTCTCACCTCCATTCCATGACCGATAGATCCAAAAGAATGACCCAATATAAAACCAGCAAAACCGCCGGTCAAGTTTTTTATTTGCTCTCAGCCGATGGAATCGGGTATAGTGTTTGAAAAGTGGCTCGAGCCCTACTACTTTCGTGTGATTGATCAATAGCGCAATCTTTCTATTTTTGAAGTGACCCGAATGCAAACATTTGCACCTGAATCGTCATTTGTGCACAGTCATATGCCCATCAACGTCGCTATCGTCGAAGACATCGATGACATTCGCAACGGCTTGGCCTATCTCATCAACGGCTCCGAAGGCTTTCGCTGCGTGGCCAAATGCAGCAGCGCCGAAGCGGCATTGGAAGAGTTGGCAGATCAGGAAGCGGACGTGGTCTTGATGGATATCGAACTCCCGGGCATGTCCGGCATTGAATGCATTCGCCGCTTGAAATCGGATTTTCCCGAATTGCAAATCATGATGCTCACGATTTATGAAGACGACGACAAAATCTTCGATTCCCTGATGGCCGGCGCCAGCGGCTATATTCTAAAAAAGACGCAACCCGCCAAGCTGTTGGAGGCGATTCAAGACCTGCACCACGGCGGCTCGCCCATGTCCAGCCAAATTGCGCGCAGAGTCGTACAAATTTTTCAACAAATACGAACGCCGGCAAAAGAAATGGAACATCTTTCCAGGCGCGAGTTGGAAATTCTGAGCTATCTCGCCAAGGGTTTTTTGTACAAAGAAATCGCAACAACTCTCGGCATCAGCATCGAAACCGTGCGCACGCACCTGCATAAAATTTACGAGAAGCTGCACGTGCATAACCGCACCGAAGCGGTGTTGAAGTATTTGCAGAAGTGAGGGTTGTCGTCACGCTTTTTGTTTTGCCGGGACGATTAGGATGTTGGCGGGGAAGATTTTCGGATCAGCCATTCTATGGTTGTTTCGAGGTATTGCTTCAAGTCATCGACAGTAACCGGCTTAATCATGAAAGAAGGAACCGTCAAAATGTCGAACTGGCTTAATGTGAAGGCGAGTGTTTCGTATGCCAACCCTCCATCTTTCTGCTGTGCAAGATCAAAATAAGCGGAAATGGAATGACCTGCGACATCCAGGAAATAAAGGTCGATCAAATCTTTAATTTCGGTGCGACCCAGGGCCGCGCAAATTTTATTGGCGGCGATGTCTTCAATCGAGTCGACCAAAATGTCGCCAAAACGGCTTGGCGGTTTGACGCGAAAAAGAACGTCTTTAGAAAAGTGAAGTGTTAAGGGATTGCCCGGGGGACCAACAAGGAAATGTTTAAAGAAAGGAGTAATCTCAACTGGGTGTGAAGAAATTCCGAGCTGCGTGCAGGCCTCATCAACAAGGCCCTCGGTCCTTTGGAATGCCGGGATATCGCGTGTGAATAAATCGAGATCGACCGAATAACGATGCTGCAGATAAAAAGCGCTCAACGCCGTTCCTCCCGTCAAGTAAAAGCTTTTTGCGAGCGTGAAAAACGCTTTGAGGAAATTAGCCTGCAACTCGTTTAGAATCGCCGCCATCTTTTATGATTCCGTATTTAATCCAGCGCGAATGGATGAACTCCCAAAAAGCTTTTTTCCGGCCCAGCCGTCCCTGCATGAGACGCTCGCGATGCTCGAGAAAATCCTGCAAGGAAATGAATTTCCATACGTCACTGTAGCGGGCGTCGCGCATAATCTTCGCTATTAGCCAGAGGCGTTGTGACTCCGGTCCCGTGGCGAGCATTTCTTTGATTTGGCCGACCGTGTATTGATAATCCCACATGAAATACGGTATGGCATCGTCGCGGGAAATGTCAAGCAATGAATTCGCTGTATTGTTCATGATCGCTATCCGAGTGAATCATCATTCTCTAGTAAAGATAATGATCGCACGCCACCTTGTCAAAGCATTTCTCGGGTGGGTGAGAATCTCTCGGCGATTGACAGGGTAATCTGATGAATTCTTCCTGACTTGGCGAAAAACCTTGCCTACCACCTTTGGTTCAGCCTGCCCTCCGACTCTGCAACGTCCCTCGCTCGACGCAAAATACAACGTTCGTGTGATTGAATCTCCAAATGATTTCAACTACATTGCGCCAGCAACTTCGCAGGGAATCTTGGTGATCGCCTTGCCAGGTTTGCGTTGTTGGGTGACCCATAAACACATCTCGAAACGCCGCGACTTGCAGTCCGGGGGTAAACGGCGTTTCGAGTTTTGAATCAATACTGCGGCATTCGCGAAAAGATCATATGAGTTCTGACATTCAAGTTCGATAAGGTACGGCCACGGCTTGGCCGTGACTTGATCACAGTGGATGCCGTGGCCGAACAAGCCGGGATTACCGATCTTGACTGTCAAAATTCACTAAAACCTCCTCCCTTCCAGCGCTTCGATATTTTTTCGAATCTCCTCCGGCAATGGCGCCTTGCGGTTTTCGCGATAGTTGAATGCCACCAATTCCGCCGTGCCTTCGGCAGAGACTTTTTGCAGTTTGCGGCTCACCAGGCAAATTTCCATGGTAAAACGATCTTCTTTGATTTCAGAAACGCGCGTGCCGACTGCAACAGTGTCCGGATAAGTCAAGGCTTTGCGATAGCGGCATTGCGTGTGCGCGAGAATGGGACCGACGCCGTTATTTGACTTCATATCGCTGAACTTAATGCGCTCAAAATAGGCCATGCGGCCGCTTTCGAAATAGCGAAAATAGACGATATTGTTCACATGTTGAAAAGCGTCCATCTCGCCCCAGGCAACGGGAATTTCGATGATGACGGGATAGTTCTCGAGGAGGTTGCGTTCCATTCATGCTCCATTCGACAAAATCTTGCTTCGTAGGCCAATGGTGTTGGCGTAACGCACGTGGTTTACCCAGCCCTGCACACTGGCGGTGATCATTGCCAGCGGAATTTGACCGGAATCATGCTGCGCAAATAGGCTACGCAGGTTGCGATGAAAATGAATCCCCCGGCGCCGTTTCAAGCGGCGATGCTGCGGGAAGACAATAAAACCCAAGAATGAAACGCCCTCATGCACGGGACGCGGATGTGCGCCCGCGTGCATTGTTAGCCGCCGCTGGTCCAAACGTTGCTGACTCAGGTCTTTCCATTTCCACAAAGTCTCTTTGTTATTATCAAAAAACAAAATATCATCGACAAATCGCAAATAACCCGTGCAACGCAACTCACGCTTGACAAAGTGATCGAAAGAGTTGAGATAAACATTTGCCCAAAATTGGCTGGTGAGATTACCTATCGGCAGGCCGCGCGGACGATCGACGGCAAACAAATCGTCACCGGCAAAATAAATCATGTCATAGGCGTCGCGCAAAACTCCTTCGCCGCTGGCGAGAATAAGGTCGATCAGCCAGAGCACGTTCGCATCATGAATTTTCCGGGCAATCGAGCCGCGCAGAATGGCGTAGTCGATGCTCGGAAAGAACTGGCAGACGTCGCACGGCAAAACATATTTGAAGCGTCGCGCGAACTCCTGGCAGCGGTCGAGGGCGCGATGCGTACCTTTGCCGACGCGATTGGCATAAGAATCATAAATGAAGCTGCGTTCGAAGATCGGCTCAATAACATTACAAAGCGCGTGATGAACCACCCGGTCACGGAAGGGCGCAGCGCTGATCAACCGGCGTTTCGGCTCGTGAATGAAAAAGTTCTCGTATTTTCCCGGACGATATGCCTGTGACAGCAATTCATCCTGCAAGCATAACAGGTTTTCTTCCAACAAATATTCAAATGAGGCTACATTCGCCTGGCCGCGCTTGCCTTTACTCGCTTTTTTAGAGGCCAGCAGCAGGTTATCCCAGGAAGTTAGTTGCTTGAACATTGGGGACGCTTTCACAAAATGGTGGGAGCCACTAAAAAATTGCCCCGTTCTGTTTTCGCCTGTGCGAACGAGAGAACGGGGCGGTTGTTATTTGCCCGGCGCCGTTTTGACGGCAACGCGGCCCGGAACCGGCTCCGCCATTTTTCGTCGCGGCCGTGAATCCCGCCGCAGCAAAACGCACGGCAATTCTGACGGTGAAAAATGTGAGCGCCGCCACACGAAACCCGATGTTGTTGTTCCAGTTGTTAGGATTGTTCCTGTTGCGGTAGGCGCAGCGTACGTTCCGATGATTGTTGTTGAACGCGCCGCCGCGCACCACGCGGGCGCTGTGAGCCGGCCCCGCCTTTCGAAGAGCAAAAGGCAAAAAGCAAACATCAAAAGGCAGAATTGTTCCCGACCTTCTGGTTTGCATTTCGTTTTTTGCCGCTCGCTTTTAATTATCCTTTCTCCATTTCAACCCGCCTCTCACTCTCTCCTTCCCCTTGTCCTGCTTCTTTCGTCTTTTTTTCGCCTTTCGTCGTTTTGTTCCACCCGCCAAGCAAACGGCCGATCTCTGTAACCATTTCCGCGACATGCTGATACTGTC
>QEVD01000486.1 GCA_003576975.1 Candidatus Zhuqueibacterota bacterium
TCGCGGCCGGTCACCTGGCTGGGATCCACCACGTACACTTCCAGTTGGCCATCGCTCAAGCTGCCGGTGGTGGTGTGTGTGGCATTGAAGGTGGTATCGGGACCAATCGCTGCAATCATTTGATTGAAGTTGGATTTGGTCTGCAATCCTCCTGCTGCCGGTTTCGGCTGAACGGTTATTGTCGTCATGGGTGATTCGAGAATGCGCGGAATGCCATGCGGATTATAACCGTAAGCCGTTACCACAAACCAATAGTTATTCCAGTTGCTCAAGGGATTGCCGCCCTGCAAAGCATTCGAGGTAATGCGATAATAGCGCTGCAGGCCCGTGTCCGGCGCCCTTTGCACCGTAGCTTCCACGGTTTCGCCGAATTCCTCGCTGAAGACAAAGTCCTTGATGTCGCCCACGCCATCGGCGACGTCATACGTGGCGAGTTTCAGCACGTTCACACCCGGGCCAACGGTGGGTGCTTCGACTTGATAAATGTTATAGCCCTGGAACGTGTAGTAAGTCGGATTACCTTCATCATCCACGTCGACTCTATCTGCGGCTTCATAGGATTCCACCGCGCCATCCCATGTCAACAGTACTTCACGATCCAAGTTGTGCACCGTCACGTTGGGAATCGAGGGCGACGGTGGCAACGCAAAGTTGAGATCATACGCCAGTTGCGCCGACACATCCGCTTGTTTCAGGCGCGTGACGCTGTTTTTCGCGTTGGTGCCCTGGGCAATGAGCACGGCGGCAACGATTTCCTGCACGCCCGGCTCACCAACTTCAGCCAGGCCGTCGCCGTCCGTATCAACCCAGCGATCCAACGTAAACGGGCCGGTGTTCATCAACATGCGCCGATCTGCGGGTTCAAGCTCAACGCCATCCACCCAGCCGGTGCCGGCTTCAGGATCGCTGACGTTGACGAACTTGGTCGGCCGTCCGGTGGTCGGATCAATAATTTCCACACCCAGGCCGTTGAGGCCGAGCATGAAGTTGTAGGCCTCCGAGGCCAATTCGGGATCTTGCGTATCCGGCGGGCCGCCGCGAATGTATTTGGCAAATGACGTCATGCCCAGGTTTTTGTAATCGGGGATTTTGCGCCCGGAAACATTGGCGGTGTCGCCCGGCGAAGGCACAATCGGGCCTTGAAAAAAGTCCGCGCCGATGGCCGGCGGCGGTTGATAATCCGTGTCATCGCCGTCATTCCAAAATGCCGCCAAAGACAGTGTGGTGTCGCACATCACCAAATCGTCATTCGAGTCGCCCAAATCAATATCAAACCACAAACCGACGTAGGCGTTCTCTAAATTGTTCTGGCCTTTGTTGATCACCAAAAACTTGACGAACATCATGTCGCCAAACGCATCGGGACGATTGAACACCCAGATGGTATTCTGCACTTCCAGACCGATCGGCGGCGTGCCGAACAGGGCATGATCGCCAGGATTGCCGTCATTGTAAACCATCCACAGCATTTGGTCACCAATGATGGCGGGAATGCGTTTGCCCGTGGCGCTGAGAATGGGGTCGCCATTCGCATCGCGTTGGATGGGCGCACCGAGTTGATAAAGATCTTCCACCCAGGCGGTGTAGTCGGGGTTGCTGAAGCCTTCGTCCAACAAATCGCCCTTCTGGATTTTCAAAACCTGATGCCGCGGGCTGTTGGCATCGTCCGGCGTGCCGTCAGGCTTGATATTGCCCGGCTGGAATTCATAGGTGAACTCGGCGCATGCCGTGCGAATCGCGCCATTGACCAATCCCGCCACCCAAATGCCGGAGGCGTAATCAATGGAATGGCCGCTTTGCCCGGGCCATTGCATGCCGAAGCCCACGGGATTGTTGTGGAAACACCAGGCGCCGCGATTATTCAAATAGTTGAAAATGCGGTTGCCGTCAACCGTTTCCACGTCGATCACGGTGGGTTTGGCCAATGTTTGGCCCTTTTTTCCGCTCTTTTCCTCTGAGAAGCCGGGCTCATGCAGCAACAGCAGGCTCAGAGCAAGTATGAGGGGAATCGTTAGAAGATGAAAAATTTTTCTCATAATTAATCTCCTCTCCGGAACTCAGAGATTGAACTGCAAGCCAAGACGCAACTGCCGTGGCGGACCGACCATGAACGGGTTGCGCAGCAGGAATTGGTACAACGCCACGCCATTTGCTCCCCATTGGTTGACGAAGTTCTGCCCGGCAACGGTGTCCAAATAGCCGTCGTTATCCGGTTCGCCCGTCCCGGGATAGACCCAGCTCGCATTCAAGGCATTGGTCAAATTAATCGCCCACAAGTAGGCCGTCAAATCAAGGCCGCTCAAGGTAAACGTCTTGTCGAACTTCATATCCAGTTGATACGTCCAGGGGCCGGTGGCCGAGCCGACCTGGCCGATGGGGAAGTAGCCGCTGGTGCCGCCAAAGACTTCGGTTTGCACGCGCACGGGCGTGTAGGACAAGCCGCTGCCAAACGTCAGCAACAGGTTCAATCCCACATTGCCCAACAGCTTGCCGCCCAGAATCATGGGGCCGTCTTCTTTGTTCGTGCGGAAATCAACGTTGACCGAGCCGGTGTGGCGTTGATCGAAGTCCAACGGCGCGACAAACGTCGGATCCCGGCCTTGCTGCCACGCGATGTTGTAAAACGTGTTGGCATCACTGCCGGTGCCGGCGGCATATTGCAGAGTATAGTTCGCCGTGCCCGAAAACCGGTTCGTGCGGCGCAACGTGAAGGTCACGGAAGTGCCTTTAACCGTGCCATAATCCTCGTTGGTATAAAGGGCATATGGAATCGGTTGGGCAAAATCCAAATTGCGCAGGCGGACGTAGTCGCGAATTTCTTTGTAATAGGCGGTCACGTCCACTGCGGCATTATCGCCCAATTGATGCCGGAAGCCCACTTCATAAGCCGTGGTGCGAATCGGCGCAAGGTTGGGATTTTCATTCGTAAAAAAGTTGCCCGACTGCAAATTCCAGGCATATTGAATCGTTGAAACGTACAGGCGTTGCAGTTCGGGGGTTTGCACAAACTTGCCGTACTGGCCGTGAAACACGGTGCGATCCGAAACCGGGAAGGATACGCCGACGCGCGGACTGAAGCTGGAGCGCTTCTCGTTATCCGTGAAATTTTCCTCCGCCAGATCGGTGATGCTGCCCGCTGCGGTGTTGGTGACGGTAGTGACGCGTTCGACATCCGCGATGCCGTCGTAAGCCGGATCAAAATAATCCCACCGCAAACCGAGGTTGAGCACCAAATCTTTCAGCTCGATCTTATCCTTCGGATGCTTGGCCGCGTTCCGGCCCAGCTCGGAATCATCCGCTTCGTTGCCAAAAATGTCGTAACCAAAGGGATCCGCAAAGCGGAATTGATAGGCTTGCGCTGCCGTAATGCCGCCCTGGCCCACCTGCGCGAGATTTCCCGCCAGGGTGTGCAAATCTGCAGCGCCGTAACCGCCAATGTAATACTGGCGATAGGTATTATAACGATATTCAAATCCGGTTTTGAGTTCATGCTCGCGACTGACTTGCCAGGTCAAATCGCCCTTGGCGCCCCAAAACGACCAGTCTTGTTTCCAATAATCGCCGGGCTGAGTTCCCAGGCTGGCGAACAAATTGCCCGAACGCGGATCCAACCTGGGCCGGCTGCCGGTTTGCGTGATATACGGATTCACCAAACCATCACCCTGCGGGCCATACTGGCCAATGTCGGATCCGGGAGCATCGCCAACATTCCAGAAGTTGTCGCCAAAGACAATGCTCGAGCGCACAAAATCGTCGCGGAAGTAATTCGCTTGAAAGGTATAGAAAGCTTTCGAGCTGACGGTATGCGTTGCCTTGGCAAAATAGGAATCCCGGTAATTTCGTTGGCGCGGATTGTTTTGCGAGTTCCACAGCGAAAAACCCACGCCCGTGCCCGCGAGATTGTTTTGATAATCGGCGCCCGGGGCATATCCGGTCAACAGGCGCAACTCTTCGCGCTGCGAATTGCCGCCCAGCTTGAATTGCAATGACTTGAAATCGATGCTCAGGTTGCCGTTCCACAGCCATTGCGACGAGGCGCGATCCGGCCATGGGCCTTGCTCGTCGAATTGATACTCTTTCAACAAACCGTCGGTATCATATTGCGGAAAGGCATCGTCCAAATTGTAACCGGTTGCGGAGGCCGCATCTGCAATGGTAATAGGATTGCCGTTTGCGTCCAGCGGGTTGCCGTTCGCATCCGTCACCAGGCGTTGAAACGCGAAACCCGAAGGCGTCGCATCTTCCAAAAATCTTCTTTCGCCGCCCAGATAGAATTTCACGCGCTTTTCGCTGAAACCGGGCACCGGCCCGCTGATCGACAGGTTATAGACATTGTGACCGTAGGAATAGGTGCCGAGATGCTTGTCGGTCTGGCTCAGCCAAGTGTCCGTGATGATCTCTCCGGAAATGTTGTATTTGCTGCCGCCGGTTTTCGTGGTGGTCAAAATCACGCCGGAGTTGGCAAAGCCATATTCGGCATTGAAACCGCCAGCTTGATAATTGACTTCTTCGATAGCGTTATTGGCGAGATCACCCGAAGCACGGCCGGTGAGAGGATTGTTTTGATAAACGCCATCGATATATGTCGCAATCTCCTCACGGCGGCCGCCGCGAATGTACAGCCGCTCTCCGACCTTGACGACGCCGGCTTCAATACCAACCACATCGCGGAAACCGCGCACCGGCAAATTCTTGATATCCTCGGCCGTCGTGATGCGCACCGAATTGGTCGCGCCTTTGTTGACCAGAGGCCGCTCGGCAATAACCACAATTTCGCCCAGGGCCAGCGTGGTCGACGGCAAATCAAAATTGGCTTCGGTGGTCAAATCCGCACTAACGCGAACGTTTTGGATTAGAACATCCGTGTAGCCAATCAGACTGGCCTTGAGCGAATACGCGCCGACCGGTAAATTGAGAATGACGTATTCGCCGTCCAAATTGGCGGAGGCGCCATATGTCGTGCCAACAATGATAACATTGGCGCCCGGCAGGGGCTCGCCAGTTTCTTTATCTTTCACCACACCGGCAATTTTGCCCGTGGTGCCGGCATAAAGTAGAACTGGCCAGAGCAAAGCCACTGCTAAACACAGGAACTTTCTTGGCATGTTTGCCTCCATGGGAATACAAGTTGGGCAAGCCATTCAGCACTGCAACTGCGCAGACTTGCCGTGCAATGTGTGAACCCCCAAAAAGCGAGATCGCTTGAGCCTCACCTCCTTTCATGTCTCAAGCCGGCATACATAAGGGAAATTTTTGGGCATGTGGGCGGCGTGATCATTCAACGCGACGGCAGGGAAGCCAGCATTCCTGAAATCTGTTGCGGAAAATTCTGCCTTGCAAAAAGTAGGTGAACGGTAGAAATACTCCGCTTCGAGATTCAATGAAAGGCAACGGCGCTAAAAAAGTTGGAAGGCAGCGTCTGGTTGCGAAGGCTTTAGGGGACGCTGAAAAGGATGGAAACCGCTTCGGGCAAAAAACGACTCGACTCTGATGGACGCTCTTCGGTTTTGTCAAAAAATTGCCAAACCCTCTTACGTCCTCTTCATGAAAACCCCGGCATCAGACGGAGATTTTCATTCAACTCATTTTCCTAAAAAATTGATTCCTGCCCTCGCACTAGCATGTCTTTCATCTGTCGTATCAAAAATTCTAGCGAAACGACACCTCACTCAAATGTACTTCCGCAATAATTTCACATGCTGCAAAAATTCTCTAACGGCGCATTCATCAAAAATGGCAATCTTCATGCCCAAAACAGTCGACTCGGGCTTCACACACAGCATTCAATATTTTAAATAACTTAAATAAGCTGATTTTTAGCAAATTGGGTTTACTTTCGCAGCCCTGAGAAAAATTTCCGAAAATTGATAACAGCCCAATCCTCGCGACGGAGCAACAAATGTCCAACGGAGAACTGACGCCCAGACAGTTTTTCATTTTCGGGCGGGCACGAATTGCACCGAAACTAAATATCTTTCCAGCGCATCTTGTGATATAGTCGGCAGCCGGTTCAGAACTTCACAATATTCCAATGATGGACTCGCTTTCATCTGATTCATCTTAACGTCCCTTTTTGAGATGTAATCTTACTTCGTCAGAGCATTTCCCTCCTCTCACCTTTCCCCGCGCCAGGGAAGCAAACGTGCCGCCCAGGCACAGAACAACGAAGATGCTAAACGCCGATCGGACGCCCTTCATGAACAAGAGATGATTCGACGCTGTGATTTGAACGGGACCAAGATAAACGGCAAAGATCAACGTGGCGATGCCCATGCTGAGCATTTGTCCGGTGAGACGCATGGTGCCCAACGTTCCCGCTGCGATGCCGTAAAAGCGCTTTTCCACGGCGCTCATCACGGCGTTGGTATTGGGCGACGAAAACAACGCAAACCCCAGTCCCAGCAGCATCAAACCTGCAACGATCGTTGCCAACGTGCTGTTCTCCTCCAAAAAGGTGAAAAGAAAAAGGCCGGCAGCGGAAAGGAACATGCCGAGAGAGGCGACCAGTCTCGGCTCAATGTGGTCGGAAATTCTGCCGGCGAGCGGAGAAAAGATGGCCATCATTATCGGCTGCGCAACCAGAATGAAGCCCGCGGTTTGAGGCGGCAATGCTTTGATATATTGCAGGTACAAGCTCAAGAGAAAAGTCAACGCAAACGTGGCGCTATAGTGAATCAACGCGGCGAGATTGGAAAACGCGAAGACGGTATTGCGGAAGAGTTGCATGCGCAACACCGGGCTTGGCGTTTTCATTTCCCATCGCACAAACGCGATAATTCCCATCACACCCAAC
>QEVD01000487.1 GCA_003576975.1 Candidatus Zhuqueibacterota bacterium
GACACGGAAACCGGCGTGCTCATTCCGCGCTTGCAAGAGTTGTTGCTCAAGCTGCGTAACGAATGGCCGAATTTGGCAACGCGTTACCTCAACTTGCCGACAATGCAACCGATGTTGAATGACGTTGATGTTTATCTGACTGTTGCGTTGCGCCTGCTCGGCAATCAACTCGCGCCACACCGCAGCGAGAATGCCGCGACCGTTTCCAGCCTGTTGAATTTGATCGCTGCCGAACAGCCTGCATATTTCTCTTTATTCAGTGAGACGCAACGGCTGATCGACTTCAGCCAATTTCGCCCGCGCGGGCATTACACCAACCAGGAAGATTTACGCAACTATTTTAAAGCGATGATCTGGCTCGGCCGCACGGAATTGATGCTTTCCCCACCGAAAGTGCAAGACGGCTCGGAACCGAGCGCGGCGGACATTCAGAGGCAAACGATCGCTGCCTACTTGCTCTGGGAGGCGGTGCAGAACAGCGGCAGTCTCACTCTGTGGCAGGAAATGGATGGCATCATTCGCTTTCTCGTGGGCGAGAGTGACAATATCACCGTTGATCATTTGCAGCTTTTGGCGAATGAAATCAGCCTGGCAGACGCAAGCGAGTTGCTCGATTCCAGTCGATTGGAGGCGTTGCAATCTGCGCTCGCGGAAAAATCCTACGCCCTTCAGCGCATCAACTCGCAAATCCTGATTTCCGATCCCAACAATCCCGAACAAATTGCGCCGCCTTCGGCATTTCTGCTGCTCGGCCAACGTTTTGTGATCGACTCCTATGTCATGGGCAACGTGGTGTACGATCGCATTTTATATCAAGATCGCAAAGTGCTGCGCATGCTGCCCTCGAGTCTCGACGTTCTGTTTGCGCTGGGCAATGACGCGGCGAGCATTCTCCTGCAAGCCGAGTTGCAGCGTTATCCCTACGCCTCAAATCTGTCAGCGTTGCGTTATCTCGTCGACTCATATGAAGACGAATTTTGGAAAAGCGCATTGTACAACGTTTGGCTGCAAGCCATTCGCAGCCTCAACCCTGCCGGTGATCTAACCGTTTTTCCCGCATTCATGCAAACCGGCGCATTTTGGCAGCAGAAGATGAATACCCAGCTCGCTTCATGGGCGCAGTTGCGCCACGATAATCTGCTTTATGCCAAGCAATCTTATACTTCCGGCACGACTTGCTTATTTCCGTACAGCTTCGTCGAACCGTTCCCGGAATTTTATCGCACGCTGCAAAGTTATGCTGAACAAGCGGAGGCGAAATTCAATGCCGTGGCATTCGGCGAGGAATGGCTCAAGGCAAGCATCACGCGCTATTTTTCTCACATGGCCGGGGTGATGGACACGCTTGCGGTCATTGCCGGCAGGCAGCTTCACCACGAGGAACCGGATTCCGCAGAAATACGGTTTCTCCGGCGCATGATGTACAGCACCCCCATCTGCGGCGAACAGCTTGACGGGTGGTACGCGTATCTCTATTATCGCGGCGCGGAACAAAGCATCGAAAAAGATTTGGTGGTGGCAGACGTTCACACGCAGCCCACGGACGAAAGCGGCGCCCTCATCGGCAAAGTCATGCACGCCGGCACCGGGCCTCTCGATCTCGGCGTTTTCATTGCCGAAAATTACGAGGGCAAAGCCACGGCGTTCATCGGGCCGGTGATGAGTTATTATGAACACGTGACGATGAATTTCAAGCGCTTGACGGATGAGGAATGGCAGCAGCTTTATCAGCACCCTCCCTCCTTTCGTCCTGCGTGGGTGAATGTTTATCTCGCTGATGCTGAAGGCAAGCGCCGCAGCGCGGGTCCGCAAATCGCGACCAGTGTGAAAGAGCCGCAATTGGCGAGCGATCTGCCCAAGAGTTTATTGCTGCACCAGAATTATCCCAATCCGTTCAATGCGAACACTCTCATCCGTTTTGAGATTTCACCGGCATTTGCCCATGCCCCGGCAAAATTGGCGATTTACAATCTACGCGGTGAATTGGTACGCGAGCTGATCGATCAGACATTGCCGGCCGGCAATTATTTGGTGAGATGGGACGGGAAAAATGACTCCGGCAATGACACAGCCTCCAGCGTTTATTTTTGCCGGCTGCAGGTCGGCGATGTGAGTGAGATGAGAAAGCTAACGCTGTTGCGCTAACCCCGGATGATCTGCTGCGGCTTGGCCTTAGCATTTGTTTTGATGCGAACCATCAAAGCTTGGAGAGTAACGGCCAGGCGGTGGCTGACATCCAAAAAACTCTTATAATCGAATTTATGAAAACCTGCTTTCTGCTGATTTACGTTTTGCTGGCAACCAGCGCCGCCCACGCCCAACAACTCGAGCCATTCGGCCTGGAGGGGAAATCTGTCACAGCGATAAATGAATTCTTCGGCGCGCTGTACGTTGCCACCGAGGACAGCGGCGTTTACCGGAGAAATCTTTCTGATCCGGAATGGATTCATCTCGGCGCGCCGGCAAAAAAGTTAAACTCGATTTTTGCGTTTCATACCGTTTGTCCCCTCGTGTGCTGGAAAGGGGTATTGGTTGGCGCAAAACCAGAGCCGGCGCCCGGCGATTCTGCGCTGATTTATTTCTACCAACAATACCCAGACACCTGCGAGAAAAAAGGCGCATGGGTCATCGCAGACAGCGGGATCGATCGTTCTGCTGTACGGAGAATCGATGCACTCGCGGGAACGGCGGTATGCCAATCGATCGGGCCGGAATTTGTTACGGCGTTCGCTGCCGGGCCGGGTTCAATCTACCGCTCGCTGGATCGCGGTAAGAGCTGGCAACTGGTTTGGGAAAAACAGTATGCCAACGTTCGCGCGCTGGCTGCCTACAACCGTTCGCAGATTCGCATGACAGAAGAAGAAATCTGGGCGGGAGGCGCACAGACTGACGGCTTGGAAATACAGTCAACTTTGATCTTGCGCTCGCGCGATTCCGGAACAACATGGGAAGATCGCAGCCCCGCGAATCTCACGCTGAGGCAAGAATGCCGCGCGCTGGCAGTTGATCCGGCAGATACGAATATCGTTTATGCCGTGTTGAGTCACACCGTGATCAAGTCTCAAGATGCCGGTAAAACCTGGGAAATTGCCAACCTCACAGATCCGCGCGGAGAGTTCACCTCGGTTCTGATTAACCGCGGTTCTTCCGGTCACGTGTTCGTGGGCGGTTCTCTCATCGGAAACGATGTCTTTCAACTATTCGAAACGCGAAATGGCGGCGAGAGTTGGACAGAGCCGTTTCCGGCCGGCTCGCGCAAAGGCGTGACGAGCATAATAGCGGATCCGTTTCTCGCGCGTGATCCGCCGCCGCGCCCGGAAATAGCCTATCTCGCCACGCTCGGCACCGGTGTATTTGTTTACAAACTCGCGCCGGCGCAAATCACAGAGCAAAGCCATCCGCCCGATGATTTTCGTTTCGACCCCTCGTTCGCAAATCCGGGGCGCTTGGCAGACATCTCCACGCTCACGTTTCATGTTCGTACGCCGGCGGCCGACGCTCTCAATATTCGACTGTACAACACTCTCGGGCAACAAATTGCGTTCTGGCGTGTTAATGTGCCGGGCGGCGAGCAGAATCTCACGCTGTCGCTGGCCTCGTCTTCGCTCACAGCCGGGGTTTATTTCATGCAAGCGCAGTGGCGCAGCCGGATGATTG